>CALMWE010000183.1 GCA_937873795.1 uncultured Caryophanales bacterium
CATGGGTAATCGACCTCTTTTCCAATGTTTTGTGGTAATTACATTATAAAGAGTCGGTTACCTTTTCTTTCAGTGGTTTTGTTTCACATCAATTGTATAGTTACACGCCTTACCCTCTCGCAAGTTCCCTTATCTTGTCATTTTCAATGACTTATGACATAATAGTCGCGTTAAACCGATGATGAAGACACGTCTTTGATTCTCTTTCCTTCAGCGAAGCGGCAAATGGTGCAAGGCCGCTAGGAAAAACTCAAAGGTATCCCTTCGGAGTGCGTACCCCAACTAAGTAAGGACGCCGTATCTCACGTTACGAGACCTCGAGAGCATCCCCAAGGGATGAATTAAGGTGGTACCGCGCGTCCGCGTCCTTATACGAGGACGCTTTTTATTTTCTTAGGAGGAAATGCTATGGAACTGAAGAAAACACTGCTCATGCCCAAGACCGCATTCGAGATGCGGGGCAACTTAGGAGTCAAAGAACCCCTGATCGTGGAACGTTGGGCCAAAGAGCACCTATACGAACAAATGCTGGAACGCCGTAAAGGTTGCGACGAATACCAACTGCATGATGGTCCGCCATACGCCAACGGCGACATGCACGTGGGACACGCCTTAAACCGTTGCCTCAAGGATTTTGTCGTCCGCTACAAGAACATGTCGGGCTATTCGACCCCGTTTGTCTTTGGTTGGGATACCCATGGCTTACCGATCGAAAACAAAATCACGAAGATGGGCGTGGACCGTAAGACCACCCCGGTGTATGCCTTCCGTGACCAATGCGAAAGCTATGCCAAACTCCAAGTCGAACATCAAAAAGAACAAATCCGCCGCTTAGGCGTGATGGGCGATTTTGATCACCCGTATTTAACCTTGCAACACGATTACGAATCCTGGCAGATCGATGTCTTTGCCAAGATGGCCCTCGATGGCTTGATCTTCAAAGGTCTTAAGCCTGTCTTCTGGTCCCCCAGTAGCGAATCCGCATTAGCCGAAGCTGAAATCGAATATGCCGATGTGAGAAGCCACGCCATCTACGTTGCTTTCGATGTGGTGGATGGTAAAAAAGTCTTATCGATGGGCGATAAAATGGTCATCTGGACCACGACCCCGTGGACCTTACCGGCTAACCTTGCCATCTCCGTTCATCCGACGTTTGAGTATGGTCTTTATCAAACCGAACTCGGACGTTTGGTGTTTTTAAAAGCCCGTCTCGAAGAATGCCAAAAAGAAATCGGCTTCAAGGAATGCACGCTTCTTAAATCCTTCAAAGGCAAGAAGCTCGAATATGTCACCACGAAGCATCCTTTCTACGACCGTGAATCCGTGGTCATCGTGGGCGAACACGTCACCGATGACGCCGGAACCGGTGCGGTCCATACCGCGCCCGGCCATGGCGAAGATGACTTCATCGTCGCCAAAGGCTATCATTTACCGACCCTTTGCCCGGTGGACGCAAAAGGCGTAATGACAAATGAAGCCGGACCCCGCTTAGAAGGCCTCTTCTATGAAAAAGCTAACGATGTGGTGCTGGAAATGCTGAAAGAAAACCATGCGTTACTCCATGAATCCAGCATCGTTCACTCCTACCCGCATGACTGGCGGACCGGTAAGCCTTTAATCTACCGCGCGACGCCGCAATGGTTCTGCTCGATCGATCCCATCCGTAGCAAACTTCTCGACGAAATCAACCG
>CALMWE010000184.1 GCA_937873795.1 uncultured Caryophanales bacterium
CGAATCGGCCAAGCGCTTTGCGGCCAGACAAATTTCGTTTTACGCGATTGATCCGGGACTCGTGAACACCTCTTTGGCTTGGAAGCAAACAAAAGGCTTGGAACGATGGGCTTGGTCGCTCAAAAAGAAACAAGGCGATTCACCCGAGGTTCCCGCCAGGCATATGGTGGCCATTGCCTTGGATGATTATTACGCTGAAAAAACAGGTTTATATTGGAAGAACGGCATTCCGTTAATTTGTGCCAAAAAGGCAAGAAATCCGGTGTTGATGAAATGGCTTTACGATTATTCCGAAAGACTTTGTGAATACGAGAAATGAAAAGCGAGGCTTTGAACCTCGCTTCGTTTATTTTTGTGCGTCTTTTTCTTTGTCTTTCAACAAAACATTCAATTCCTTTTCTTCTCGTTTGGCCTTGTGCGAAACGACTGCCACCGCCACTGAATAAGCAACGACGAAGATGAGAGCCAACGTCCAGAAGAAGATGGCGGCTCTAAAGACCACGACCCCATAAATGCTTCGCATAATCAAATTAATCGGAAGCAATGGGAGTAGGCCCAGAAAAGCTTTGAGGATATCGTTGCCTTTTTTACATTTGAAGATGGTGATGGAGGCAGCGATCAAGGCACTGATCATGATGGCGCCCAGAACCACACGGATATATCCCGGATTGAGTCCAAGACGGACATAGACCCCGAGGTTAAAAAGGATGAGAGCCACACTGGTGATGGCGAAACTATAAACCCAACGTTGGATGTACTTCATGTTATTGTCCTCCCAACATGCGGCGCAAACTCGGGACATACGACCGTGAGATTTCCACGGATTCCCCGTTTTTTAGCCGTGCTTCCATGCGACCGTTCAAACTGGATTTAAACGCGTCTACTTGGGCAACGTTTAATATCATACTGATGCCGATACGGATAAAGCGGGCTTTGGCCAAAACCTCTTCTAATTCGTACAACCGGTATTTGACCTCAAAGGTTTCTTTGTCGGTATAACAAAAGACCTTTTCGTCCACACTTTCGAAATAATAGATTTCATATAAAGGGATGACATAATTGGCATCATCCTTTTTGCCAATGATTTCTTGATTCAAGACATTCAGCGATGAAACAAGAGTTTCCACTTGAGCATCTCTTTGCTTACAGTAGATTTTGACTTCGGTTTCTTCCACGTCTTTGGTTTCGATAATAGTTACTT
>CALMWE010000185.1 GCA_937873795.1 uncultured Caryophanales bacterium
AAGTAACGATCCCAGACGCTCGTGTTGGTCACCAATAAGTGGTGGTTGAGGTTATGCCACACATAAGTCAAAGGTTGCCCGTATTTCAGGTAGCTTCTAATGGGAAAATACAAGCCAATCGGGAAAACAATTACGGCGAATAAGAGAAAGCCCGGAATGAGCGAAAGAACCTTTTTTTGTTTAATGGAAACGACTAGACGATAGACGAATACTCCGGCGACCGGGAATGCCAATAGGGCAGCGGTCATTTTCGACGCCATGCCCAGTCCAATCGATAGGGCAATAACGACGATATTGCCGATCGTCGGTTTATGAAGCCATTTAGCGGTAAACAAAATACCTAAGAAGATAAAGAAGTAAGCCATCGGATCGTTGTTGGTCATCGCCGAAAGACGATAAAAAACAGGACTGAACGCAATAATCGCCGTGGCCATCACCAGCGGCCATCCTTGGATTTTGAATTCTTTGAACGTCAAGTAGATAAAATATAAGGACATGCACGAGAAGAAAATCGAAAGAATCCTAACGGATTCGTATAATACCCAGATATTTGTGCCCATGAAGAGACTGTTGAAGTGCTTAAACACAGCCCAGGTCATATGGGTCAACATTGGGTGATACATCTGATAACTACCGGCCAAATCCCACGTTGGTACGCCCTCAACGATTTTAATCAGCCGTTCGGGAAGCGCCCAGTTGTTGTAGATGAACATCGTGATGCCATAGTGGCCGTTTCCGGTGTTCGAGCCGACGCTCAAGTCGTGCTGACGGGTCATCAGGCCATCGGTAAAAATACCATACCCGGTCCGCATGATGAAACCGGCAATCAATATGAAGATAATTGCCCGGTTGACGGTCATCGTCCGTTTCTTGATCATCGTGATGGCGATACCCAGTTCCAAAAGAATCAAGAAAAGCATGACCCCTTGCAAAACGGAAAAATCTTGCTGCGCGGCAATCTCGGAAAACTTGGTTGCCAATTCGCTGGCGGTTTCAGTTCCGGTGATTTGCGGGAATGGCCCTTGCAAAGCAAAAATGAGATAGGTGATATAGATGATGACGAAGACACCGAAAGCAACAAGAAGCGGAAAGAAGCGCTTTTTGCTAAGCATTTTGAACCAGTCAATGACACTATTAAGCTTTTTTAGAATCAGCCTTTTCATGATATTCCTTTTCGGTATTGACCTTCCAAATCAAAGATTTGTCGGAACTCTCGGGATTTAAAATGACTTTTACGGCTTCCATGGCGGTCATGATGCTGTGATCCATGTTGTTGTAGCGGTGTTGTCCGTTGCGGCCGATGCAATAGAGATTGTCGATGGTATTCAGAACTGCGATAACCTTGTCGATTTCTTTGTAGGATTCGAAATAAGCCGGATACGCTTTCTTGATTTTGATTTCGACGGAATCCAAGACGTCGTTCGCATCGATGATTCCGGTCAAGGCGAGTTCATGGATGGCAAACGCAATGAAATCTTTTTCGGGCATGGTCCAAAGTTCATCGCCTTCATTGACGAAGTATTCAAGTCCGACCCAAACGGTATTCAAAGGATCCTTGGGCATATAGGGAGACCAGTTATTGAAGAGTTGGAGACGTCCGAGTTTGACTTCTTCTTCTTGAATGTAAATCCAGCAATCCGGAACGAGATTGTTGAGCGTCTTCATTTTGGTTTGATTTTGAATCTTCAGTTTCTTGAGCAAAAGCCCGACCGTGATGAAGTCGCGGTAAATGAGCGAAGTGGCAATCCGATAGGCTTCGGAGTCGATTGAGGCTTCGCCGATGGAGAGGAAAAGATCTTTCAGCGGCATGGACGAGAAATAATAATCGCCAACAAACGATTTTTTGCCTTCGGGAGTGGTGGCTTCGACAAACGTGATGGCTTTGCCATCAAAACCGATATGGTCGACTTTGGCATCGAGAATCAAGGTGCCACCCATTTCAACGATCCGTTTGGCCATCGTTTCGTAGAGTTGGCCCGGTCCTTTTTTGGGATAGGCGTATTGTTCGATGAGGGACGTTTCGACTTTGGCATTCTTCTTCCGGAAAGGTTTTGCAAGGATATTGCCTAACGCTTTGAAAAGCGAAAGCCCCTTGATGCGTTGTGCACCCCAAGAAGCATCGATATCGCGGGGGTGTCTCCCCCAAACTTTTTCGGTATATTTTTCGAAGAACATCCCGTAGAGCGGTTTTCCGAAGCGGTTGATCATGAAGTCTTCGAGGTTCTTTTCTTTGCGTTTGAAAATGGCCGAGCCCATATAGCCAAACCCGGATTTGACGGTGCGGCGGAAGCCCATGTTTTTAAATGTTTGAGCTTTCATCGAAACCGGGTAATCAAAGAATTTACGGAGGTAATAGATGCGCGAAACACGGGTCCGGATGAGCATGACTTCATCGGTCTTCTCGGGATCGGGTCCACCTGCGACTAAAGGCTTTTCGCGGGAAAGGATTTTGTCGTCAATCGAGGGAGCACCTTGCGTCGGAAGAATCTCTTCCCACAAGTCGGTGACGGATTTGATTTTAGAGAAAAAACGATGGCCCCCGATATCAATCCGGTTGCCTTTATAATCCACGGTCTGGGAGATGCCGCCGATAGCGTGGCTTTCCTCCAGGATGATGGGGTGAATATCACTTTTTTTGAGTAATTCATAAGCCGCCGTTAATCCGGCCGGGCCTGCTCCGATGATGATTGCTGTTTTCTTTTCCATGCGTTCTCCTTAGATATACATCGCGCGTTTGGTCAAAAATTATTATAGCATTTTAACCCACTTCTGCACGGCTTTTTTGGACGGTGTGATAAAAGTGCTTTGACATATCTACGAGACTAGTTTATTTTACAAAATAACTGAATGGAGAAAACTATGAACGTTCACGGAAAATTCGATATGGCGGAAAGACCCCGTCGCCCGGGCCCACTTTGGACCTTGGTGGAATGGGCAGCCTCCGCATTTATGCTGCTGACGACTCGCCACAAGTACGTCAAACACGGCTATCGCCGCATCAAAGGACCCGCCATCATCTTATCGACGCACGCCAGCTTCGTCGATTTCCCGATTGCTTTACGGGCTTCGTTCCCACACACCACCCGGTGGGTTTGCTCCATTGAAGAATTCAATCAACGCGAATGGCTATTCCGTCACATCGGTGTTATCTGCAAACGCAAATTTACCAACGATATCGTGATGGTTCGCCACGTCCTGTTCGCGCTTCGTAAACAAAAAGCCAATGTCATCATCTATCCGGAAGCCCGTTTCTCCCTCATCGGGATCAATGAGCAACTCGATAATTCCTTAGGCAAATTAGCCAAAGCGGCTCATGTGCCTGTGTATGTCCTCAACTGCCACGGCGATTTCATCCGTTCGCCCCAATGGGATAAACATCCTTACCGCAAGATCCCACTTGTCACCGATGGCTACCTGATTGCATCGAAAGAAGAAGTGGCCGCGCTTCCCGCCGAAGAGATTCAACGCCGGATTGAAGAACGCTTCGTCACCGACGACTTTGCTTGGCAAAAAGAACATCACTATAAAGTCAAAAACCCGGAACGGGCCACCAACCTTCATAAAGTCCTCTATCAATGCCCGCACTGCCTCAAAGAACACACCATGAATTCCAAAGGAACGACCCTTTGGTGCGAATCCTGCGGTGTGACCTACGAGTTGGATGAAGCCGGAAGTCTCAAGTGTCTGAATGGTCCTACCAAATTTACGCACGCTCCCGACTGGTATCGCTGGGAACGTCAAAATATCCGTGATTTAGTCCGCTCAGGAAAGTATCACTTCGAAGACGATGTTTATATCGAAGATTTGGTGTCCAGCCACGAAGGCTTTGTCCGCAAAGGCGTTGTCCATTTCACTCAAGATGACAACGGTATCGTCCTGGATGGTGTTCTTGATGATAAGACACCGTTCCATCTTCATAAACCGATTCATTCGATGTATTCGATCCACGTGGAGTACGACTACAAGGGTCGTGGCGATGCGCTTGATATTGCAACCGTCGATGATACTTGGTTCGTCTATCCGAAGAACGCTAAAAACGTCTTAACCAAATTACACTTTGCGACCGAAGAACTCTTCAAATACCACAAAGAGCTCGGAGACAAAAAATAAAGGGGCTATGCCCCTTTTTGTTTTAGATGAGATTGAAGATTTGAGCGGAAGCGAAGAAGAATAAGACTAACGCGACCACATCGACGATGGTCGTCAATAGCGGTGAAGACACAACCGCGGGATCCAATCCGACAGCGGCGGTGGCTAACGGAAGCATCGCCCCGATGATTTTGGAAACGATAATCGCCGTTCCAAGCGTCAGGGATACCAACGCGGCGATTCGGGCAACCGCGAAGAACCATGCCCAGCCGGTGAGTCCCGTTAAGGCTGAGTAACCGAGAATCCCCGTCGATAATTCAAAGAAAACCCAGATAAAGCAGAAAGCGGCAACCGCCAAGGAAACAATCAGCGATACCCGGAATTCTTTCCAAACGACTTTTAAGAAATCCTTGGGCGTGATTTCATTCAACGCCAAGCTGCGTGTGACAAGCACCGTGGTTTGGTTGCCAGAGTTGCCTCCGCCATCCATTAAAATTGGGATAAAAGCGGCTAATATCGGGACCGCGCCGATGGTTTCTTCAAAGATGTTCAAAACCACCGAAGCCCCAATGCCCAGTACTAAGAGAATGATGAGCCAAGGGATGCATTTTTTGGCCAGTGCCCAAACGGAGGAATTGATGTAAGAGTCTTCCAAAGGACGGATAGCGGCCATCTTGGCCATATCTTCGGAGACTTCTTCTTCGATGACGTCGATGACGTCGTCGACCGTGACGATACCCACCAAGCGGTGGTCTTTATTCAATACCGGCATGGCGTTCAAGTCATACCGTTTGAAATCTTGGGCGACTTCTTCTTGGTCGGTATAAACATCCACGACGCGGAAGTCGGTGTTCATGACATTGACGATCGGTTCTTTGGGATCGCTGAAAATCAAATCATCAAGGTCGATGGTGCCGACCAGATTGCGTTTGGCATCGATGACGAAGTTGGTGTAAATCGTTTCGGCTTCACGACCGATTTTACGGATGGAGGCCATGGCTTCTTCGACGGTAAAAGTGCTCAAAAGCGTCACATATTCGGTGGTCATGATGGCCCCGGCGGTACGCTCTTTGTAATTCAAAAGATGATTGATATCGGCCCGTGTGTCTTTATCGGAAACTTTTAAAATACGGGTGACTAAATTGGCTGGCATTTCCGTCAAAAAGTCGACGATATCGTCGGTATACGAGTTGGCGATTAATTCCATCAGATCTTTATCGGTAAAAACATTGACCAATTTTTCTTTGTTTTCAGGGCTCAAATAGCCGAACAATTCCGCGGTATATTCGCTTTTGACCGTCTTGAAAATAAAGACCAATTGTTTAATGTCGTCCAATCGATCGGCTTTCTCTGCGATATCGATGGTTTGCTCGTTTTCAAAGAGCTCACGTAAGGCGATGACATTCTTTTCGGCGATGATTTTTTCCAAGCGTTCCAACGTCAATTCTTCTTTTTCCATAGGAATACCTCCTTTTTGCCACACCCATTATAGACACCTCATTTGCCAAAAGGAAGCAAAATCATTTTTTTCGGAAACGAGGCCAAAAAGCGTATGATGGACGCTTTTTGAAAGGGCTTCTGAAAGCCGTTTTTTCGTCCCGAGGTTGCTTTTATTTTGCCTAAGGCAATATAATAAGCGTTGAAATAGGAGTATGTACCAATGAGAGAAATTTTAGTCGAAACCAGCGCCCGTCATATCCACGTCACCGAAGCTGACTTGGAAATCCTTTGCGGAAAGGGTTTTAAACTCACTCCGCGTAAAGAATTGTCCCAACCCGGACAATACGTTTCCGATGTCCGTCTTGATGTCGTCGGACCCAAAAACACCATCAAAAACGTTTCCATTTTGGGACCGTGCCGTAAAGCCACCCAAGTCGAAGTTTCGCTGACCGATGCGAGAACCTTAGGCTTAACCGCCCCGATCCGTGAATCCGGCGACTTAGCCGCTTCCACCCCGGTCACCATCATCGGCCCGGTCGGACAAATCACCATCAAAGAAGGCTTAATCATCGCCAAACGTCATATCCATATGACCCCGGAAGATGCCAAAGAATTCAACGTCAGCAACGGCGAAATCGTGGCTGTCAAAGTCCACTCCCCCGAACGCTCCATCATTTTTGATGACGTCGTCGTCCGTGTCCGCAGCGACTTTGCCTTAGCGATGCACATCGATACCGATGAAAGCAACGCCGGCGGCTTCTCCGGAAGTGTCTACGGAACCTTAATCAAACACGTTTAATCCACGAAGGGCCTTCGGGTCCTTTTCTTTATCCACGATCAATGAAGGGAAGAGCTTATGGAAATCTATACATTTAAACCTAAAGGCGTTTGTTCGCGCGAATTTAAAATCTCGCATGAAAACGGGATTATCAAGAAGTTCGATGTGGTAGGAGGCTGCCCCGGCAATTTGACCGCGGTGGGACTGCTCATCGAAGGCAAACCGATTGAAGAGATTGCCCAAAAACTGAAAGGTGTCCGTTGCGGAACCCGTTCCACGTCCTGCGCCGACCAGTTAGCGATTGCGCTTCAAGAAATCTTGACCCATTAATCACTCCGTTTTTTCGTTTTACTTGACCCAAGAAGACGATTTAAGGATAATAATAACGACAACAGAAGACGTTTCATCCAGAACCGTGGAATACAGGAATGAAAAACCACGGTAGCAACTCTGCCAGCGCAGTAAGTGCTCCTTCCCAAGCGGGCCCACCCGAGCGATGAAACCGGAATACAGCTTAAACAAGGCTTTCCGGCGTGGAAAGTCTTTTGTTTCGATAGGAGGATTTATGACCGAGAAAATCTTATTTACCAGCGAGTCCGTGGCCGAAGGCCATCCCGACAAACTTTGCGACCAAATCAGCGATGCGATTTTGGATGCTTGTCTGAAGGTGGACGACAATGCCCGTGTCGCCGCCGAATGTTTTGCCACCAAAAAGATGATCTTTATTGCGGGTGAGATTACCCTTGACCCGAGCAAAGGAAAAGCCCCGAATTACCGTGCCATCGCGCGTGGCGTTTTACGTAAAATCGGATATACCCGTCCGGAACTCGGCATCAGCGCCGATGACTGCCACATCAAAGTCAGCATCGATGCCCAAAGCCCCGATATCGCCCAAGGCGTCAACCGCGGGAAACAAGAAGACATGGGCGCCGGCGATCAAGGCATCATGTTCGGTTATGCGACCAATGAAAACGAAGGCTATATGCCCTTAGCCGCGGTCATTGCCCACAAACTGGTCCGCATTGCCACGAAGCTGAGGAAAGAAGGCTCCTTCCGTTGGGCCCGTCCCGATATGAAATCCCAAGTTACGATTGATTATACCGACCCGAAAAACATCCGTGTCGATACGGTTTTGATGTCCATCCAACACGATCCCGACGCGGACATGGCCAGTTTCAAGAAATACATTGAAAACGTAATCATGAAACCGGTGGTAGAATCGTTTGGTTTAAACCTCGATTTCAAAGTGCTCATCAATCCGACCGGCCGTTTTGTCATCGGTGGACCCGAAGGCGATACCGGCTTGACCGGCCGCAAAATCATTGTCGATACGTACGGCGGTGCGGCCCGTCACGGGGGCGGTTCGTTCTCCGGAAAAGACCCCAGCAAAGTTGACCGCAGTGCAGCCTATATGGCCCGTTACATCGCCAAAAATATGGTGGCCGCAGGAGCTGCCGACCGTCTTGAAATCCAACTCGGTTATGCCATCGGCGTGGCTCAACCGTTGAGCCTCTCGGTTTCGACGTTCGGAACCGCTCATTACAGCGATGAAATCATTCTTGAAGTCATTCACGAAGTCTTTGATTGCCGCCCCGGCGTGATCATCAAAAACTTCTCGTTGACGAAACCGTCTTTCAAGTACGAAGACCTGGCGTGCTACGGCCATTTCGGACGTCCCGATTTGGACCTTCCTTGGGAAAAACTCGACAAAGTCGAACAAATCCGCCAATTGCTCGCCAAAAATCGTTAATTTTGCATTGTTAAGTGCTTCATCCTACAAAACCCTTTCAAAAAATGCGACAATAAGATTGTAAGGTTGCCCATAGCAACTTTTGAAAGGGGATAATCATATGAAATACGAAGTAGTCGGTAAAAACATTGTCGTTACCGACGCTATCAAAGCGGCCGTGATGAAGAAATTGTCACGTATGGACAAGTACTTCATTATCACCGACGATGTCAATTGCCGAGCGGTTGTCATGTCCTACAAATCCGGAGCGAAAGTCGAAGTCACCATTTTTACAAAAATGATGGACTTCCGAGCGGAAGTGGCCAATCCCGACCTCTACGCCGCGGTCGATCTCTCCATCGACAAGCTCGAAGGGCAGATGCGCAAGCTCAAGACGCGTTTGGATCGCAGCCGCAATAAATCAAGCCTCGGCGAATCGATCGCCTTCGAAAATTTCGAGGCGGACGAAACCGCCAAACTCCAAGACAAAGTCGTCCGGACCAAGAGCATCTATCTCGACCCCATGTCACTCGATGATGCGATCACTCGGATGGAAGCGTTGGGTCACAACTTCTTCATGTATCTCGACGAAGAAGATGAAATGGTCAGTGTTCTGTATCGGCGTAACGATGGCGGCTATGGCGTCATTCAAGCCGAGAATAAAATCTCCAAATAACGACCTAGAGGGCTTCGGCCCTCTTTTTTTATACTTTCAATTCATTGAAAAGGACAGTTTCGTGTATAATAACTTCATAAAGGTATGACCATGAAATCTCTCCTTGCGACAGACCTCGACGGAACGCTGTTTTACCCCCAACGGAAAATCACCATGATTCCCAGACGGAATGTGGCCTTTTTGCGGAGGTACATCGATGGTGGAGGCAAGGTCGTCCTAGTCACCAGCCGAAACCGCGAAAATGCCGACCGCGTGATTGCCAAAATCAAGCGTCCGGTGGATATCATCGGAGGCAACGGCACCTACATCATCGCCGATGGGAAGGTCCTCCAAGACGAACACTTGGAAAACCATCTCGCCGAAGAACTCTTCGATTTTGTCGAAAAGAACTTCGCGATCCGTGCGTGGATGCTACAAAGCCGCGATAAGGGATTGGTCCTTTATGTGGGGGATATCTCCTTCGTCAAAAAGAAAATGTACCAAATCTACTATGCTTTACAGGGCGTCTACAAAGAACCCTACAGCTTCGGAAATCCGCTGTTTCTGGAACAACTCAAATCCGCCCAACTCTATAAACTCATGATGTACTTCGGTTTTCATAAAGACGCTCCCGAAAACGCGAAGAAAACTAATGCCTATATCCGCGCACATTACCCTTCGGTGGAATCGTCGTGGATCCGGCAATTCATCGAGATTACTCCGCTCGGCTGTAACAAAGGCGAAGGCTTAAAAAAGTACTGCCAAATCAAAGGTTTCAGCCCGGACGAAGTCCACGTGGTCGGCGACTCCGGCAACGACATCGCCATGTTCAAGAGCTTCAAAAACAGCTATTGCATGAGCCATGCCTCACCCGCAGTCAAAAAGTATGCGACCCACATCATCTCTCGCTTCCCGGATCTCGAACGTTATCTGACCCAAGAAAAGGAATAATCTGTTTATGAACCAAGTCTCTCAACACATCCTCTCGATCTATCATTTCTCGGTTTTGCTCCGCGACACGCTGGAGTATACGTTGGTCAAAGATGCCTACAACGTGCAAGCCTACGAACAACGCAAAAAAGCCTTTAAAATGACCTTAGAGGAAAAGTCCCCGCTCCGTAATTTCATCGATACCAACGGTGAAACCGGAAAAACCATCGAAACCAAGATTCGCGAATTCATCGAAGATGTTTACGATGACAACTCGACGATTTTAAGACCTTCCACAGAGGGCCTCCGCGTCGATCACGCGCAACACTTGAAAATCTATGACTACGTGGTCGGACTCCATGAAACGATGACCGATATCGTCCGCGGATTTTTGAAATACGCGAAGGATAACAATATGCTTGAAGACGAAGTCGTCCGCATCGTCGCGGATGATGAACGTCTGTATCGTTCGTTGGTCTTCATGACCGTCATGACCGACGTCGATAAAACCTTCTTGGAATTCAACAAAGCGATGCGCGAAACCAAAGGTCAACCGAGCCCGCAATCCAACTACATCATCGGTGACCTTAAAAAGTTGATCGGTTTCCTGAACTTCCAAAAACAACACAGCCTCGTCCGTGACACTCCGTTCAACGACATGGTCGATGCGTCGTTTAAAGTCCTCGAATACATTGAAGGCAAACGCGAACTTCCGACCCGTGCTTTAAGCGAAGAAGAAAAAGCGACCTACAAAGGCAAACTGACTGCGGATGGAAAACGCTATTTGACCTTCCCGGAAATCTTCAAAGAAAACCGCGAAATCATCAACAAAGTGGTGGCGTCCAGCGAAGAAACCTGGCGCAAAGCCTACACGCCCATCATCAATGCGTTGATGGCGTCGACCGCTGCCCATAAAGCCGAAGACGGCAAGGAACCTTCCGGAAACGCTTAGTTGCTTCAAAAAATGAAGCATTGATTAAGCATTCCGCGAGTGATAAAATGGAAAACGCGACAAGGAGATTATTTATGAAAAAAAGAAAAATTTCGAAGGCTGAAAAGACCTTCTACGCCATTGCCTTAGGGTTCATCGTCATCGGTTTGGTGCTTGCCATCTTCGGTATCATCGGTGACCACCTCAACGTTCCTGCCGCCGACAATTGGATCATCAGCGTCGAAGATGCCTTGATGACCGGTCTCAAGATTCCCTTTGACCTTCGCGTTTGGGGAACTATCTTCCTCTTCGTGGGAGTGACCATCGGTTTGATTGATTTATTAAAGTACGCCAAGAAGGAAGATGTCGAGGCTGATAAAGCCCTCCGTCGTGCTCAACGTCTCGGCCAATAAGGACCTTCGGGTCCTTTTTTTATAAGCATTTTTTTATTGCGCTCGCGAGCGTGTGTGCTATAATCCCCTCATAAAGAAAGAGGTGGGGTATCATGGAAAACGAAAAAAAATCCGGGAAATACGTCATTCGTTTCATTGACAACACATCCGAAGAGGATTTGGAAGAATTGCTCCAATTATCCATCGAATGGGATCCTCGCGTGCGCCTCAAACAAACGCTTCATCGCCTCTACGGAAAGAAAGCCAAGAAAAACTAAAAGGACTGCCGAAACAGTCCTTTTTCTTTCGATGTCTCCAATTGTCGATGAATGAATACATTTCAAAGTCCAATTGTCGATTAATGAATTTATTGTTATAAAAAAAGAAGTTGTTGTCAGGATAGTAGGTCAGGAGAGGTTCATCGAATTCATCAGAGAAGAAAAACGTCGTGGAAAAACCATTTTGCTATCATCACACATATTCAGTGAGCGATGATGCGAGAATACTCGAAAAATGGATCAGGGAAATGGTTTCAACGGTCAAAAACGTAATCATCTCTATGTATGATTTCTGCACGGGCGCCCACGTTGGACCAGGAGCAATTGCTGTATTCTATTACGGAATCCAAAGAGAAAGCAAAAGTAAATAAAAAAAGAACTTATGCATTGTCCGCTTTGATGAGGGGATAGTGCATAAGTTCTTTATTTATCTGTTGCTATAGGTTAGTTTCGTCTTAGTTATAGTTTTGTCGGATACCTTGATGTAAATAGTCTCTGGTGAGGCAGAATTAGAGAGAACCTCAAATGAGTCGTTAGACATCAATTCCTTTTCATAATTTATCTCAAATCTTGAAATCCTGTGTTTGTCATAGAAATCACCATCGTGAGAGTCGACGATGTAATCAATGTATTTGGTGTTGCTAACGTGACCATGCAAATCAAGGTCAGTGTATCTTACTTTCCTGCTGTCTATAACTTGGGATTCAGTATCGCCAACCTTCTCAGGCGATGGCAGTTCACCATCTAGAGAGTAAGTAGGTACTTCCTTCCCAGGGAACGGATCAAAGTTGATGGAGTGATTGCTTTTGTTCAGAACGCACCATGTGGAAGATGCCCTTATGATGGTCTGCCCCTTCGCATCTAAGATCACGAAGTTTCTTTGAAACATGAACTTTGACGCTTTCTTAAAGTAGGTGCTTATCCTCACTGTCTCCAGATATCTTGGCATTCGCACAATGTCGACGGAATAACGAGTGATTACCCAGTAAATTCCGACATCAACCGTCGTGGCCTTCCCCATATCGAAATCTTCCAATTGCTGCGTGGCACATTCCTGCATCAAGAAGAAGAGGGTGGACATCTTGAGTTCAAGGAACTTATCCACCTCAGTTGATTCTATGAAATGTTCAATTGTCTTAATTTCTTTTTTCTTTATTTCTTTGTGAAAAATACTCATATTGTTAACTCTCGTTTCTTTCGTTGTCGCTGATGATGACCTGAATGAGGGCAAGCTGTGCTATATTCAGATACTCTATTTTAAGCGCATTTCTGTTCAAAAGTGAATAATCAACGGATTCCCATACGGAGAATGAAGCCGCGATTGAGAACAGTTCGTTAAATAAATCTTTTGTTTGCGGGAGACTTTCCAAAAGGAAATAGGCAGAAAGGAGAACAACACCTATAAAGAACAGGACAAGTGATATTATGCGATTGTTTTTCAAGTCATCATCCTTGTCGGCTAATTTCTTCCAGTAGTGCTCTTTCAGTTTACTTTCGATGTAGGACTCATCCAAATCATCTTCCGAGTGTAGAACAACTTTTATTGGATATTCAGTTGGTATGTAGTAACTCTCGCTGTCTATGAAGTCAATTATTTCATCTGCTAATTCAGGGCGCTCTGGATCAGTTAACGGGTTGTAGATTGTTTCTGCTTTTGTATATATGTGTATGTTTGCTACCCCGTTTTCATCGATGTATTTCTCTTTGGCGAACTCTTTTAAGGTTTTCCTGTTTGCTTGCAATGTTTTGATATCATCCAATAGGCTTTTTCTTGTACGTTTCATGGCTTCACCTTAGAAAATGAGAATGGATAGAACAAACGCGGACGCTGCGCAAAGTGTACCTATAGCGAACTGAGCAACCGTGTGTCGTTTCAAGTATATGGATGACCAAAACGAAAGAGCATAAACTGCAATGCAAGGAATAATATATATCCATCCTAGATAATGACACAAAAGAAGCATTGGTCCAACAATGCCAGATGCATGTCCACTAGCTTTGATATGGCATAGGTTAAAAACGGTTAAAAAGGCAACGGTAAAGAAATATGTCGATGTTAATTCCTTTATTGGTGAGTTGAAATTCAATGCAAGGCTAAGAACGAATGCACTGACGTATCCGATTAGACTGAAAACGAAGGCAAGTTTCCTTTGAAGCTTTCTACCTCCATCCTTATCCTGCTTTTTAACTTTTCTGACAATAAACGATACGATATACGCAACAATAGGAAAGAAACCTATCAAAGCGAGAGGAATATAAAATTCATAATCATAATTGACGAAAGAAGTGCTAACAAAATATGTTGTAAGCAGCATTATAAGAAACAACACGGTTGGCACCGTTATAACTCTGCATATTTTCGCTAACTTATTCATGACTTTCAGCCTCCAACATCGATAACAAGTCATTTACCTTGCCAAAAAGCATGCAAAGATCATGCCAAATAGGGGTGTCTCGGTTGATTGAGTAATAACTAAACTGAGCCTCTGACCTGCATTTTAACATCCCACAATCTTTCAACATCTTCAAATGGTGTGAAATCGCTGGCCTTGACAAATAAATGCTCTTCGACAGCTCATCCACGTTCATCTCTTTGTTTTTCTTTTCAAGCAACAAAGCAATAATTTGAATTCTAGTAGAATCACCTAAGACATCGAAATACTTTATTTTCGACTCAAATTCCTCGGCAATTGATACCTTTGTTTCATAGATACTATCCATAACATTCGCCTTCCTTTTGTTCGTTCGTTTAAACTTAAGAACCAATAGTATT
>CALMWE010000186.1 GCA_937873795.1 uncultured Caryophanales bacterium
GACTCTTTGAAATAAAGTGGGGAAAATTGGGGAATTCCAAAGCAACTCACTAAATCTATGAAATAAAGTGGGGAGACTCGAAAAGCGATTTTCAAGTCTCTTTTTTATTGGCTTTTGAGTAGGTCAGGATAAGCATCGAGCGTTTACGAAACCTCTCGAAATTTCGATATCCATAGGCTGCCTTAGTTATTGATTTAATGTGATTGTTGATGTTTTCGGCGACCCCATTGTGGTAGCGGATATTGTTTTGAGTTTTGCTGAAAGCATTGGCGATTTCGACCCTCCATTTATGATACGAACGGCCGACTTCTTGGATGATTGGAGACGAACATTGGATTAAGTTTGAGCTGATCCGTTGCAGAAATTTAAGTGCCTCGTCAAAGGTATATCGATCCTGATAATTCATCAAGTCTTGGAGTGTGTTATGTGCGGACCAAAGGGATTGGTCGAGTTGAATGCATCGCTTCAACAAATAGTCGTAGTGAAACATCTCGCCAGTCTTTTGGTAGGTATAAAACCGGTCCGGAACCTTGCTGTAGCGGCATAAAAAGAGTTTCCAGTTCTTTTTCATGAAGTTATATTCGGGGGAATCTTTTCGGGTCAAGAGATTCATCGTGCGGACCCTGACGACATTGATGGCCGTGGTCAATAAACGAATGACGTGGAACATATCGACGATGTGGGTCGCACCGGGGAAGTAGGTATGAATGGCAGTGGAGTACCCGTCATACATGTCGGAAATAGCGATTTTGACCTTATTTCTCTCGAAAACGTTGATTTTGGAGAAATATTCTCGTAAGTAGGGCATTTGGCGGGAGATGATGATATCGACGATTTCGCGACGGTGAAAATCATAGAGGATACAGACATATTTAGAATCGGCATCGGTTTGGAAACGAATCTCATCGACGCATAAAACTTCGGGCAAATTGCGGCGAGGGACCACCTTAATTTTCTCGTCAAAGATTTGGATGATTCGGTTGACGCTTAATCCATATCGTTTAGCGATGTCGGAGAACGTTATCTTGGCGGTGAACTCTTTGCATATAAGCTGCAATGTCTGATTGCTAGTTTTCGAATAGGGCTCAATCCCATATAACGGCGGGGTGAACGTCTGACCACAGGAGCGACATTTGAAGCGGACCTTTTTAACACGGAGAATATCGGTGATGTGATTGGTTTCCGAGCAGTTGATCTCAGCGGTGAAGTAGCCCTTGATGTAAACTTCCGGAGAGGAACATTTTTTGCAAGGTACTTTATCTTTGATCTGATCCACTTCATAGATAAAACCATGTTCCGTTTTAATGGGCTCATTCACACGATTCACAAAATTGCTTGGATCCAAGCCAAGCCTTAAAAGCAACGAATTATAATCCATATAAAAACTCCTTTATAGACCTTAAACCAAGTATACAAAGGAGTGATGAAGTGACCAAATCTATGAAGAAGAGTGGGGAATGATTATTTTTTGTCCCCACTTAATTTCAAAGAGCCAAAACTAAAAAAGGACTGAAATAATCAGTCCTTTTCTTTTTGGCATTCATCCATGAAGGCTTTGGGCGAGAGGCCGGTTTGTTTTTTAAATACCCGTGAGAAGTAGAGGGCATCGTCGTATCCGCACATCGACGCAATTTCGTTGATGTTGAGGTGGTTGATGGTTTGGTTGGCCAAGAGCTTTTTGGCGAACGTCATCTTGGTGGTGGTCAAGAATCCTAACGGCGATAACCCGGTTTCTTTTTTGAAGATTTTTCTGAGATAGTCCGGATTATTGGGTTCGTTTTGCATGAAGCTATCGATCGAGAAGCGGGGGTCGGCGAAGTTGACGATGATTGCCGCGCGGAGTTTTTCAACGCCGGGCGAGAACCGTTCGCGGGCCACGAAGCTGATCAGGTAATTGGCGATGAGATCTCCGAGGGAGGTCATGACGCCATCTTTATTTTCGATATCGCTCATGAAATAGAAATAGGCTTGGTTGAGGGCGGCTAAAATATGTTTGTTTTCATTATCGAACACTTTGATCGGGGTCTTGAAAGGGAAGGCCGCCGCATCAAAGGTTAAGTGCAGATTGGTGAATCCGGTATCGCTTAAATTGGAGTGGAGGGTATTCGGAGGAATGGCAACCACTTCATTTTTACCATAGGAAACCGCGGGTCCGTCTTGGAAGACGAAACGTCCCGAACCGGACGTGCAATAAACAACTTCCCAGTGGTTGTGAAAGTGCAAGGCCACATTGTAAGTCTTACTGTGTTTACCCATTGAAATGATTTGGTGCATAAAAAGTCCTCGTTTCCATCATAGACAAAAAAATCCGTTTTGTCCATAAGACAAATGAAACCGCCTGTAAGAAAAAAACGGGTTAGACCCGTTTATTTCGTATCTTTTGTTTCTTTGGTCGGCTTTTTTTCCATCGGAACGACTAAGAGCTTGTTAACAAAATACATAATCGGAATTGGGGCGAGGCTTGCCAGGATGTAAGCCCACCAATAAGGGAGGCCGACAATATCTTCAAACAGCCAGATGAACAGTTGTTGTAAGAAGAAGTTCGGCGCGGAAGAGAGCAAATATAAGAAGTTCCGCGAGAGTTGCCATTTGGTCCGGAAGACGAACTTGGACATCATGAAGTAGGAATAAGAGAATAACAGTAAGAACATCATCAAGTAGGGGATATCGATGGAGGCTTTCAAAAACACCCATTTATAGGTTATCTCGAAGACATCTTCGAAAAGGAAACGAAGCAGTGTTCCGACGATATAGCCGACGACCGTGTTAATACCGCCGATGACCAAAAAGCGGAAGCCTTCTTTCTCCCACAGTTTCCAATAAAAGGCCTCGAGTCGGCCGAAGAATGATTTTTCGTTTTTGAAGATTCGATTTGCCATAGTGTTTCCTTTATTTATCTTAGGCGATATCCCGCCATCATTCAAGGAAAAGAAAAG
>CALMWE010000187.1 GCA_937873795.1 uncultured Caryophanales bacterium
TCCGCGATTAACTTCAAAGCCGACCAAACCATCGGCGGTACCGCGATTAACTTATTGGCCCCGGCTTTAGTCGTTTACATCGCCCGTGCGGTGCAAAACGTCAAAAACATCCAGTTCACCGCCAACTTCGCGATTCAAAAAGTGCCTTTACTCGGTGATATTCCCGCGTTAGGCGATATTCTTTTCCAAAAGGTCAACATCATGGTGTATGTCGGCTTCGTGATCTTCATGCTCGCGTGGGTCGTCATCTATAAGACCAAATTCGGTTTACGCCTCAGCGCCTGCGGGGAACACCCCTCGGCGGCCGACTCGGTCGGTATCAACGTCTACCGGATGCGGTGGGCCGGCGTGATCATCTCGGGCGCCTTAGGCGGCCTCGGCGGTCTCGTGTTCATCGTCTCTTCCTCCGTCTCCTTCGGCGGCGACGTTGCCGGTTATGGCTTCTTGGCCATCGCCGTCATGATCTTCGGCCAATGGAAACCGGAAAAGATTCTGCTCGCTTCGTTATTCTTCGGCTTAACCAAAGCATTCGCCTACAAGTACACGCTCATCCCGGGCTTATCCTCGCTCAACATCGGCAACCTCTTCAAGATGTTACCCTACATCGCGACGATGGTGGTCTTGGTGTTCACATCCAAGAAATCGCGTGCGCCGAAGGCCGAAGGCATTCCTTACGATCAGGGTGCCCGTTAAAAATAAGTCCGATTCTATCGCAGTTTTTAAAATAGAGGGCGTTTCTTTCCAATAAAAGAGACGCCTTTTTGGTTTATTTAGTGTCAGCTCACAAAGGAGAAAACCTATGAAAAAATTATGGACAAGCCTCTTATTCGCCACGATGAGTGCAGGCCTCTTGGCGGGATGCGCGACCGGAACCAATACCGCGGCCCGCGTCTTTGATAGCAAATCCGAAGTCTACGGGTTTGAAACCGTCTCGGCCATCAGCCTTCTGCATGATGTGAAATTTGCCGATGATTCTTCCCTGACCGATTCTTCCGAATCCTCTTCGGAAACTCCGTCCTCGGAAGAACCCACCTCCGAAGAACCCAGTTCCTCGGAAACCTCTTCTGAAACTTCTTCGGAAACCACGTCCGAAGACACCTCCTCGGAAGAAACCCCGGTGGAAGAAAACGTCGACATCGCCAAGTATCTCGGCATTATGGAACAATTGCTCTCGGATTCCCCCATCCAAATGGTCACCGAAGCTTCCGATTTAGCCGAATACACCACGAAAATGACGATTACCACGACCGATCTCAACGGCTTAACCTCAACCTTCGTCCTCTATTACAACGAAGTCGTTGAAGAAACCCCTGTTGATTCCTCGGAAGAAAGCTCTGAAGCTACGACTGAAGAAAGCTCAGAAGCCACGACCGAAGAAAGTTCTGAAACCACTCCCTCCATCAGCGAACGCCACGGCGATCACCATGAAGGAGACGGCGACGGTTACTTCGGCGATTCCGGCGAACACGGCGATCACCACGGTGACGATGACGAAGATTCCGAAGACGAATCGGAAACTTCCGAACCCGAAGGCGAAACCGAAGAAAACGAATACCGCGACCATCACGAACATGAATATGGCGATTCCGATGACGGCGACGAAACGACCTTAGAAGGTATCGTCATCGTTAATGGCGTCACCTATGATCTCGTCGGCGAAAAAGACGAAGATGAACTCAGTTTCTTTGTCTCCATCGACGAAAACAACTGGATCAAAGTCGCCCAAGAAGTCAACGACTCCGAAGAAAAGTACAAATACACGATCATGGCCGACGGTGTCAAAACCAAGATGTCGTTCAAGATCGAAAGTGATGAAGAAGGCACCAAAGTGACTTTAAAAGAAACCATCGGTGCGGATGTCTACTCCTACAAGTTCTACAAGACCACCGATGACTCCGGCAACGAAGTCATCTACATCATCGCCTTCGAAGATGGCATCGTGACCCACATCAAAGTCACCGCGACCATCGATGAAACCACCGGCGAAACCACCTATACCTACGTGACCTTGGAATCGGGCCATACCCACGAAGACCACGGCAACCACGGTTACCACGATGGTGGACGACACGGTCACGGCGGACGCTAATCTCTCTTAAACCAAACGAAAAGGATGAGCGCGAACTCATCCTTTTTTCTTTTTATTTGTTTGTTTTATTTTCCGTTTTTCTTCTCGGCTCTGAATTCGAGCAGTAGGGGAACCAAGACCACGAGGGCCGCAATCGCCGCAGTCAGGAAGATGACCGGAGTGGGAACGTCGCTGACTTGGTTGTATTGGTTGATATAGGTCATACCCGAACCCTTAATCACCGCGGAACCGATCGCCGGACCGATAATCATCGGAATGAGCACATAGAAGATCATCCTTATGCCTTGGAAGTGACCGACCTTATCCGCGGGTGTGAGGTTACGGATTTTCGCCGAGACGACGCTGGAGAAGATAAGGTTTCCGCTCATCATCACGAACCCGGCAATGCCGATCCAGAGCGCATATTCGGCTTTATTGAGGAAGAATAAACCCAGTAATCCGATAATCATCAGCGCTAAGCTCGGAATGAAGAACTTTTTGATCGTTTTGGCATTCGTGAACCTTGCCACGATCATCGTCACGATCGAAGCGCCTAATAACACCGAAGCCAAGATAATGATGTAATCAATCTTGAGATATTCATTGAAGTAGACGATGAAGTAGGGCATGAATACTTGATACGCGATGCTGAACACGCACATCGTCGTTAACGCCAAATAGAGACCGGCATTTTCTTTAATCGTCTTGGGTCTAAACCCATAGAAGAAGGTCTTCCAATAGTTGCCTTCCGAAGGCTTGACGTTCTTTTCTTTAATCAAGAAGATTCCGGCGATGCCACCAAGGGTTACTAGCCCACCGATGATGTAGAAGAATAAAGGCCATTGGCCGTTTTTGGTTAATCCGTCGAACGCACCAAAGATAATCAGTAACGCAATCAATGGAAGGGTTGCCAGAATACCTTCGACTTTGCCGCGGTTATCCGCGTCCGTGGTATCCGTCACCCACGCATTGAAGGCGCCGTCATTGGCGGTGCTGCCGAAGAAGGTCATCACGCAGTCCATGACGATGACCAAGATGACCGCGACCGTAATCGCGCTGGCACCCGGGATCAATAAGCGCACGTTATCGACCGAAATGAACCCGAACGATAAGGTGGATAAACCCCATAAAATATACCCTGCGGTGATAAACACTTTCCGTTTTCCGACTTTGTCGGATAACGCGCCCATGAACATCGTGGTGAGTGTGGCCACGGCCGCAGACGCCGCCACCATCCATGCGATCGCCGAGGTATCCCCGGAAATCGTGTCATACAGGAACACGTTGAAGTACATGTTTTCGATGACCCACGCCAGCTGGCCGAATAGACCAAATAGAATAATGCTGAAATAACCTCTGAACCCTAACTTACTTTTCTCCATTGACGCTTTTTCTCCTTACTTTAAAATGTCCAATCCTTAAGATTGTTTGACCATACGGAACTAGACGCACCGGACCCACGGAATCGGATTCTTTTTTACGTCCTTCGACGAAAACTTCGCACGGCGTGGTATAGAAACTATCCGTGATTTTCTTGACCGCGTAATCCAAGACTTTGATTTGCCCATCCACTAAATCCAACACCGGGGAAGGGATTTTTTCTTTGGGCATGAACCCACGGTCATGGAACGGCGGTTGTCCTTTGATATACGTTTCCACCGACGCGATCGGTAACGCGAAAAGCAGGGGACCGCGTTTGAGACTATATGTTTTGTCGGGATTCTTGAGGGTCTTGAACTCCGGCTCGAAGCGTAAGGCAAACGAGGCATCGCCCCAAACCGAATCCATCATGAAAAAGCGCCCACCGTCATTGTTTTCGATGGTTTTGCCTTGATGCGTCAACATGGCTTTGGCCCCAAAGGGAATCCGTAAATACATCTTCTTCGGCGCGGAACTGGTGGTTTCGACATTCAACGTCACGTTATCGCCAAAGGGATAATCGGTTTTGATTTCGACATGCACGACCCCGTCTTTAAAGGGAATGTCGTATTTGCCCGACACATATAGGAACACATAAAAAGAACCCTCATCATGCATCACGACCGCATTCAAGGCTTTGGGGAATCCTTGGTGCATGTTGGCCGCACAGCAGCCATACGACGGGGCGATACCGAACGTGGTGGCCGTCTTATCGGCATCGTAAAACGGATTGCGTTGCACGGCCACTTTGGTTTGATTGACTTGTTGGCAGTATTGATGCGCATCATAGTCCGGCGTAATCGTCGCCGGTAGGGCGTTATATAAATAGGTTTCCAAATAATCCGCGGCAATCGGGTCGCGCGATAAACGCAAGATTTCTTCCATCGCATACATCGCTTCCACGACGACGCACAGTTCAATGCCTTGTTTGGGAGAGGTGCCGTTTAAATGTTCGTCGCTGGAGAATAACCCCAGGGCGTTGCCGTGATGTTCCAATAGATTCCGGTAATCCGCCCACAATTCGGCCGTTTTCAGGCTTTCCTTGGCCCAATAATGGCCATATAAGGGATATTTGAGCGCCATCGCGATATTCACGCCATGCGTCTTTAAATACACATCCATCACGCGCGAATGGTTGAAACTTTCAATCTCATGCGCACTCTTGACTTTGGGATGGCGTTTTTCCTTCTCGTCTTTTTTCATCATCAACGGACGAGCTAAGGAAAATAAAGTCCTATTCAGATAGAACGTTGTTTTATGAGCAAACACGAAGTCGGCGAAGTAGTGGTCCCAGTCCAAGGACGCATCGCGTAGCGTCAACGCCAAGGTCCGATATTTCTCGTCATGGGTATACTCGTAAACAAGCTGTAACGCCTCCGACGCTTCCAAACCTCGGGCATACGCCCAAAAGTACAACGGCTTCGTCGGTAATTCTAAGATCATGTAATCGAAGAAGCGGCGTAAGAAGTCGATGATCGCCGGATTTTTCGTCGCTCTAAAATACGTCACAAAGGCTTTGGTGACGACCAACTTCGGCCACCAATCCAATAAGATCTTGGGACCGAAATTGCCGTTGGCGGTTTGTGAAGCTCTGATGGCACGGACCCACTTCTCGACGCGGGCTTTGAGTTTCTTGTCATCCAGCACATAGGCCAAAGCGACCAGGCCATCCAAATAGTAAGGACCCCGTTCCCAACTCTCGCCTTGTCCGCCCAGCCAACCCGAGGCATCCGATAAATCACCAAAAACCTCACCGATATGTCCGGTCAGGCCTTCTTTTTGATTCACCAGCCAGGAACGGAAAGGTCCATTCACGGAGATGGCAGTCGGCGGCAGATAACTTAAAGCGGGGTTCATCACAGGTTCCCTTGTTTCTTTTCCTATTATATCGCCCTTTGCCGACGAACGGACAAAGCATTTTAAGCCCACACATATTTAATATGTGCAAAACCACCCCCAATTCGTTAATTCCCTTGCTATTGGTGAAACTTTGGTCTATATTATTAAGTGCGAAAAGACGAACCCCCCTTTCTTGGATTCGACCTTCGCCGCTAACGTTCCTTCGGGAATGATAACGCAGCTCTTCACAGAGTGAGTCGCCGACTCACTCTTTCTATTTCTTAAGGGAGGAATTATGAGCATCATCGAAAATGTCCAAGGATTACTCGCCCCGGTTTTACAAGCCATGGGCTATGAGCTCTACGAACTCAATTTCGTGCCCGAAGGCCGCGACATGCGCCTTACGGTCCGCATCGACAAACCGGGTACGCGCATCGGTCTCGACCAAATCGTCGAAGTGTCCGAACGGCTCTCGAAAGTCTTGGATGACGCCAACCTCATCGAAGTCAATTACGTCTTAGACGTCTCCAGTGCGGGGGCGGAACGGCGGATCGACCTTCAAGACCTTCCCAAATATGTCGGAAGCTATGTCAATCTGCATTTAAAAAATCCGTACAAAGGACTCAATACCCTTGAAGGGGAACTCACCGAAGTCCATGACGGTACACTGATCCTATCTTACCGGGATAAAACCCGCACGCTGAAAGCGGAAATTCGCCTCGACGACGTTGATCGCGCTCGCCGGGCCATCAAATTTTAAGGAGAACTAAGTTCCATGATCAACACCAAAGAATTCATCAAAGCCCTCGACGAACTGGAAGCCACACGCGGTATTTCTAAAGACAGCATTTTAGCCGCCTTAAAAGAAGCGCTTGAAAAAGCGTACCGCAAACAACTCGGGGCCGACGAAGACGCGCTGGTCCGCGCCGACATCGATTCCATCAAGGGCACCATCGAAATGTACCACATGAAGAACGTCGTGGAAGAAGTCCAAGACGACTTCTTGGAAATCTCCTTGGAAGATGCCCAAAAGAGCGACAAGTCCCTCAAAGTGGGGGATGTCTGGCAAGAAGCGGTCTCGACCGATGAATTGTCCAAACTCGCGGCCATGAACGTCAAAAGCGTGCTCCGCCAAAAAATGAGCGAAGCCGAAAAAGCCGCACTCTATGATGCCTACCAAGATAAAATCGGAGAAATGATCACCGGTACCGTCGAAAAAGTCGACGAACGCTCGACCATCGTCAATATCGGACGTACCTCCGTGTATTTACCCAACTCGCAAAAGATCCCCGGAGAAGTCTTCTCCTTAGGTCAAACGATCAAACTCTACGTGATGGATGTCGTCTCCACGACCAAAGGCGCGCAAATCGCCGTCAGCCGTGCCGATGCCGGTTTCCTCCGCCGTTTGTTCGAAGAAGAAATCCATGAAATCTATGACGGCACCGTCGTCATCAAAGATATCGCCCGCGAAGCCGGCGAACGCAGCAAAGTGGCCGTCTTCTCCACCGACGAAAACGTCGATGCCAGCGGTTCGTGCATCGGTCCCAACGGTTCGCGTATCCAAAAGATCGTTGCCCAACTCGGTAACGGTAAAGACAAAGAAAAAATCGATATCATCGCCTATAACCCGGTGATCGGTCTCTACATCATCGAAGCCCTCAAGCCCGCATCCGTGCTCGGCGTGGCGCTCAAAGACGGCGAGAAATCCGCGACCGCAGTCGTGGCCAACGGCCAACTCTCGTTAGCCATTGGTAAACGCGGCGTCAATGCCCGCTTAGCGGTCAAACTCACCGGATACAACATCGATATCAAGGAACAAGATGAAGCGATGCGCTTAGGCATCCTCTTCAAGACCCCGGATGAAATCCGTGCGGAAGCCGCCGAAAAGGCCCGTCGCGATGCCGAACAAGCCGCCATCGATGCCATTCCCGCGACCCCGAAAGATGAAATCCCCGAACCGGTCATTGAAAAACCCGTGGAAGTCGTTCCCGAAGCGGTGGTGGCCCCGGTGGTCGAAACCCCCGTTGTGGAAGCCAAACCCGTCGAAGTCAAACCGGAAGTCGTCGTCGAAGAAAAGAAACCCGAGGTCAAAGTCGAAGTCAAACCCGAACCCAAAGTCGAAGTTCGCCCGACGGTTCGTACCACTAAGACCCTCGAAGCCCTTGAAAAACAACTCGAAGAAGAAAAAGAAAGAGCCAAACGCAACGCCGAACGCGAAGCCTATCGAGCGGAATCGCGCAAGAAATTCTACAAACGCGACGAACCCAAGTTCGAAGCGCCCAAACCCGCTGCTCCGACCTCTTCCGCGCCCGTCGATCCGAGCAACTTCATGAAGATTTATACGGAAGAAGAACTCAAAGCCTTTGAAGCCGAAGAAGCCGCCGCCAACGCCAAAGAAAACGAAGACGACGTGGACTACGATTCCTTCGACAAATACTACGAAGACGAAAAATAGAATCGCGTTAGAAAAGGAGGGGAGTTTATGAAAAAAATTCCGATGCGACGCTGCATCGCCACCGGCGAGTCCTTGCCCAAGAACGAACTCTTGCGCATTGTTCGGACGCCTGACGGAAGCGTCAAGATCGACGTGACCGGCAAAGCCAACGGCCATGGCACTTACCTCAAAAAATCCCTCGAAGCGTTCGCGCTGGCCAAAAAGAAGAAAGCCATCGACAAAGCCTTAGAAACCTCGGTTCCCGAGAGTCTCTACGACGAGCTTGCGCGGTACGTCCAATGAAAGACCGCATTCTCGGTCTGCTGGGTCTCGCCAACCGTGGGGGCAACCTCATCTATGGCGATTCCATCTATTACGCGTTACCCAAAAACAAAGTCCGCTTGGTGATCCTGGCCACCGATGCCAGCGCCAACACGACCAAAAAGGTCATGGACAAAACCTCGACTTATCTTGCCAGCGTCGTCAGTTTCGCCACCAAAGCGGAACTGGGCCATGCCCTCGGCAAAGGCGACCTCGCGGTCGTCGGCATCATGGATGCCAATTTGGCCATCAAGGTCAAAACCTTATTGAAAGATGGTGACATTTAATGCAACAAAAGAACACGTTCCACAAGACGGGTCATAAAACCGCCACGCAAAGCCACGACGCGCATCGCGTAAGCAACGTCGCGTCCTCGTCGCGTCAACCCACGAAAAACAAAACCGTCGGCGGGACTTTCGTCTACAAAGGCGACATCACCGTCGCCGAACTCGCCAAAGAACTCAACTTGCCTGCGACCGAAATCATCAAGTTCCTTTTCTTAAACAAGAAAATGGCGACCATCAACGCCACCCTCGACGACAACACGATCGGCGAAGTCTGCCTCCAATTCGGCTTTGACTTCAAGAAAGAAAAAATCGTCGCCGAAGAAGACTTTGAAAAAATCGAAATCATCGATGATCCGAAGAACTTGAAGGAACGCCCGCCCGTGGTCACGATCATGGGTCACGTCGACCACGGCAAGACCACGCTCATCGACGCCATCCGTTCCAGCCATATCGCCGAAGGGGAAGTGGGGGGCATCTCCCAAGCCATCGGTGCTTATCAAAAAGAAGTCAACGGCAAAAAGATTACCTTCATCGACACCCCGGGGCACGAAGCGTTTACCGCCATGCGAAGCCGCGGCGCTTCCGTCACCGACATCGTCATCCTTGTGGTGGCGGCCGACGACGGCGTGATGCCGCAAACCCGTGAAGCCATCGACCATGCCAAAGCGGCCGGTGTCCCGATCATGGTGGCCATCAACAAGATCGATAAACCCGGAGCCAATCCGCGGAGAATCCACCAAGAACTCATGCCTTTAGGCATCATCTCCGAAGAAGACGGGGGAGAAAACATCTTCCTTGAAATCAGCGCCAAAAAGCTCATCGGCATCGATGATTTGCTTGAAAACATCCTCTTAATGGCGGAAATGAAAGAACTCAAAGCCAACCCCAACCGGTATGCCTATGGCACCGTGCTGGAAGCGGTCCTCGATAAAGGCGAAGGCCCCAAAGCCACCTTACTCGTCCAAAACGGAACCCTCAACAGCAGTGACTATGTCGTCGTCGGCAGCGCCTACGGACGCGTCCGCCGCATGACCAACGAATACAAGAAAACGCTCAAAATCGCGACCCCTTCGACCCCGGTGGCCATCACCGGCCTCAGCGAAGTTCCCGTCGCCGGAGACCATTTCATGGCCTTCCCCGATGAGAAACAAGCCCGTGCCATCGCCGAGAAACGTCGTTTAGTCAAAGAAGAAACCTCGCGTAAAGGCAGCGCCGCCCAATCCTTGGATGATCTGTTCAACCGCATCCACGAAGGCGAAACGCAAACCATCAACGTCATCGTCAAAGCCGACAACTCCGGTTCCGCCGAAGCGGTCAAAGCGTCGCTTGAAAAAATTGATGTCAAAGGCATTAAGATCAACGTCCTTCGCTCCTCCGCCGGGGCCATCACCGAAAGCGATATCCTCTTAGCCAGCGCTTCCAAAGCCATCATCTACGGCTTCAATGTCCGTCCCGATGGCAACCTCCGTCAAAAAGCGGATGAAGCCGGCGTCGAAATCCGTCTGCATCGCATCATTTACGCCCTGCTTGAAGAAATCGAAGC
>CALMWE010000188.1 GCA_937873795.1 uncultured Caryophanales bacterium
ACCAAGGTTTCTGGAAATTATGTTTTCGCCACGAGCCTAATGATCGAATTAAGCATGGATGGTGCCCTGTTTCAATCGTTCGTTAGAGCCAACCCCACGCTTTTAAGTTATCCTCTGCGCTTCGGCATCGACTTTAACTTGAATATTGCTTATTCCAATTCTCCCATTTACGCCTAGAAAGGAGACGCCATGAAGAAAACATTCTTGTATTCGGCCCTTCTGATATGTTCATTGGCAACCGGCGCTGTTTCGGTCGCCGCTTTCAGCTACGCCGCATATTTGAATGCCAACCAATATGAACTTCCAATTGATGCCAATACCGTCAATATCAGTTCAATGTTTTCTAGTGGCGGTTCCGGAACCTCTGCCGCACCTTTCTTAATTAGCACGTCCGCTGATTTAAGAACCTTGCAAAAGCTCAATGTTCTGGGCGTTTTCAGTTCGACTACGTATTTTCGGATGAACAACGATATTACTTATTCAGGAGATGCCTTGGTTCCTATCGGAAACGAGGATTATCCGTTCTATAGCCAATTCGATGGTTATGGTTACAAACTGATCAATTTGGTGGTCAATGGTGCCAATACCAACGACATTGGCATGTTTGGCTTTGTGGCTTTGGGTGGTTCGATTAAAAACTTGATTCTTCAATCTCCCACAGTCAACGTCACCGCCAACAATGTCGGTTCGACGACCAGCTCTATGAGTGCGCATCCGATGTATTCGATTCTTAACACCGCCGGGACCAACATCGGAAACCTGACCTTTACCAATGCAACGCCCGCCCGTTTCACGGTTCCAAGAACAACCGTCACCGGAACGGACAATGCGACTTATTCCATTGTCTATCAAAGCACCAACACCAGCCTACTTTACGAATCCAGTTCGGGAGTCTGGACATGTGGCCAACCAAATACGTCAAAACCTACAACCCTTTACCCCGTTTCTTTGATTGCTCGGGTTTTCGCACTTTATAACAACCAAATCATTTCCTATACCTTGGAACGGTGGCAAATCAACGTCAAAGGTAACGGAACGGTGGAAGTTGGAAGTTCAACGGTCAATCCGGGATGGTTTAAATGTGTCCATAACACCACATATCCCCACGAAACCTATGTGGGTTTATTCGTTGGACACTTGGATGGCTCTGCGTCATTTTTGGGCATGTATGGTGCCAACGCTTCTGGAACGTCCAACGGAAAAATTACCGTCAATGGACGAAACGCCCGTTCTTACAGTTGCTTGATTGGTTACAAGCGATCAGACAATCCTTTGGATGACTCGGGTGCCAATATGGACCAAACCTTGTTGGACTTCAACGAAATCATTCCTGCCAATGGGCTCGATGGAACATCCTATTCCGTCTACGAAGGAAATAACCCGATTACAAACTACACCACCCAGTATAACCGTGCTATTTCGGCCACGACTGCGTATGGTTTAAGCGCGGCCGAAGCGTCATTGACACGGTTCTACCCCAACTTATCAAATACTCATGTCAATTACACCAACCCCGGTGGCGGCACCGATACGTATTATGTGCAAAGAATTACGAATGCATTGGGTGTCGGTACTCGTGAAGAATACTTAAGATATCGTCTCCTCTTCTGGTACACCTATGATTGGTTCGGCCGTGATGCGACCATGCGTAATGGACTATGGCTGTGGTTG
>CALMWE010000189.1 GCA_937873795.1 uncultured Caryophanales bacterium
TCTTCAAACGCACGCCCGAAGGCATGACGCATTGGACCCGTTTCATCAAATCACTCAACCTGTAGGTACCCTTATGAATCAACAATCCCGCATTCAAACCCTCGACGAACGTTTTTTACTTGTCTACCACCGTCAACCGGAGAAACACTTTTCTTCCCCCGGAAGATTGGAACTTTTAGGCAACCATACCGACCATAACCATGGCTTAGTCTTGGTGAGTGCGGTGGACCTCGATATCTTGGCGTCCGCTTCAAAGAACTCCGACAACCATGTCCGTGTCCACAGCGTCGGATTTGCCGATATGGACGTGGATTTATCCGTTTTGGATGTCCAAAAAGAAGAAATAGGTCAAAGCGCCTCGATCCTTCGCGGCGTTGCCTCTTTCTATCATCAAAAAGGTTATGCCATCGGCGGCATGGATATGGTCATGGATAGCGCCATCTTCCCCGGTGCCGGTGTTTCTTCGTCCGCTGCCTTTGAACTGCTCATCTGCCAAGCGTTCAATACCTTCTATAACGACGGCAAAATCGATCCCGTGGAAATGGCCAAAATCGCCCAAAAGACGGAAACCGATTATTTCGGTAAACCCTGTGGCTTACTTGACCAAATGGGCGTTGCTTTTGGCGGCGTCAATTATATTGACTTCCAATCCACGACCGATCCCGTCTATAAACACGTCAACTTCGATATAACAGGATACACTGTGATCTTAATCAATACCGGGGGTTCCCATGCCAACTTGACCCCGTTATACAAAGCCATCAAAGACGATATGCGCAAAATCGCCCAAGCATTCGGTCAAGACTATCTCCGTGATGTTCCCGAAAACCAAGTCATCGAACATAAAAAAGAACTCGTCGAGAAATATGGCGACGATGCTTACCGTAAAGCCATTCACTTCTATAACGAAAATAAACGCGTCATCACGGCTTTCTTAGCCTTACAGAAGAAAGACGCCAAGAAATTCGTCGAAATGGTGCAAGCCAGCGGAACTTCTTCCCGCCTTTATTTGAAAAACACCTCTGCAGGTAATCCCAAAGCCGAAGCGCTCGCTCAAGGCTTAGCCCTCAGTGCGAAACTGATCAAAGACGGTGCCATCCGCGTTCATGGCGGTGGATTTGCCGGAACGATGCTGGCGTTTGTTAAAAACGATCAAGCCGAAAGCTATCTTCAAGCGATGAAAGCGAAGTTCGGTCCCGCTTCTTCGCTGATTGTCACTCCCCGCGATACCGGGGTCATTGCCTTCTAGTCAAATAGCGGCCTTCGGGCCGTTTTCTTTTGCCCATTTTTTGTAATCGCTTCCAGAAAAACAACTTTAAAAGAACAAAGTTCTTTTATTTTTTTATACTTTCAGTCAAACCCGTGATAACGCTTCCAAAAAACGCTTCCAAAAATACAATGAGAAAAGGGTGTGCTAAGGTAGTGGTGCAAGGGAGATAAAACCTTTGCAGGAGGTTCTTTGATGGAAAAGAAATTTAAACTCTTCCATGGTGAAGATCACTTATCCGGGATGAACTTGAATGATGAAGTCAACAGTGTCGATGAGGCCGTCGCCTCTGCGTGCGATGTGTGCTTAACGAACTCGAATATAGCCGTGAAACAAGCTTTCTTCATGACGTCCGGTTTCAACCCGGTGTACTTCTCATTCTCATTACAACGCTAAAGTTAAAAAAATCTTCACCAAAAAAGACGGGAATTCCCGTCTTTTCGTTTACTTTTTTTCAAGTTTTTTCTTGATCGCGTCGAGGGTTTCTTGGGAGAGCACGTGTTCAATCTTGCATCCGTCGATCTCGGCGATTTCGGGGGATACGCCTAAGGAAATGATGAAATCTTTGAGCAGCGTATGCCGACCGTAGACTTCTTTGGCCGCTGCCAACCCTTTGGCGGTCAATTCCGGCGTATGGTATTTACCTTCGGCCAGATATCCGAGTTCCTGCAGTTCCTTGATGGTCTTGGACACCGCGGGTTTGGAAACACCTAAAAACGTGGCCACATCGACTGATTTCAGCGGTGTGCTTCGTTTCGATAAGATCAAAACGGCTTCCAAATAATCTTCATAAGCGCGGGTGAGTGTCGACATGCATAATCCTCTTCTAATACGCCCATTGTAAACCCCGAACATAAGGCTTGCAAGGAAGAAACCTGTAAGCCCTCTTTTACAATATTCCTTGACTTGATTCACCTAGGTGACGATAATGTTAACGAGGGTTAACTTATGAGAACCCTTAGGGAAACCAGACCATGAAAAACAAAAACACGAAACTACGTTTATCCCACGGCCAAGAAGGGCACCTCTCCGATTTGACGATCGGGCAAAAAGGGAAAATCTTGGCGCTTCATAATGATTCCTCCGCCTTACGCCGTCGCCTCCTCGATATGGGATTGACCACCGGTGTGGTGGTGGAAATCAAAAAGATCGCGCCTTTGGGCGATCCGATCGATATTGTCTTACGCGGCTACGAATTATGCATCCGCAAAGCGGAAATGGCCAACATCGACATCCAGGTGGTGGGCTAAATGCGCATCGCTCTCGTCGGTAACCAAAATAGTGGCAAGACCACGCTTTTCAACCTGCTCACCGGAAGTAACCAAAAAGTCGGCAACTGGCCCGGGGTCACCATCGAACGAAAAATCGGAACCCTCAAAGGCAGTGACGTCGAAGTCGTCGATTTACCCGGCATTTATTCGCTTTCGCCCTATACCGCGGAAGAAGAAGTGTCGCGTCATTTCGTATTTGAAGAAAAACCCGATTTGATCGTTAATATCATCGACGCCACCAGCTTGGAAAGATCCTTATATCTCACCACCCAGCTTTTGGAATTGGATGTCAAAGTCGTCATCGCTTTGAACATGACCGATATGCTTCTAAAGAAGGGCCTCACCGTCGATGTTCAAAAACTTTCCGAACGGCTTCATACCACGGTGGTGGAAATCTCCGCGCTCAAACGCACGGGCATCGATGCCTTAATCAAAACCCTCGTGGAAGGACCCGTCTTAGATAATCCTCATCAAGCTATCTTTTCAAAAGAAGTCGAACAAGAAATCGCCCTGTTACACGAACACATCGAAACCCCGCATGAACGCTTCGTCGCGGTCAAACTCTTGGAAAACGACCCGATGTTCCTCGGCTTAAAACCGATTGAAGCCAAAGACGCCATCCAACGCCTCGAAACCCATTTCGGCTTGGATATGGAACAAACCATCGCCAGCCAACGTTACGACTTCATCACCGAGGTCAAACAGTATGCGGTGGTGGCCAAACCCGTCGCCCCGTCGATGACCGACCGTCTCGATAAAATCATCCTCAATAAATACCTGGCGCTTCCAATCTTCGGCGTGATCATGTTTTTGGTTTATTTCCTCAGCGTCGGTTTAGTCGGTTCATGGACCGTTGACCTCATCAGTGGCTCAGTCGAATCGTTATCCACCTGGTTTGGAGGTCTTCTCGAAACCTGGGGAGCCAGTGCTTGGGCTGTAAGCCTTGTCACCAATGGAATCATCGCCGGCGTCGGTGCGGTGCTCAACTTCATTCCTCAACTCTTCATCCTGTTCTTATGCATTTCCATTTTGGAAACGACCGGCTATATGAGCCGTATCGCCTTCTTCCTTGACCGTTTGTT
>CALMWE010000190.1 GCA_937873795.1 uncultured Caryophanales bacterium
TTGAATATTTCGAGTAAATCCATGGTTTTGCCCTGCTACCAGTATAGCGTATAAGAAAAAGGTGACTTGACTTTTTGTGCTTTTATTTAGGGTAAACGAAAAGGAGAATGAAGCCAACCTCCTTTGGGTTAAGCGATTGAATCCGTTTACATCGGTACGACTGGGAAGATCGTCTCGTAGACATCTTGATAAATGGATTCCGAGTAGTTAGTGAAGTCGATGGATAAGAAAGGCATATACCCATCGCTGAAATGAATGACCATAAGCACGGATTGAGTTGGATCGACGAGAAGATACGCATAGACGCCGTTCATTTCGTCTTCCATCATATCCAACGACCAATTGGCATCAAAGAGGCTTGCTACATAGGTACGTAGGTCAACCAGCGTTGCTTGATCGCTGTTGAGTTGAATCCAGGGGGTTAATTCGGTTCCGGTGTAATAAACCGTCGAGGAGAAGATCGATTCTTGGCAAAATGAAGGAAGCGTCGCATTAAAGGTTTCCGAGAAGGTGGATGTGATTAAGTCCGAGGGCCAGGGTTCGGTGGTCGAGCTTTCATAGGCGGTCATGGCGAGGTAAGTTGCCTCATCATAGGGCATGATTTCAAGGTCGATGCCGTATTCGCCTTCAGCAATAAGCATCATGATGGTTTTAGCTGCGTCTACGGCTAGATAAGGACTAAACCCTTCGGTCGCGAGTCCCACGGCGGCTTTGACCTCGTATTGCTGGTTGGCCAACATCTCGAGGTAATAACTCATTTCAAGGCTGGTCACGCCGATCGCGGTAATGGAAATAAAAGCCATTTCATCGATCGAACTGGAATCGACCAAATATCCAAAAGACGAGTTTAAAATCGGAATCATTCCCGGGACATCGGGGCCGAATTCGGCGCCGATTTCACTCGACGGCCAAGTCATCGTATCCGCTGGGGGATAAGGGGGTTGCTCCGCGATGAACGAAGGATCATAATCACGGATGGCAAAGAAAATATCGGTGCCGGTAATGGTGAAGAAGATCATCACGGTTTGCTCGGTGTCCCAAGCGATGGTATAGAGATTTTCGTCGAAGACTTGCGTGGTGATATGGTAAGACGCTGAAATCAGTGCTTGTTGATAAGCATCCAGGTCGGCACTACTGCCGTTGGTCATGATCGCAAAATAAGGTCCAAACAAATCATATTCGATGCGGTAGGAATAGAAATCCGCGGAGAATGGCGGAATCCCCGTCGTCGGGGTTTCGCTTAAGAAGGTATCGATGGCGTCGCTCGGCCAGGTTTGGCTATATTCCCAAGCCGCCATTCCAGATTCAAAGTAATATTCGAGTTGGGCGTCAAAAACCCACATCGTTAACGTGAAATAGGGATAAACTTCTTCGAAGGCAAGGATGATTTCAAAGTCGGGATCCACCGCATAATAGCCATTTCCGGCGTTTTCATGCATCGGATAGACCGACCAGCCCGCGGCGATGGCGGCACTCCTATAATCCGCGATCAGCGAGGTGTTATATTCGGCAAAGATGGATAAGAAGGGACTGTATTCATCGGCGTCGAAAAAGTAATAGTATTGGCTGGCTTCAAAGCTCGGGATAGGAATCTTGACGAAAGAGGGGACGAGAAACTCGGCGACGGCATCCGCGGGCCAGCTTGAAGATGTATGAATGTCGGGTTCTTCACTGGAATCGGATAAAGCAATCACCATCGTGACATTGCCGTTACCATAGCCCATGAAAAGGGTAAATTTACCGTTAGGATCGATTATTGAGGCGGTTGTGGCATCAGGTTGTTCAATGCCCCAGCCGGTATTCATCATCGTGGTCAGATAGGCGTCGAACTCATCCTTCGTGGCTTGAGTCATGATAAAGAACACATGGTTATCCTCGGTCGGCAGGATGTAGTAATAAGGAGCATCCGAGGGGAACGCCACGACTATGTCGGCGCCATCGTTTTCCAAGTAGGCGTTGATTTCGGTGGAGGGCCAGGTATCGGATTCATAGAGGCCTAGGTCTTCAAAGAAATCTGGATCCAACAAGGTAATATTGATGATAATTGCACCACTATTGGCCATGTAGGAAATCATTAATTCTTCTTCGGCATCCACGGCCACGGGGAAACCGATGAGTGGAATGATTTCGTTATGGATAGTCCATCCGGCACTGATCAAGGACTCAGTATAGACAGCTTCCGGATCCGAAGCGCTAGTCAT
>CALMWE010000191.1 GCA_937873795.1 uncultured Caryophanales bacterium
AGATTATGTCCAACGGCGATGTGACCAAATTGGTCAACTACTCCAAGGATTCTTCGACCGCGGTGGTGGAATTTGGCATTGCTTATAAAGAAGACGCCCAAAAAGTCATCGACTTGCTCAACGCCGATTTACCCTCACTCAAAGATAAATTCCCCGCGATTTTGGAAGGACCTTCCGTCGTCGGCATTACCAAACTGGATTCCAGCAGCGTGAATCTGATGGTAACGGCATTATGCAAAAACAATCAGCAATATGGCGTAGAACGTGGCCTAAGGGCCCGAATCAAAGAACTCTTAGAGGCCAACGGCATTGAGATCCCGTTTCCTCAAGTCGTCGTCCATATGGACCAAGAAAACCGGTAACTCCGGTTTTTTTCTTTTTGAACCGACTGATATAATAAATTTAAAGTAAGAGGATATGGTATGAAGACATCTTCCACACTTTCGTGGTTGCTTGAAAAGGATAACCCATCGGTCCGTTTTTTAACGTTGACCGACATCTTGGAAAGACCCACGGACGATAAAGAAGTTCAAGAAGCCCGTATGGCCATCATGGAGAGTCCGCTGATCCAAAAACTGCTTTCCGCTCAAAACGCCGACGGCTCTTGGGGGTTACCAGAACGATTTTATACCGATAAATACGAAGGTACCGTTTGGAACCTGATTCTTTTAGCGGAATTGGGCGCGGATGGAAATGACCCACGCGTCAAAGCGACCTGCGAATTCATCTTGAATCATTCCCAAGACCCCGAAAGCGGTGGATTTTCCTACGCCATGAGTGCCAAAACCGGCCATGGGCTTTCCGGAAGCGTCGCCCCTTGCTTGACTGGAAACATGGTTTTCAGTCTCATCCGTTTAGGTTTTCTACATGACCCTCGTGTTCAAAAAGCGATTGCTTGGATTGTACGTTACCAACGGACCGATGATGGCGTGAAACTCATCCCCGAAGAAGATAAATATGCCAAACTGTATACCTGTTTCGGAAAACATTCCTGCCACATGGGCGCGGCCAAAGCACTGAAAGCCCTGGTGGAAATTCCCACAGCGGAACGTTCGCCTCAAGTGAAAACAAAAATTGCCGAACTCACCGAATATTTCTTAATTCACCATATCCATAAAAAAAGCCATGCCTTGTCAGAGGACGCCAAACCGGGCTGGAAACTCCTCGGCTTTCCATTAATGTACAATACAGATGTTCTGGAAATGCTGCATTTATTCGCAAAACTTAAGCAAAATGATGCACGTCTAAAAGAGGCGATGGATGTGCTTATTTCTCTCCAAACCGAAGATGGCCGATGGCTTCTCCAAAACTCTTTCAATGGAAAAATGCGCATTTCGATTGAAAAAAAGGGCGAACCCTCGAAGTGGTTGACCCTCAAAGCTCTTTATGTTCTAAAAGAATTTGCGATGTAACGAGAAATTTTTACGTTCGTGGAATGACGCAGCCTTCGTCGTCGTTGGCCGCGGCATTGACATAATTGCTGACTTCAAACGCTACCATGGAAGAAGCATCGTAAGGCGTCAAATAATCTTTCGAATGAATGGGAGTGGCGCTGGCTTTCATAAGCCAAGCGGCTCTTTTTTCTTTTGGCAGGATCACCGGCATGCGGTGGTGAATCGGTTCCATCACCTCATTGGGCGTGGTGGTGATGATGGCGCATCCGTATTCTTTTTGCCCTTGGGCATTCCAATAGGGCGCCCAAATCCCGGCAAAGGCAAAAATTTCTCCGGTCTTTAACGAGACGTGCATCGGAATTTTCCCGTGGTCAGTCCGTTTCCATTCGTAAAAGCCATTAGCCAGAATCACACAACGGTGATTTTTAAGGGCCGACGCGAACGAAGGTTTTTCTTCGATGGTTTCCGCTTTGGCGTTGATGAGTGCATGCGGTTCGTCCGGTTTGCCTATTGGAAAACCCCACGTTAAATAGCCGAGGCGGTTTTTCGTCCCATCATTCACGATGGCCAAGACTTTTTGGCCGGGAGCGATGTTATAGCGCGGCAAAGACAACTCGGGAATCAAGTTCTCGATATCATATTCCAAACGGACATGTTCGATTAACTCGTCTTCACTCACCGCTAATTTATAGCGTCCGCACATAAAATCTCCTTTGCAAAAAAAGCCGATAAGTCGGCTTTTCTTTGTTTAGATTTCGATGAAATTACTTTTGTCGACGCCACACACCGGGCAAACCCAATCTTCGGGGATGTCTACGAATTTGGTTCCGGGCTTGATTCCGCTGTCGGGATCGCCTAAAGCTTCATCATAAATGTGACCACATACTTGGCATTGATATTTTTTCATTGGTATTCCTCCATTTAGTCTATATTCTTA
>CALMWE010000192.1 GCA_937873795.1 uncultured Caryophanales bacterium
TTCGTTTGGCAATTATTTGACGCTCACCGACGATGAACTGCGGGGCCATCTTCGCGGATGTGATGGGTTGGTTTTTGCCGCCGGCGTGGACGAACGGGTTGAAGGACCTGCTCCGATCTATGACCTTTACGATAAATTCAACATCAAACCGCTTGAACGCATTCTTCGCTTAGCCAAAGAAGAAGGCGTTGATCATGCGGTGGTTTGTGGATCCTATTTTGCCTATTTTAACAAAGCTAAACCCGAACTCCATCTTGCCGAAAATCATCCCTATATCCGTTCCCGCATGGTTCAAGAAGAAATGGCGCTTTCCTTTGCCAAAGAAGGCATGGATGTGTCGGTTTTGGAATTGCCCTACATCTTCGGCGCTCAAAAAGGGCGTAAACCGGTGTGGGTCTTCCTCGTTGAAATGATCCGCAAAATGAAACGCACGACGTATTGGTGCAAAGGCGGAACTGCGATGGTGACTGTCCGCCAAGTCGGTGAAGCCATTGCCGGCGCGCTTGAACGCAACGCGGGCGGTAAAGCCTATCCCATCGGTTGGTTTAACCTAACTTGGCAAGAGATGCTCAAAATATTCCATAAACACATGGGCACCGAAAATAAAAAAATCACCATCATCCCCACATGGATTTTCAGAATGGCGATGAAAAAGGTTGAAAAACAACAGCGGGCCAAAGGCATTGACGGTGGTCTGAAAATGGTGAAGTTTACCGACGCCATGACAAGCGAATTCTTTATTCCCAAAGAACTTGGATGTCTGGATTTGGGTGTGACCTACGATGACATCGATGCCGCCATCAAAGAATCCGTGGAATTATCCTTGGAGGCTCTTGATAAACCTACGGAACTGGTAGCGATGAAAGGTGAATAAAAAAAAGACGGTGACCGAAGTCGCCGTCTTTTCGTTTACTTCAAGGCGTATTCGATTTCTTCGAGTTCCTCCGGTGTGAATTCGAGATGATCGAGGGTTTTGAGGTTTTCGTAAAGCTGATTGAGGGTCCGTACGCCGATCAGCGTGGAGGTCATGCGCGGATCACGGACGACCCAAGCGAGCGCCATTTGGGCAATGCTTTGTCCACGGCTTTTGGCAATCACATCCAGCTTCTTTAACGAAGACACGACGTCATCGGTGACATCGGCCGGGGTTAAGAAGTGAAGAAACTTGTTTTTGGCCCGCGAATCATCGGGAATGCCGTCAATGTACTTGTTGGTCAACAAGCCTTGTTCGAGGGCGCTGAAACAAATTGTTCCGCGATGGAGCAAGTCGTATTGCGTGTTCAACAAACCATCGTATTCGGTCCAGCGGTTGAGCATCGAATAGCTCGGTTGGGTAATCACATAGGGGACATTGAGTTGTTCGAGAATGGCATGGGCTCTTTTCAAATCGGCGGAACCATAGTTGGATAAGCCCACATAAAGGGCCTTTCCGCTACGGACGATATCCCGCAAAGCAAGCATCGTTTCGCGTAAATCGGTATCGGGGTCGAAACGGTGGTGGTAGAAAATATCAACATACGGAATACCTAAGTTCTTCAGCGATTGGTCCAAAGAGGCCATCAGGTATTTTCGGGATCCGCCATCGCCATAGGGACCGTCCCAGCACCAATAACCGGCTTTGGTTGAAATGATGAGTTCGTTGCGATACTCGATCAATCCTTCTTTGAGGACTTTTCCCAGCGTCCGCTCGGCGCTTCCGGGAGGAGGTCCATAGTTATTGGCTAAGTCGAAGTGGGTGATGCCGTGATTAAAAGCTTCGAGAATGATCGATTTGCATGTCTCGTAGTCGTTGACTTCGCCGAAGTTATACCATAAACCCAGCGAAAGAATCGGCAGCTTTAACCCGGAAGTCCCACATCGTCGGTAAATCATTTTTTCATATCGATTCGGTTTGATTTCCATAGGATCACACTCCTACTTTTATTTTACGGGGCTTTCATCCTATTTCATACAACTATTCGAAAAAAGGGGATGGGCTCTAATTGAAATACTCTTCAAAAACAAAACAGTTCATTTAAGAATTATTGGTCAAAACCAATCAATTGGTGTTAAAGTTACTCATAAAGAGGTACTGTTGACGAAGACGTCAACGGAACCGCTTGACATACTCGTCTATGGTAAAAAATACACGTTAAAACAGACACTCGCCATTCAGAGGT
>CALMWE010000193.1 GCA_937873795.1 uncultured Caryophanales bacterium
ATGGCGCTTTCATTTGGCCATTCATTTATAGAGGTCCATGCGACTTCAATCAATGTTACGGATACTTCCGAGTCTGATATTCGTGCGTATTACGCCTCATTGAATTCCTTGTCGGTGAGCGAACGTCAAGGAACAAACCTATTAGAGAACCTTAAACCGATTCTTTCTTCAGGCCACACCTACATTTCTTATGACGCAACTGTTGGAACCTGGGCTTGGTTTAAAATTACTGATCGGGATTGGACCTTGTCTCCAATGACAAGCTATGAGCTCGCGAACTATACGGTCCATTACAACGCATCTTATGATGACCCCTATGTTCATTTGCTCTACCGCGATGATAATGGAACCGCCACCGCGGCAAAATATAGCGATTCTCATGGAACCTATATTGACCGTGAACACGTATGGCCGCAATCCCACGGTTTTAAAGCGGATAAAGGAGCAACGGGACCTGCCGGAACCGACTTACATCACTTGATGCTTGGCGATTCAACCCAAAACCAAAATGCCCATAACAACTATGACTGGGGAAATGTTGGAACAACCTATCAAACCTTTGGCTCTGATGCCACGCATAACAATACCGGAAAACGCGGCTCGATTACTTACAACGGCGCCACCGAGGATGTTTATGAACCTCAAGATTGTGATAAAGGCGATATTGCCCGTGCCTGCTTTTACATGGTGGCTCGATATTCATCCTATACAGGCGAGTTTGATCCTTATCTCAGTTTGATTGATGGAATCAGCGGAACGACCACCCAATCTTCTTCCGCTTCCACCCCCGGAACTTTAGGGATTCTCAACACCCTTCTTGAATGGAATGCTCTTGATCCAATCGATGATTACGAATTTCATAGAAACAACCTCATTTATAACAACGTCCAGCATAACCGTAACCCGTTTATCGATTATCCCTCATTGGTTGATGCCGTTTGGGGGTCCGGTACCGCAAATCCTGCGACCGATGATGTTCGTCTTTATGGAGAAAGCATTCAAGCCCCTACAGCCTTAACAATGCACCCAACGGGTACTTCTTTGACCGTGGGAGGAAATGAAACATTGACAGTGTCACCCACTCCGAGTTCAGCAAGTTCTTCGGTAACGTGGTCTTCGAATAATTCTTCTGTTGCCCAAGTGTCCGGAGGTTTAGTAACCGCAATTGCCGCTG
>CALMWE010000194.1 GCA_937873795.1 uncultured Caryophanales bacterium
GATCGTTTTCGGGTTCGTTTTTTCCAAAAGAAAGATTTAAACGATCTATTGGCGGTCTACAGCGACCAAAAGAGCCTCCCCTTTTTCAACAGCGACAGTTGTGACGGAGATAATTTCTACTATTCCACCGTTGAAAAAATGACGAAGGCTTTGGATTTCTGGGATTTTTCTTACAAGAACGGTTGGTTTGTCCGGATGTCGATTGAAGACAAAAAGGCTCACAAAGTCATTGGCACGATTGAATTGTGCAAACGTGTTTCTCAGGATTCATTCAATAACCACGCGGTCCTTCGGGTCGACCTTTTGAGCTCTTACGAAAAAGAGGATATTTTGTCGAATCTTTTGGCTCTTGTGACTCCCCATGTGAAGGATGTTGTCGGCACTCAAGGCCTCATCACCAAACCACCGATTTATGCGGTAGAAAGAATCAACGCCTTGCATAAGACGGATTACTTCTTATCGAATGAAAGGTTGATTGGAAAAGACGGCTATCCCTATAAAGACTATTGGGTTCACGCGTAACCCGCAACTTTAAAAAAACGATAACCATTTTCAAACTCAAAGCATCTTCGATAACGAAGTCCTTTTTGTCGTTTTTTAAAGTTTTTTAGCAAAAAAAAGCCAAACCAAGGATGTTTGTTCAAAAAACAAACATTCCCAAAAGAGCCTATGACTGTTAAAATAGTAACTAAATCACCACCGGAAAGGTATTTATGAACGAAAAGCAAAAAGCGGCTGCCGGTCTTTTACATAATCCCGATACCGAAGTGCAAATGCTTTCGGAGCGTTTACGCTGCAAAAATCTTTGCCATCGCTACAACAAGACCGAACCCAGTAATCTTGCAAAAAGGTACCTGTTGATTAAAAAAATCGTCGGTTCGACCAAAAAGATGTTTTGGATCGAACAAACCTTCTATTGTGATTATGGTTACAACATCCATCTCGGAGAAGCATTCTACTCGAACCATAATCTGGTCATCTTGGACTGTGCCAAAGTGACCTTCGGCGAGCATGTGAAGATTGGACCCAATTGGGGGGTTTATTGGGCCGGCCATCCCCTGGATAGTAAGCGCCGCAACGCGCTTCTTGAAT
>CALMWE010000195.1 GCA_937873795.1 uncultured Caryophanales bacterium
CGACACCGATGAACGCGAGACTTCCGGTCATCAGTATTATACTCCGTTTCGGGGCTCGGGCGAGCGTGATGCGCATCGCCTCTTTGTAGTCATCGACATAGGGATAGATGAGATTTTCATAATCTTCGCGGTGACGGGCTCTAACGTGATCAAACGAGGTGACCAGGATTTTTTTGCTGATTTCCGAGAGCGATTGGAAAATGGCATCGACGTTCTTGTCTTTGAAGGCCGCGAAAACGATATAGATGGGAATATTCCCGAAGGTTTTCATGGTTTCCACTAAAGCAGAGGCGGCATGCGGGTTATGGCAGCCATCCAAAATGATCGTCGGGGATCCTTCCAAGATTTCCAGCCTTCCGGGAATAAACATCGTTTTAAGTCCGGTGCGGATGGCACTTTTGCTGACCGGGAAACGCGAGGCAAGTAAGCGAACCGCGGAAATCGCTAACGCGGCATTATCAGCTTGGTAAAGAGCATGGGACGTGACTTCCAAGTCTTTTAAATCATCGTAATCAAACTTCAAGTTTCCCTCGATGTGGACATTTGTCGGTTCTTTCATCGCGGAGAGTTCCGAGCGTTTGAGAAAGGCGGCTTTATAGACCACTGCATACGCTTCTTCGTCGAGACGGCCGTACAACGTGGGAACATGGTCTTTGATGATGCCGCTTTTGGCGGTGGCGATTTCTTTGACGGTGTTGCCTAAAAAGCGCGTATGTTCCAAAGCGACGTTAGTTAAGATGGAAAGAATCGGGGTAAAGATGTTGGTGGCGTCCACGAGCCCGCCCATGCCGACTTCAATCACCGCGACATCAACGTTTTCGTCGGTGAAGTATTCAAGCGCGATCAGCGTTTGCATTTCAAAGGTCGTCAGATGGTAAGTTTCGAACTCCTCGACCCGAGCGTTCATGTAGGCTAAAAGTTGGCCATCTGAGATGGGTGCCCCATCGATGACCATCATTTCGTTGGCTTTTTCAAAATAGGGCGACGTGTACAAAGCGGTTTTATAGCCTTGAGCGCGGTAAATGCTTTGAATGAAACTGGAAGTCGAGCCTTTGCCGTTGGTCCCGGCGATATGGATCGAAGGCACATTGTAAAAGAAGCCTTTATCCTTAAGATAACGGTC
>CALMWE010000196.1 GCA_937873795.1 uncultured Caryophanales bacterium
AATTATTCCACCGATGCTTATTTCCAAGCCTATGATCAAAATGGCGTTTATGTCGATGATGCCGGTGATTTGGGTGATTCAATATCGGCTGCCGATTTTGCCGCTATGATGGAAGATTCCGATTCCGGCGTGACCGGTGCGCTTTCCAATCACATAGGCAACAACATGTTGAAGAATTTCTCGATGCTCCGAATTCCATATAACCTTGACTCAACCTCGTATTACTATGACATCAGCAACAAGAACTATGCCCAAATTTATGGTTACCCCTCACTGTTCAATATCGATGCAGATGACATGGTTTTAGGAACTTTCCCCCAAAATGAAGGGGAATGTGCCCTTGATCAATCGTTCATCGATGAAGTGCGCAAAGTGTATAGCTTACGCGAAGTGACCGATGAGGACATCCTCGGAAGCACGATCCGGTTCAGCGATTATCGGGGACAAGCCGCCATCACGTTAACGGTGGTGGGCCTCACCGATATGGGTTCCTTCCGTGTTACATTGGATGAAAAGAGTGGCCCGCGGACAGTGTCCAAAATCATGATGCAAACAAGTGGTTATTATGAAACCGAATCCTTTATCGAAAGCCGTTTGACACGGTACACGTTTGACGAAAAAACGCCCGTCGGAATCGTTAACGTCGCTCCACTCAGCACGACGGTTCCCAATGTCTGGGCGTCCAGCGCCTATTACGAATTAGCGGCTCGCATGGAAACTGACGACGAAGTCAACGTCATTGGCTATTATCCTGAAGATCAAGTTGAATGGGTTTTGGCCACTCAGGATGATGTTGACCTCTACTTGGAAAATTACCCCATTGTTGCCGGAGATAGTCCTCTTGGAGGTCTTGCCGAACTCGAAGGTTTGACACTCACCAACGGACGATTGCCGACGGCCTTAAAAGAAATCGTCATCAGCGATTATTCTTATGATCATGGCGCTCACGTTCCCGAAGGTTATACCGTTGTCGGAAGCGTTGAAACAGACTTTGATGATCGTGCTTCGTGGTTTGCCTCATTGCCAACCGTTGAACTCCGATTGATGCAAAAACTCAATAAAACCGAAATTGCTTTGAGTCCTGAACATACTCTGGATGATGTTCTTGTCCCCAGTGATTTATTCTTTTCAAATGACGTCAATAAGACGGTTGACTATTTCCTTGCTAAAGGACACCATTCGATTCGTTATGGAACTTATGTCTCCAACACATTCCTCAAAGCCACAATTGCGCAAAATCGTCCCTTCGTCATAACCTTTGCCATTTTGTTTGCGATTGTAATTCTGCTTTTCTATCTCACGACCCGTTCAAAGATGATTAAAAACATTTATCCGATCGGTGTTTATCGTTCGCTTGGCGCCAAGCGTGGGAAGATTATGCGTCTATTCCTGAGCGACAGCGTGATTCAAGCAACCTTTACCAACGTAGCCGCTTTCGTGGTGGTCTCCATTCTCTTGACACGTCTCTTGGTGAACCTCGGTATGGGGGGATTGCCGTTATGGGTCTATCTCATCGGCGTCGTTTTATCTTACGCCGTGCCTTTCTTTGCCACCTGGTTACCCCTTGCACAACTCCTCAGCAAAACGCCTAATCAAATTACAGTAAAATACGACATTTAAGACGAAACTGGACAAGTGTCGAATTAAAACCGCTTTCAGTGGAACCGTCCTAAGTTCTTTGCTATATTTTTCTAGCATTGAAGCTTCTAATCGGTCGTGTGGGGAGACCCATAGCCCGAAAAGAGG
>CALMWE010000197.1 GCA_937873795.1 uncultured Caryophanales bacterium
ACGCGTAAGACTTGACCGCTGCCTTTGAAGGTAATCCAGCCTAAGCCGGTCACACCGACATCGACGCGGTTGGTTTCGGTAATCGTGATTTCAAATGCTTCCAAGTCCGTGACATCACGGACGATCTTGCTGACGGGACGGATGGTTTTGGTACGAATTTGCGAATCCATCGTCCGGTCGGCCCGTTCTAACTTGGCGCGGTTAATATCGACGGGATTCGCTAAATAGACGCTGAACCCGGTATGCTTGCCTTCCACGAAATCGAAACGGGCAAGACCACCGAGGATGAGGCTTTGACCGGGATTGAGTTGGAACGTCCGCGGTTTGACTTCCTTCATCGGGGTGATGACTTTTAAGACTTCTTTTTCGACTTTGAAGAGCAACGAATTATCGACGCTGATCCCCGGAGTGTCAAACAAGAACGAGGATTCATCGAGCGGAATCTCAATCACGCGCAGGGTCGTTCCGGGGAACGGAGAGGTCGTAATCAGCATGCTCGTGGTATTCGAGTAATTCTTAATAAAGTTATTGATGATCGACGATTTTCCGCTGCTGGCGGCGCCGATGAAATACACGTTACGGCCTTCGCGGCGGCTTTGAATCTTCTCTTTGAGCTCGTCCATGTTGTAGTTCTTGATGGAACTGGTAATGACGATATCGCTGACGGCCATGCCGGCTTCTTGGCACCGCTTGGACACATAGTCATGAATCTTTTGGTCGTTGACTTCACGGGGTAATAAGTCGCGTTTATTGGCGACTACAATCGTCGTTAAACCTTTGATTTTTTCGTTAAACGCCGAGACAAAGGAGGATTCAAACGAAAACAAATCGAAAACATACACGATGAGGGCATTTTCCTTTTGAGCAGCTTCGAGAATCTTGAAGAATTCTTCGTTCGCCGCAGGGTCGCCGGTGTGTTCGTCTTTGCCGTAATGTTGCATCCTGAAGCACCGCTGACACAACACGACTTCGTGTTTGGTCAATTGTTCTTCGGGGACATAACCGGGAAGGTTGGGTTCAATGGTTTGTAAGATGACGCCACAACCATAACAACGACGGATGCGCTTGAGTTCACTCATGAACGGTTACCCACTCCTTAAGGAGCCCTTTCTTTTTGAGATGTCGGCGGATGGGACGGTCAAACCATCGGTTGACGACGGTCGTCCATTGATCTTCTGTCACAATCTTTTCAGTCAATAAGACACGGATCTTGGCTTTCTTGGCACAGAGCACATCGGTCATCAATTGATCCCCGACAAGCATCGTCTCGGAAGGTAAAAACTTGTTTTCCGATAAGACTTTTTTGACTTTGAACGCAAACGGCTTGCGGGCGCTGTGGAGATACGGAAGATTCATCTTCGTGGCGTACGAGGCCACACGCGGTCCATGATTGTTTGAAAGAATGTACAGATTCAATCCTTCGTCCTGGAGGCGTTTTAATAAAATGACCGCACGTTCGGACGGAACAAACAGACGATACGAATCGAGCGTGTTGTCCAAGTCGATGAGGAGGTTTTTGACGCCGACCGCTTTATAAAACGAAGGATCGACTTCATAAATGCTGGTGGCGTGGTAGGTCGGAACAAAACAGGTGAACATCGTTTTCCCTCCGTCTTCATTGTAAAAGAAAAAGACCTCTTTTTCTAGACATTCGCAACGGAATGGGTAAATAATAAAGTAACCAAGGAAATAACCCCATGAACAACTCACTCTGGATGCAAAAAAACCGCGACCTTCTTCTTAGAGCGTTATCGACGCTTGGCATGGTCTTGGATTTATTCTTTCCGATTTTGGGCATTGCCTGTGGCGTGATCGCCGTCTCATTGACCTACAAAGGCTCCAAAGACGACTGGAAAAATCCCGATATCTACTATGCGATTTGCACCATTGCGGTCGGCGTCTTCTTCATGTTCGCGGTGTATGTCCTCACCGCTCGAAACGCCGGGTCCTCATCCTCATCCCTCTAATAAAAAATGCCCCACTCAGTGAGGCATTTTGTTTATTTATTTTCATCCAAATCGTCGAAGATCGAAATCTGTTCGTAGCCTTTGGCGCTTTCGTCGTTTTCGTCGCCTTTAACCACAGGTAATTCTTCTTTAAGAGGCGGTTCGTAACTCACGAAACTGGCGTCAACCACCGTCATTTCTCCGCCATAGACGGAGACAATCGTTTGTCCTGCTGGAAGCGGGATATTCTTTTTCGCGTATTTGTCGACCGGAGTGGGATGGAAGTCATCCAAGGTCACGCTTCCGGGGGTCAAATCGTTCTTCAGGAAGTTGAGCGTCAGCGTTTCCGCTTTCTTATCAAGCTTCGCGGCGTACACCAGGTCATGTTTATCGGATTTGAACGATTTGTACACGTATTGGACCTTGCCTAAGCGCGGGGTCCGGACAAGGTAACCGCTGTCGAATAAGCGTAAGCAACCGACATCGGTAAGGATGGCGACTTTGCCGCGTTCACCCGGGTCATAACTGAGCAAGGCGACTGCTTTTTCATCTCCGGACATGTTATTAATGGCTTTGACACCACTGGTTTTAATGCCGGTCAAGGTAATGTCGTTTTCGTTATAGAAACTGGCGTTGCCTTCCGAAGTTAACACGATGAGATCGCTATTTCCGGTGGTCAAGGCCACATCAGCGACTTCGTCTTCACGGAAGAGCTTCACGCATCCGATCGGCTTGCCGTAACGTTGGACAAAGAAATCCGAGAGTTTCGACCGTTTGATTTGTCCGCGGACGGTCAAAATCGCGATATTTAGGTCTTCGCGGAAGGTCTCCACGATGAGCGCTTTGAGGATTTTCTCTTCGCCGGGAAGGCTCACCAAGTAGTTAACGTGCTTGCCTTCTTCTTTCCATTTGCCTTCGACGATTTCATGCACCGGGACGAACAAATAGTTACCTTCGGTGGTAAACGCCAAGACATAGTCGGCGGTATTGGCTTTGCCATAACCGATGAGCACATCGTCGGGTTTGAGTCCGGGAAGTGCGCCATCGCTGGATTTGTAGGATTTGATCGACGAACGTTTGAAGTATCCATCGCGGGTAATGACCACCATCACGTCTTCTTTGACGATGAGGTCGCGTTTATCGATTTGAATGGTTTCGACGTTTTCTTGAAGCGTCGTCTTACGGGCGGTTCCGAAGCGGGTCACGATGCTCCGTAAGTCATTGATGATGACCTTGTCGAGCTTCTTACGGTCGCCCAAAATGCCTTCGAGTTCGGCGATTTTCTTCTCTAAATCGTGTTTCTCGTTGACCAACACGGTGACGTCGGTATTGGTGAGTTTATAGAGTTGCAAAACCACGATGGCTTCGGCTTGTTCTTCGGTAAAGGCAAACTTGGCGATGAGGTTTTTCTTGGCGTCGGCTTTGTCTTTGCTGGCGCGGATGATGGCCACCACTTGGTCCAGCACGGAAATCGCCTTGATTAAGCCATCGACGATGGATAAACGCGCAGTCGCCTTATTCAATTCGAAATGGCTTCTGCGGGTAATGATGTCGACTTGGTGATCGATGTAGGCGTCGATGAATTGTAAAAGCGTCAAGGTGCGTGGGTGACCGTTGACGATGGCCACCATGTTCGCGTTGAACGCGCTCTTGAGTTCGGTCTTATTCATCAAATACGTCACGATAACATCGGGGTTGGCTTCTTTCTTGATGTCGATGGCGATGCGTAAACCTTCGTGGTCGCTTTCATCGCGGACTTCGACGATGCCATCGATGGTTTTGTTATGACGGATGACGTCGATGTCATGAACGAGTTTGCTCTTGACCACGGCGTAAGGAATCTCGGTAATGACGATTTGCGGACCGTCGGGCGTTTGCACTACGCTATAACGGGACATGATTTCGACGCGTCCCCGTCCGGTGGTATAAATCGAGGTCAATCCCTCGGAAGCAATCATCACGCCGCCGGTCGGGAAATCCGGACCATGGACGATGCCTAAAAGGTCTTCCACCGTCGTTTTGATGTGGGTCATGCGGTAAATCACGGCTTCGCACACTTCGCCTAAGTTATGAGGCGGAATGTTCGTGGCCAAAGCAACAGCGATACCTTGCGTGCCGTTGACTAAAAGGTTCGGGAAATGGGCGGGTAAAACCGTCGGTTCAAAGTTTGCATCGTCGAACGTGAGTTGCATGTCGACGGTGTTTTTATCGATGTCGCGGACGAGTTCTTCGCTGACTTCGGCTAGACGGGCTTCGGTATACCGGTGCGCCGCGGGCGAGTCGCCGTCGATGGAACCGTTATTGCCTTGGAAATCGACTAAAGGAAGACGGAACTTCCAGTTTTGTGACATATGGGCTAAAGCTTCATAAATGGAACTGTCGCCATGCGGGTGGAAATGACCCATGACGGAGCCAACCGTGGTCGCGCATTTGCGGGTCGGTTTCTTATAGACGTTGCCATCGGTGTACATGGCAAAAATAATCCGTCTTTGAACGGGTTTTAAGCCATCTCGCACATCCGGAATCGCACGATCCTGAATGACATATTTGGCATAGGTGGCATAACGGTCACCCATGATTTCTTCCAGCGGATTGACGTTGATCTTTTCAACGGTTTGCTTGGGGACTTCGACAACTTTTTTCTTAGCCATTATTTTACCTCCTTGACGAAGGTATCAACATAGTTGAAATTGACGTTTTCTTCGACCCATTTCTTACGGACGGTCGTATCTTTGCCCATCAACACGGTAATGCGTTGTTCGACAACCAAAGGATCCTCGATACTGACTTGAATCAAGGTTCTTGAGCCCGGGCTCATCGTGGTTTCTTTGAGTTGTTCGGCGTTCATTTCGCCCAAGCCTTTGTAACGGTTGATGCGATACGGTGAACCGATCACGCTTTTGGCTTCTTCCAGGGTTTTGTCATCCCACGCGTACATGAATTTGCGGGAATCGTTTTCTTTGACGACCCGGTAAAGAGGCGGAACGGCGATATAAACCATTCCGGAGGTCACGAGCGGCCGCATGAAATGGTAAAAGAACGTGAGTAACAGGGTTTGGATGTGGGCACCATCGGTATCCGCATCGGTCATGATGATGATTTTGCCGTATTTGGCTTCGCTGACATCGAAGTTTTGGCCCACGCCTGCGCCAATCGTGCTGACCAAGGTCGCAAATTCGGTGTTCCGGAGCATTTGCTCGATGGTGATCGAATCGGTATTCAAAGGCTTGCCTCTCAAAGGCAAAATCGCTTGATGGAGACGGTCTCTTCCGGCTTTGGCGGTTCCACCGGCGGAGTCACCTTCGACGATGAAGAGTTCGTTATTCTTGTAGTCTTTGCTTTGCGCCGGGGTCAATTTGTCGCTAAGGATCAAATCTTGTTTCTTTTTATTGGTGGTCCGGGCGTCATCGCGTGCTTTTCTGGCGGCAATACGGGCGTTTTGGCTATCCAGACATTTCTTAATCAGAGCATTGGAAAATTCTTTGTTTTCCAAAAGGTAGTACGAGAATTTGGTATAAAAGAAGTTTTGCACGGCGTTGGCCGCTTCGGGAGTTCCGAGCTTGCCTTTGGTTTGACCTTCGAATTCCAATTTGGATTCAGGAATTTTTAATGAGATGATCGCGGTTAAACCTTCGCGGATATCGGAACCATCGAGGTTATTTTTGCCTTTGAGCAGGTTGTTGCTATTGGCAAAATCATTGACCGCACGGGTAATCGCCGCACGGAAGCCGGTTTCGTGGGTGCCACCATCTTTGGTGCGGATGTTGTTGACATAAGAAAGGATATTTTCGTTATAATCTTGCGAACAATATTGGACGGCGATTTCCATTTTGATTTCGCTGGTGGTATCTTCGAAATCCAAAATCGGGGACATCGCTTCTTTGTTTTGGTTGAGTACGCCGACGTATTGGGTCAGACCGTTTTCGTAATAGAACTCTTGGCTGAGGTTGGCTCTCTCATCCTTTAGGATGAAACGCACCTTTTTGAGTAAGAACGCGGATTCTTGCAAGTGGTTATAGATCGTATCCCACTTGAAATCGACGGTGGTAAACATGCTGGCATCGGGTTTGAACCGGACGGTCGTGCCATGTTTATTGGTTTTTCCGAGCACTTCCAAAGGAACCACGGTATGTCCGCCGTTGGCAAACTTGATATGGGAAACGACTCCGTCACGGTAAATGGTGACGTCGAGCCATTCGCTTAAAGCATTGGTCACGGAAGCGCCGACGCCGTGAAGGCCTGCGCTGCTCGAATATGCCTTGTCGGAGAACTTGCCACCGCTATGGAGTGTGGTGAAAATCAGTTCGACGGCAGGAACTTTGGCGGTTTTATGAATACCGGTCGGGATACCCCGGCCTTCGTCTTGAACGGATAAAGAACCATCGTTATGAATGGTGATGGTGATGAGTTCACCGAAACCCGAAAGAGCTTCGTCAACCGCATTATCGACGACTTCCCAAACCAGGTGATGTAAGCCCATGGCATTGGTCGAGCCGATGTACATGGCAGGCCGTTTACGGACACCTTGGAGACCTTCAAGAACATCGATGTCGTCTTCATTGTATGCATGATGTTTTAAGTCTTGAGCCACAAGTGTCACCTGCCTTTCGCCTTTGCAACTTTCATATTATATCAAAACACTCGTCAAAAAAATAGCGTCTGTTTGTGGAAAAAAAGAAGGGATTATTATATAATCTTTCGCATGAAACAAGGAGAGCGAAAATGGAAGTATTGTTAATCATTGGAACCGTCCTCGCTTCGGTCGTCGTAGGATATCTGATTGGTTCCATCCCGACGTCCGTCATCATCGGAAAAGTGTTTTTTAGGAAAGATGTCCGCGATTATGGCTCGCACAATGCGGGTGGCACCAACGCCGGCCGGGTCTTCGGTCGTAAGGTTGGACTACTCGTCATGATTTTAGACATACTCAAATCTGCCTTGCCGCTTTGGGGGATTTACTTTTTAGTCACCAAGACCGCTTTCGGAACTTATGCTCCGACACCTTGGACGTACTACTTGGCTGCATTTGGCGAATTGCTTGGCCACTGCTACCCGATCTTTGCCAAATTCAAAGGCGGGAAAGCCGTCTCCAGTTTTGCCGGCTTCGTTTTTGGTACCAACTGGATTTTGGGTTTGATCGGTTTAGCACTTATGTTGATCGTCCTCAAAATCAAAAAGCATGTCAGTTTAGGCTCCATCGTCGCCAGCGGTTTTGTCACTGTGTTTTCCCTCTTCTCCTTACTGCCCGCAACTGCGACTTTAGGCTTCTGGCCGGGCATGGAAGGCGGGGTCATTTACATTGTCCTTTTAATGGTTGAAACCCAATACCTTTTCGAACGTCACCATGAGAACATCGGACGGCTCTTGCATCACAAGGAAAGCCGTATCAAGTGGATGCACTAAAAGTATTTATTTAGTATTTAATTAGTATATTTAAGAAAAAACTCAGACCGCCAAAAAGGTTCGACCGAATGGCGGTTTTTCATTGACTTTCATACCAAAAAGTAAGAAAAAACGACTTGCTTTCATGCATCATGAAAATGAGTCCCCTCCACCACACCTTTTGGATAAAAAAAGATGCCCGTTTTCAGGACATCTTTATTCAACATTGAGACCGAATTAGGAACTCTTTTTGACGCTGGCCATGACCGCCCGAACTTGGGCTTCGCTCGGCTTACGGCCCATGGACGTAAACATCGCGCGGATCATCTTCTCATTGATCGGGGGATTCTTCGCCAACTCACGTTTGAAGAACCAACGAGCTATGAAGAAACCGGCCACGCCACCACCGACAAGGCCTAAAGCCAAATACATGATGGTCGTCCAGATGTTGCTATCAGCTAATATAATTAACATTTTCATTCACCTCGCTCGTATTGTATCGTATTCCCCCTCTTATTTCAATAAAAAGGGCAAACGAAAAGGCCCTTTCGGACCTTGGGTGGAAAACTTAAGCTCTTCCGTCGTATAAACCGTTGTCGGTACGGACGAGAATTTCTTCGCCTTCGCTGATGAAGAGCGGGACGCGGACTTTCAGTCCGGTTTCCAAGAGCGCGTCTTTCATCGCCTTGTTGACGGTGTCGCCGCGAACGGCCGGTTCGCATTCGACAATCTTCAACGCGACTTTCGCGGGAAGGTTGATGCCGAGGATTTCGTCTTCAAAGGTAACGAATTCGACGACGACTTCACTCTTAAGGAATTTGGATTCCCATTCGAGACGTTCCTTGGCGATTTCGATTTGATCGTAGGTGGTTTGGTTCATGAACACGAGCATATCTCCACTGTCGTAGAGGAATTGCATTTGCTTTTTGTCCAAACGGATCGGTTCGATGGCAGTTCCGCCGAGGAAGCTCATTTCCGTGACAGCGCCGTTACGGACGTTCTTGACTTTAACCTTGACGACCATCTTCCGCATCGCGGTTTTATTTAAGGCAACGTCGAGGACGTTATAAATCGCGTTTTCGAAGGTGAAATAGTTTCCGGGTCTTAATTCTGTGACGTTAATCATATGTAAATCTCCTTTTGAGCCTTTAACATTTTACTCAATGGGCTCCAAATAAGCAACTTTTTTATTTTTTCCGGCTTATTTTCGGAAATAGCGGTTAAATTTGACTTCGCGACCGATTGTGGTCGGATGACCATGACCGCTATAGACGGCAAGGTCCTCAGGGAGTACGCGGAGTTTGTCCAAAGAGGATTCGACGCTGCGTTGGCTTCCGGTCGGCAAGTCGGTTCGGCCGATATCGCCGCGGAACAAGGTGTCACCGGTAAATAACGCATTCAAGTCTTTAAACCAATAACAGACGCTGCCTTTGGTATGAAACGGCGTGGCTACGGTTTGAATGGATTGCCCCAATAGATGAAGCTCCTCATCATCGCCGAAGGTGACCGGTTCAGCTTTTGAAATCACGCTTTTTCCATAGGAAGCGGAGCCGTTGTAGCGCGTATTGTGCAAGAACGAGGCATCATTTTCATGGATATAGACGGGACAATGGAAAGCCTCCACCAAAAAGTCGACACCGCCCATATGGTCGAAGTGGCCATGGGTCAATAAAACGGCTTCCACGCCCGAAAACTCGGACTGGATGGAAGTCGCCAGTTCGCCCGAGGCAATGCCGGGATCGATGACGATGACTTTTTCGCCTTTATTCCCGATTAAATAGGTATTTCCCGAGAATTGGCGGTAGACAATAGGGATGATTTCCATAGTAGGTAAGAAAAAATAAGGGCGCACCCTTATTTCTTTTCTTTGTGGACAGTCTCTTTATTGCAACGGGGGCAGAATTTCTTAATCTCCATCCGGTCTGGATGAGTACGTCTATTCTTGGTGCTGATGTAGTTTTCTTCACCGCACACCGTGCATTTTAAGATAATATTCTCACGCATGACTGACACCTCCGATTTGATTGCGTGCTTATTCTATCACGGAAAGAATGAGATATCTAGTAAAATATCGTAAATCCGTTTATTATCAAATAGCCTTATCTCAAATCCAGTCGATGATATAATAAGCAAAGGTGATAAAATGACAAAACGAACACAAACTCGCCCGGTTACCATAGGTAGCCTGCAAATGGGTGGCCAAAACAAAGTGCTCATCCAATCGATGTGCACGATCAAAACCGAACAGGTCGACGAAGTCGCAGCCCAAATCAATGAACTCGCCGCCTATGGCGCGGATTTAATGCGCCTTTCGGTCATGGATGAAGCCGACGCCCACGCCATCAAGGCGATTAAAGCCAAAGTTTCGATTCCGTTAGTCGCGGATATCCACTTCGATTACCGGTTGGCGCTTTTAGCCATCGAAAACGGCATCGACAAGATCCGCATCAATCCCGGCAATATCGGTTCGACCGAAAATATCAAAAAAGTCGTGGAAGCCTGCAAAGCGCACCATGTTCCCATCCGCATCGGCGTCAACTCTGGTTCACTGGATAAGACGATTCACGCCTACGATTCGCATTACACCGCTCAAAAACTCGTCGACTCGGCCATGAAGCATGTCCGCATCCTCGAAGACCTTGATTTCCATGATATCGTCCTTTCCCTTAAGGGAAGCGACGTCTTGGAAACCATCGAAGCCTACCGTTTGGCCGCAAAAACATTCCCGTATCCGCTACATTTAGGCATTACCGAAGCCGGAACGAAAGATGTTGGCATCATCCGCTCGGTCGCGGGCCTTGCCCCGTTACTGCTTGAAGGTATCGGCGACACGATTCGTATTTCTCTAACCGCCGACCCTAAAGAAGAAATCATTGCCGCCAAACGCTTACTCCACGATATCGGTTTGTATCCCGACTATCCCACGCTTGTGTCCTGCCCAACCTGCGGACGGACCCAGGTGGATGTCAAAGATTTAGCGGAAGCCACCCTCCGTTATCTCGAGGCAAGCCATAAGACCGTGACCGTCGCGGTCATGGGATGCGTCGTCAACGGACCTGGGGAAGCCAAAAACGCCGACCTGGGCATCGCCGGAGGCAAACACGAATGGGTCATCTTCAAAAAAGGTAAAATCATTCGCACGGTCAAAGAAGCCGACGCCTTCAAAGCATTGAAAGAAGAAATTGATTCCTTATAAAGGAAAAGAGGCCCGAAAGCCTCTTTTTGGTTACATCGAATCGCGCCAATTGGGTATGAACTTTCCTGCTCGGAGCATGGCAATTTCCTCTTTATAAGGTGGTTTGTCATTGAAATACGGCGTTTCCAAAATCTTGGGAACGTTTTTTAAGCGCGGATGGCTGACGTAACGATACAGGATATCGAATCCTAATTCGCCATAACCAAGATTTTCGTGACGGTCTTTGTGAGCACCGCGGACATTCTTGCTGTCGTTGACGTGCATCGCTAAGACATGGTCTAATCCAACCACACGGTCGAACTGGGCCAACAAGGCATCGGGGTCGGTAATATCGTATCCGGCATCGCTGATATGGCAAGTATCCATACAGACACCGAAACGTTCGGGTTTATCGACATGATCGAGCAAATAACGGATTTCTTCAAACGTCGCGCCGACCTCGCTGCCTTTGCCGGCCATCGTCTCAAGGGCGATCTTCACGTGTGTCTTATCGTCTGCCATCACTAAATTAAGGCCACGGACGACTTGTTGCAGTCCCGCTTCCGTTCCGGCTTTGACGTGAGAACCCGGATGGAGGACGAGAATGCCTAAGCCTAAGGCTTCGACGCGTTCAAGTTCCCTTTTTAAGAAGGTGACCGAAGCTTCGAAGAGGCTCGGATCGATGGTATTGCCCAAATTGATGATATACGGAGCATGAACGATGATTTTAGTAGGATCAAGGCCAGCGTCTTTGATCGCCGCTTTGCCTTCTTCGACTTTTAAAGACGACACCGGACGGCGGATGCTATTTTGCGGGGCGCCGGTATAAAGCATGAACGTGTTTGCGCCATAACTTAAGGCTTCTTTAACCGAACCTAAGTAGTAATCGGGGGCTTCGAGACTGACATGGGATCCGAGAATTAAGGGTTCACTCATTCTTTGGGCTCCTTTGCTTGCATTTTGTAGCGTTCGACTTGTTGCCGACGGATATCGCGTTTGATGACTTTGCGGCGATGGCGTGCTTTAGCACGTTCCACCGCAACGCGGACTTTCCGTTTATAACCGGGTTTGACGACTTTTGAAGAGGCCATGCCGGCGGCTTTTTTGATTTCTTTTTCAAGTTCGGGGTTTTTCTTCTTGCGGAATTTGGGGGCGGCCGGGACAATCGGCTTGCCTTCGACCAGGTCACCGTCTTTGAAAATCAGGAACGAGCCTTTGGTGCCCATATCGAGGATTTTTTGGACTCCGGTGGTTAGATCATTATCATAGAACGTAAAGCATTGGCCGTCTTTGCCGTTTCTGCCGGTACGTCCCGCACGGTGATAGTAGAATTCGAGGTTCTTGGGTAAATCGACGTTGAGAATGTCGCTGACATCTTCAATGTCAATGCCACGGCTCGCCATATCGCTGGCCACGATGACATTGAATTCGTTGGCGTGAATCCGTTTCATCACGGATTTGCGTTCGCGGACTTCAAGATCGCCATGGATCATCGCCGCTTTGATGGATTGGGAACGAAGATATTCGTAAATCGACTCCACCGTTTCTTTCTTTGAGGCGAAAATCAATAAAAGGTATGGGTTTTTGATATGAATGAACTCTTTGACACATTCTTTGAGGTCGCGGTGACGGGTATCGATGAAATAATGACGGACTTTGCCGGCGGTCAATTCTTTACCCGAGACTTCGATGACGTGTTTGGCTTCGACGTATTTTTCAAGCGCTGAAGCAAGCTTTTCGGGAATCGTCGCCGAGAACACCAACATTTGCGGCTTGGTCAAATTCGAGATAATCACGTTGATATCGTTAAAGAAGCCCATTTCCATGAGCATGTCGGCTTCATCGAGGACAAACGTCTTGGCGGTTAAGAAGTTGATGACCTTCTCTTTGACCGCTAAATCGTGGAGTCTTCCCGGAGTGGCAATAATCAAATGGGGAACGCGGGCCAACTTTTCAATCGTCCGGGTCCGTTCTTCGCCGGCGGACAATAAAAGAATGCGCAGCGCAGGGTACGAAACATTGAATTTGCGGGCAAAGTCATAGGTTTGCTTTGCAAGTTCCCGGGTCGGGGCGACGATGACGGCTTGGATTTCTCTACTTTCCAGGTCGATTTTTTCGATAATCGGGATTAAAAAAGAGTGGGTTTTACCGCTGCCGGTCGGGCTGCGGGCAACCAGACTTTCACCGCGAAGGGCGGCGGGAATCACCGCATCTTGGATGGGGGTCGGCGAAACGTAACCCTGACTTTTCAGGGCATCAATCATTTTTTTACTAAGAGCGTAACTGGCAAATGAGGGCATAAGGATTCTCCTTCCGCTTCATTATACACGAATGCGTGCGAAACCCGTTTATGATAAACTTAAAAATAGGTGATATCAATGAATGTCCACGTGACCAACCCGCATGGTTATTGCATGGGGGTCATCTCCGCGATCGATATGGCCAAGGCCACTAAGAAACAATTCCCGGATCGTCCGGTCGTTGTTTTAGGCATGTTGGTCCATAACCGCGAAGTCGTCGAACTTCTTGCAAAGCAAGGAATCGAAACCCTGCAAGATCCCGAAAAGAGCCTTGAAGCCCTGCTTTTAAGTGTGGACCCCAAAGCCATCGTCATCTTCACCGCTCACGGCCATGACCGAAAATTGGAAAAGATTGCCCGTGAACGTGGCATTGAATTCCGTGATGCCACCTGCGTCAAGGTATCCAAGAACATGGACATCATCGAAGCGGCCTTAAAAGATGGCCATGACGTCCTTTATATCGGAAAACGCAATCACCCCGAAACCACCGCCGCGCTTTCGCTCGGAAAACGCGTCTTTTTGCTCGATAAAGACATTCCTTTTGATTACGAAAAAGTTAAAGACCCAAGCCCCTTGGTTGTAAACCAAACGACGCTTTCGTTCTTGGAACTCGCCCATATCCACGCCGACATCACCGCCCATCTCCCCGATGCTCGGGTGCTTGATGAGATTTGCTCCGCCACCCGTCTTCGCCAACAAGCGGTCCTCGATATCCCCGAAGACGTCGAAGCCATTTTCATTGTCGGGTCACCGGAGTCCGCCAACACGGAAAAGCTCGCTGAAGTCGCTAGATTAAGCCACCCTCGTGCCAGAGTCATCAAAATAAAAACGGTTGCCGATATCGACAGCCGTCCTTATAGTTCTTCTTCGAAGGTCGCCGTCGCCAGTGGCGCTTCTACCCCGCTGGAAACGACGGAAAATGTCATCAAACTGTTAAAAAGTATCTAATTTAGATAACTTCAGGCAATTCTTCGTGATCGATGGTCACGATGTTTAAACTCGGATCAATCTCCAAAAGCCGTTTTTTCATCGTGGGAATGAAGATGCGTTCAATTTCATGAGGCAAATCCAAATAGTTATAACCATCGACGACAATTCCTCGCCGGACATGGTGAGGAGCGTCGCCGGAAATGAAAAGGTCGATGTTTTCAGTTTGTGCGATTGAATAAGTCCGGGAGCCTCCGCCGCCAACGATGGCAACAGACGAAATTATAGGCTTGCCTTTGGCAATCAATAAACCGTAGTCGACATTTAGTAGTTTTTTAGCATATTTTGCAAAGGCTTTGACCGCCATCGGCTCGCTTAAACTTCCCGCCCTAGCCATGGGATCGCCGATTAATGGATGAATGTCGGAAAGTTTCAAAGCTTCCACTAAGGCATCGTTCATGCCGCCCTGCCCTTCGTCAAAGTTCGTGTGATAGGACAAGACGCACATCTCTTTAGCTTCGAGGGTCTCTACGAGTTCTTTGCGTTTGGGGTCATTTTTAAAGACTTGAGCCCGACTTTTATAAATAAACGGATGGTGGGTGATGATCAAATCGGGCATTTCGGCAAGGACGCGGTCCAAGATGGTGTTATCCATATCGAGGCATAAAACGATCTTTTGGGTTGTTTCCGGAAGGACACCGCACATTAAACCGACCTTGTCACCATACTTTTTGGCGATGCTTTTGGGAAAGCGTTTGGCTAGTTTCGCTAAAAGCGAACGGGATTTAATCATAGGTTATCCAACCTTTCTTTTTCGTTTTGGAGTTCTTCTCGACGTTTTTCCGAGATGTCTTTCTTTAGAAGTTCTTCGACTGCGGCTTTTCTTGAAGTCCAGTGACGGACAAACACCTGGCCTCTGGCTTTTCTGAGGATGGGTCCATACAGGAGATCAAGATCGCTAAGGTCTTGTGAGCCCCGCTCTGCTTGAATGATTTCATAAACGTGGCGTTTTTCTTCCACCATCGTCTCGCCGATAATGGCAAAACCGAGGGTATTTATGGCTTTTCGCACTTCCGGGACATCGGTGTTGGGTGCCAAAATCAGCATTTTGACGTTTTTCAAGCGTTCTGGCTGACTTTTGAGGATGGAGACGATTAACTCCCCTCCCATACCGGCAACGACGACAGTATCGATTGTTTCGGGGAGGTGGCTGATTCCGTCGGCAAGCTCCACCGCAATGGTTTTGGATAAGCCTTGTTTTTCGACGGCTTGGCGCAAGATAGCAAAAGGTCCTGCCTTGTTCTCACAGGCATAACCTTTTTGGATGCGTCCTTGTTCGCAAAGCGAAAGGATCAATTGGCCATGGTCGGCTCCGATGTCGGCGACGACGCTATGGGGAAAGACAAAATCACCAACGGCTTTAAGCCGCGGGCTCAAAGCGATGGGTTTCATTATTTGTTGTCGCGATAATCGCCGAGGCGTTTGGCGCGTGTCGGGTGACGGAGTTTGCGGATCGCTTTGGCTTCGATTTGCCGAATACGTTCACGGGTAACCCCGAATTCCTTGCCCACTTCTTCCAACGTTCTGGGGCGGTTGTCGTCAAGGCCGTAGCGTAAACGCAAGACGCGTTCTTCGCGGTCGGTCAGGTCTTTCATGATGTCATAAAGTTCGTCTTTCAAAAGCGACTTGGTCGTGAATTCGCTGGGCGATTGAGCGTCTTTATCTTCGATAAAATCGCCAAGGTGGGAATCATCTTCTTCACCGATCGGGGTTTCCAAGGACACCGGTTCAAGGGCAATCCGTTGAATTTCGCGGATACGTTCCGGAGACATGATGCCTTCGAGTTTGGCGGAAATTTCTTCGGCGGTCGGTTCACGGCCCAAATCTTGGACCAATTGACGTTGGACGCGGGTCATCTTGTTGATGGTTTCGACCATGTGGACCGGAATACGGATGGTACGGGCTTGGTCGGCAATGGCACGCGTAATGGCTTGACGGATCCACCACGTCGCATAGGTCGAAAACTTGAAGCCTTTGGTGTAGTCGAATTTTTCGACCGCTTTAATAAGGCCCATGTTGCCTTCTTGGATGAGGTCGAGGAAAAGCATGCCGCGGCCGACATAGTGCTTGGCGATGCTGACGACCAGACGGAGGTTCGAGTTAATCAAACGTTTTTTAGCTTCTTCATCGCCGGCGACGATGCGCTTGGCGATGTCGATTTCTTGGTCGGGTTTCAAAAGATCGACGCGGCCGATCTCTTTGAGATACATCTTCACGGAGTCGGTAACTTTGACATCACCGCTCACGAATGTATCAATATGGTCGATGTCGATATCGACTTCTTCGGGAATGACGTCTTCGCCGACCACGCCGGTTTCGGCATCTTCGATCAACGTCGTCGAAATGTTCTTCTCAAGAAGTTTTTCATCGACGTTCATGCTTTCGATATCTTCGATATTCTCTTCGGTTTCTTCGCTGGCGACTTCGATGCCTTTGGATTTGAAGTATTCAATTAACTTCTCGGTATCATCGTCGCTGAGGTCTAAGTGGGCGATGGCGTCGAAAACATCTTCTTGATCGATGTAACCGGCGGATTTGCCTTTTTTTTCAAGACGTTTTTTGATTGTTTCGAGCGATTCGATTTCTTCTTCCGCGGGAATGGGAGCGTCTTCAATGGCTTGTTCGAGCGCTTCGACGGGCTCTTCGACTTTTGCCTTTTTCGGGGCTTTCGCTTTGGCGGGTTTAACGGCGACTTCTTCCTTCGCTTCGGCGACAGGTTTGGTTTTGGTGGTTTTCTTTTCCATTGTTGGACCTCCTATTTGTCCTTATCCTTGGGCTTTACCCGAGGAAATCTCTTGGCCATGTATTCGGCGGCGATGCGGCCCTGCTCTTCGGCAGATTTGCCCGCCATGGCACGGTTGACGACTTCTTTGTCATAGAACTTTTCGCGTTCTTCCAAGATGGTCGTGCGGTACTCTTCCATGACCTGGTCGGTGCATTCCGGATGCGTCTTCTCTAAAGAGATGGCTGTAATTTCATCTTGCATCTCCTGCTTGTGAGCCAATTCGCTTTGCGATAACTCAGAAAGCAGAGACGGTAGATCAATGCGTTCGTTTTTCATCTTGTACTCAACGACGAAGTTGGCAATATTGCGATACAACTCTTCGTAGAAGTACTCGACGCGGCTTGAGTAGAAATCGACGGCGTGCGGATCGTTGAGCATCATCGTCAGAAGCGCCCGTTCCGCGAGCTGATAGCGTTTGTAGGTGCGCCGCTCGGCATGGAACTCCGCCATGATGCCGACCGTGTCATGGTCGGTTTTGTCGCGAGCCCGGTTGACGATTTGCTTGATACTGTCGACGGAGAACTCAGAAACGCGGGATAATTCGTTGATGTATTCTTCGAATTCCAGCGGATTTGTCGCTCCGATGAGAATCGGAACGAAGTCGGCGACCAAGCGCTTTCTTTCTTCCATCGTCTTGAGCGTGTTGGTCTGTTTGTAAAAATTCAATGCGAACTCCGCCCGGTTGATCAGGCGGTTCATGTAAGCTTTTAAAGCTTCCGGCCCTTCTTCTTGAAGGATATCGTCGGGGTCGCGCTCATCGTTTTGGTTGTTGACGATGCGGTAACTCAGACGTTCCTCATTGAGCTGGGTAATAATCTTCATCATCGCGCTTTGTCCGGCACGGTCACCGTCGAGACATAAACGGATTTCGACGCCCAGTTTACGTAGTAACGCAATGTGTTCTTTCGACATATTGGTGCCCATGAGGGCAACGGCACTTTCGATGCCCACTTTGGAAAGGGCATAAATATCCATGAAGCCTTCCAACACGTAGACATACCCGTCATGACGGGCCGTCCTGCGAGCGTTGTGATAGTTATAAAGTAACGTCGCTTTATGGAAAATCTTGGTTTCGGGAGTATTGATGTATTTGGCTTCGTCACTGTCGACGATGCGGCGTGCGGAGAAACCCACCACTTGACCATTGGGATCGGCAATCGGGAACATCACTCTTCCGGCATTACGGTCGGTCAAGTTGGAACCTAAGCCATTGGAGATACCGATGGCTTCGATAGTCTTAAGACTATGTCCTTTGTTGGTAAGGTACTGAATCGCTTTCTTGCCATCAGCTAAGGCATAACCCAATTGGTACTTGGAACGGACGGGCTCATCGAGGTTTCGTCCGTTTAAATAATCCAATCCGGCAGAGCCTTCAGGGGTCGATAAGCCATATTGGTAGAAAACAGCCAGATCGCTGATGCAACTATATAAAGGAACGAGCGCAGCATCCACCGGCAGCGCCTTTTTGGTTTCCACCAGGCGCGGGTCGGTGAACCCGGCAATATCGGCAACTTTACGCACGGCATCTCCAAAGGAGATTTTCTCATAGTCTTGGACGAACGAGATGGCGGTTCCGCCATGGCCGCAAACGAAGCATTTGAAGATTTGTTTATCTTTACTGATCATCAACGAAGGATTCTTGTCGTCATGAAAAGGACACACGGCGACATAGTTGCGCCCCTTCTTGATGACATTGATGTAATTGGAGATAACGTCGACGATGTCGGTTTGCTTTAAAACGTCATCGACTAGTGTTCTTTCAAACGCCATTTTTGTCCCCCTTTTGACTATTTATTTACTAACAAACTACTAATAAAACACTTTAATGGTTAAATAGTTGATTAATTCATCGATTGGCAAACGAACTTGCTTCATGCTGTCACGCTCGCGAATCGTCACGGTTTGATCGGCGCTGGTATCGAAATCTACGGTAATACAGAACGGTGTTCCGATCGCATCTTGACGGCGATAACGTTTGCCGATGCTTCCGGCTTCGTCATATGTCACGCTGAAATGCTTGCTGAGGATGTTCACCACTTCACGAGCCTTTTCACTGAGTTGTTTGCTCAGCGGAAGAATGGCCGCTTTGTACGGCGCCACCGCAGGATGCAGGTGCATGACCACGCGGGAATCGTTTTCCAGTTGTTCTTCGCAATAGGAATCGCAAAGTGTCATCAACGCTAAACGATCAAGGCCTAAAGAAGGTTCAACACAGAACGGAACGTACTTTTCGTTGGTATCGGGATCTAAGTATTCTAAGGATTCACCGCTAAACTCCATATGGCGTTTCAAATCGTAATCGGTACGATCGGCAATGCCCCAGACTTCACCCCAACCGAAGGGGAATAAGTATTCGATGTCGCTGGTGCCTTTGGAATAGAACGCCAATTCTTCCGGATCATGGTCACGGAAGCGAAGATTTTCTTTGGTTATTCCTAGGGAATAAAGGAAGTTGATGGCGTAGTCTTTCCAGTAACGGAACCATTCAAGGTCGGTATTGGGTTTGCAGAAGAATTCGAGTTCCATTTGTTCGAATTCACGGGTTCTGAAGGTAAAGTTCCCGGGTGTGATTTCATTGCGGAAGGCTTTGCCGACGTTGCAAATACCGACCGGCAATTTTCTCCGGGTCGTACGCATGACATTCTTAAAGTTCACGAACACGCCTTGGGCAGTTTCGGGACGGAGATAGACCGCCGCTTTGCTGTCATCGGTGACACCGATGTGCGTTTTGAACATCATATTGAATTGGCGGATATCGGTAAAGTCGCTTTTGCCGCAATTCGGGCATTTGACTTTATTGGCGCGGATGAATTCCATCATTTGTTCGTTATTCATGGACGTGACATGGGCTTCGGGGAACGCATCTTCGATGAGTTTATCGGCGCGATGGCGAGTTTTGCAGGCTTTGCAGTCGATCAACGGGTCGTTAAAGGTGGTCACGTGTCCAGTGGCTTCCCAAACACGCGGATTCATCAAAATCGCGGAATCGATGCCGACGTTGGTCGGGCATTCTTGGACGAATTTCTTCCACCACAAGCGTCTTAAGTTGGCTTTGAGCTCAGAACCTAAAGGACCGTAGTCCCAGGTGTTGCTAAGGCCCCCGTAGATTTCGGAGCCTTGGTAAACGAAGCCATAGCTTTGCAAGTGTGTGACAATCCTATCAAAATCGTATTTTGGCATGGTACTACCTCCATATAAAAACAGCGTACGGGTCTAATTCTATCGGTATTCGCTTTCGTGTCAACCCACAATGAGTGTATTTTGGTATAAAAAGAAAGGATTTCTTACTTTTTGATAGAGCGCAGCAATAATTCGTGTCCCTTAAGGGAAAGTCCGAGCTGATCGGACGCATATTCTTTGAATTCATTGAGGATGCCAAGGCACTCCTCTTTCGTGAACGCCACGCGTTTGACATCCTCCGGGCCAACCATGAATAAGTAACGGATGATTTTCAGGTAACGGGAATCGGCGGGATGCATGGTTTCTTCATCCAGGTCGTTCTTACAGACGAAGCCGCCGTCGGGATAGCTCACGGCAACGATATCTTTGGTGGAATCACAGAAAACGCAGTGTCCGACTTCAAGACCGTACCCTGCCGCCTTCAAAACTTGGGCAAAGAAGACGATGACCGTGGTTAAAAGGTCAAATCCGGACTCAATCGCTTCCAAAGCATTCTTAAAATAAGGGTAAATGGCCGAGGCTTCATCCTCACCAACGCCATGAAGGGTCAATTCGCCTAATAACGATAAAGCCGCCAAGCGGTCCAAGCTTTTAAAGGATTCTTCGTAGCTTTTGATCAGGGTTCCGTTTTTTAGCGATAATCCGGTCCCTTTTCCTTCGGAAAACTCAAACCGGGAGAACGCATATTGAGTCAAACTGGCAGCGTTTTTGTTTTCGATCGACAGGACACCGCGCGCCATAAAAGAAAGGACGCCGGTCGCGGTCAAAACATTGACCATGGCGTCTTTTTCTTTAAACGGAGTTACGCGAAGCACGATGCCTTCAAATTCCATTTATTCTTCTTCCTTGTATCCAAAGAGCTTGAGGTGATGGGCGGAATCGCGCCAACCTTCCTCGACGCTCACATACAGATTGAGGTTAACTTTGACACCAAGCAATTCTTCGATGTCTTCTCGGGCTTTGATACCGATGCTTTTGATTTTCTTACCGCCACGGCCGATCATGATGCCCTTTTGGGAATCCTTTTCGACGATGATGGTCGCATAAATATCGGTTTTTTCTTTCTTGGGCGTGATTTTTTCAATCGAGATGGCCACCGAGTGCGGGACTTCTTCTTGCGTCAACAGCATGACTTTCTCACGAATGATTTCGGCAATGATGAAGGACTCGGGGTGATCGCAATAAACGCCATCAGGGAAGTATTTTGGGCCTTCCGGCAAAAGATTGAGCAGTTTCTTTAAAAGAATATCGACATTGATGGCGTCCGCCGCAACAGTCTCGGCAAAATCGGCATTCGGGAACAAACTTTGGTATTTTTCTTTGATTTGGGCCAACTTTTCAGTGGTCGTGAGGTCGATTTTGTTCAAAACGACGATGAGCTTGCCATCCGGATGGACACGGTCGACCAAGAATTGATCGCCTTCGCCGAACGGTAACGAGCTATCGACGACCAGAAGGGTGCAATCGACGTTGTTGACTGAAGAAAAAGCCACTTTGTTCATGTATTCGCCCAAGCGGTAATGGGGTTTATGGATCCCGGGCGTGTCGACGAACACGATTTGCGCATCGGGGGCGTTATAAATGCCTTGGATGTTGGTGCGTGTCGTTTGCGGTTTAGGGGTAATAATCGATATTTTTCGGCCGACTAAGACGTTAAGAAGCGTCGATTTTCCGACATTGGGACGGCCGATGATGGCAACGAAACCTGATTTCATCATTACATGTCACTTTCTTCGAAAGCGTACGGTAAAAGTTCAGCGACTTTGCTTTCTTTGGCGATGCCTTTGAGGTTGCCCATGATGACGGGAACGTCTTTATTCAGCAATTCGGACATGACTTGACGGCACGCACCGCACGGGGACACCGGACGGGGCGCATCGGCAACGACGGCCAAAGCGACGAAGTCTTCTTTTTTCTTGCCGGCGAGGATAGCCGAGTAAATGGCGGTCCGTTCGGCACACATGCACAGCGGGAACGAGGCGTTTTCGATGTTGGCGCCATGGAAGACGGTGCCATCTTTACACATCAAGGCGGCCCCCACCGCAAAGTGAGAATAGGGGGAAATCGACTTTAAACGGGCTTTCTTGGCTTCTTCGAGCAACTCTTTATGATTCATCATGCATTCTCCTTTTTTCCTAAAATCGTATCTTGCAGGCCGAACATCACGGTTTCTTCTTCGGGAGTCCCGTGGTCGTAGCCTAACAAGTGTAGCAAACCGTGAACAAAGAGGAAAGTAATTTCTCTTTTCTCGCTGTGACCATAGTCTTTGGCTTGAGCCAAGGCCTTGTCGATTGAGATGATAATGACGCCCAAATCGTGCACCGGGCCACCTTTGATGGCTACTTCGCCTTCCACTTCGTCATCGAACGCAAAGCTGATGACGTCGGTCGGACGGTCGACGTGTCGGTACTCACGGTTGATCTGATGGATGCGCTCATTGTTCACAAAGTCGACTTCGAGGGCTACACGGGTACTTTTTTTAAGGTGCTTGAAAGTTTTACGGGCCAGTTCATTAAAGAGGGACTCGTAAACATCGTAGGCAGCGCCATAATCGTTTTGGAAGACTAATTCCACGTTCGTTTCCTCGTGCGTGCCTCTATTCTATCATATTAAGGAAAAAAGGGGATTTGTTTCATTTCAGCCCGTGATATCGGTTAATCAACAAGCGGGTTTTATCCTGTTTTTTGGAGAAATCCATCATCGAGCGGATGTTCTCCGAGAGGAAAGCCAACGCCATGAAGTGAAAGACCAAGTAATTGAGCGACACGTTTCCGGTCAAGCCCATCGAAATGAGCACGCCAGCAAGAAGTGCAAACCAGAAAAGGTATTTCCGCACCTCATCTTCCATGGCATAGCGATAGGTTTGGCCATTCAGCGTGCCGAGGGACTCGCCCACGTCGATTTCAAGACGGTTATGAGTCATCCCTTCGATCAGGGCATCTTCCTGTTCGGCAATCTTACGGGCGGTTTTATCTTGTCGCGGTTTCCAGTAGAGCCGTTCCCCTACCAAACAGGCGACGACAAAGCTTACCAAGATGAGGTTATTCCACCCGTTGAGGCCGAGGATGGCGATGAACGCAACTACCGTCATCAAATGAGTAATGAAACTCAGTGGCGTAACGATCAAAGATGATTTGAGTTCATAAAGGAAATGGAGGTTGGGACGTATATCCTTATTAATAGTCTTCATTTTGGGAACGATAAAGTTTTGATCGAGAAAAACCATGGCTTTCAAGAGGGCCCCTTTATAAAGGAGTTCCAAGACGATATAGGCGGCAAATAGGGCGATGGGGACGGCAAAATGCGAACCCGAATTCACGGATGCCAAACCCGCTAAAAGGGCCAAGGCGCTGAGCGATTGCCACCCATAAAGGGCCATTCGGTTCTTCTTGGGAAGTTCGACTTCTTGTTTGATTTTTGTCGTGGGTTTGACCCAATCGGCAACAATCAAGAATTGACCTGTAAACATCTCCAGGAATTCCGCTTTCGGCATTGCATAAATCCCGGTCGCGGGATCGCGTAGGACGACCTTTTTACGACGGATTTTGTCGACGATCACATAATGCGTCTTTCCTTGTTTTTCAATCAAGGCGATAAACGCTCCTTGGGTCGAAAAGACTTCTTTCTTGCTGATGACCTTGTAGCCTTCCAAAGTAAGCCCGAACGGGCTGGCCATGCTCACCAAATCGAGAAACGACAAAGGTCCCTTTTGGTGGGTCGCGGGAAGGGTTAAATAATCATCGTTGCGGCTCAGATCGGATAGAATCATTTTCAAACACGCCCAGCCACAATCGCGGGACGTGGTCTGCATGACGAAATGGTGCATGTTATCATCTCCTAATACTTAATAGGAAGACGATTGGCAAAATTGACCCATCAAATAAAAAAGGCCCCGTAGGGCCTAATTTTTTAGTACGATTTGCGGCGAGCTTGTTCGGACTTGAGTTTCCGGCGAAGACCGGGTTTCAAGTAGAATTCACGTTTGCGAGCCTCTTGGAGCGTACCAGCCTTGTTGACTTGACGTTTGAAGCGGCGGAGAGCGTCATCGAGCGATTCGTTCTCACGGACTACTGTTTTTGGCATAATATCCCTCCTTCTTTAGCGGCTTGCTAGGACAACGGATTTATTATAATATGCGCCGACCAGTAAAAGCAATAATATATAAAAAATCTTTATCTTTAGATAATCTTCGGACCGGCGCTGGTTCCGATACGGCTGGCGCCCGCTTCGACCATGGCGATCAAGTCTTCGTGGGTACGCACACCGCCACTGGCTTTGACGCCGATGTCGGGACCGACGGTTTTACGCATCAAGGCGACATCATGGACGGTCGCACCACCGGTGCTGAAGCCGGTCGAGGTCTTCACATAATCGGCACCCGCTTCGACGGCGAGTTTGCAGGCACGGACTTTTTCTTCATCGGTCAATAAGCAGGTTTCGATGATGACTTTGAGGAGAATTTGATTGCAGGCATCTTTGATGTCGCGGATTTCGTCGAGCACATACTTGTCGTTATGGGCTTTGAGTTGCGAAACGTTGATCACCATGTCGATTTCGGTGGCTCCGGCGAAGATGGCTTCGCGGGTTTCATACACTTTGACGTTGCTTAATGTGGCGCCTAACGGAAATCCGATGACGGTGCAAACCTTGACATCGGTATCTTTGAGATGTTTGACGGCAAGGGGGACAAAAGCGGGATTCACGCAGACGGAAGCGAATCCGTATTTTTTGGCTTCCTCGCAGAGTGTGATAATGGCTTCCGGGGTGACATCCGGTTTGAGGGCGGTATGGTCGATTAATTTATTATAGTTCATGCTGTTTACCTCTTTCTAATGGTCATTATAACAGTTTTTTGGTATTTACAAAATAGCGTTTAAGGGCAAAAAGAGGAACAAAAAAACCGAGCAAGCTCGGTTTGATTGAGAAACTCTTATTCGCCTCTGTTACCAATGCGGTTCGCGGTAACTTTTTTGGTCGCTGCGGCCTTCTTGGTGGCTTTGACTTCGGCTTTCGGGGCGGCGACGGCTTTTTCAGCATTGACCACGGGTTTCTTGGTCACTTTCTTTTCCGTAGCCTTCGGTGCGGCTTCCGGGACGCTCACGACGGCCTTGCCATCGTAATAGCCACAGTTGGGGCACACATGGTGCGAACGGATCATCGTTCCGCAATGCGGGCAAGTGTTTAAACCGGAAACGGCCAAATGGAAATGGCTCCGGCGTAATCTTTTCGCAGTTTTCGAAGTTCTCCTGAATGGGACTGCCATAAAATAAATCCTCCTTGTGTCTTAGACAACAACGGTATTATAGTGTTATCAAAAACCGATGTCAACGAAATTTAGACATCTTCTAAATATTTTCAAATAAATACGATGGTTGATATATTTATTTTCTATACACTGTCTAGCGTTTGTACTGAATTTTGACAATTTTACCACGTAAATCTTCGTCACTTTGGAGCGTCCCTTGAAGATAGTTGGAACTATGGCCCCGCCATAAGAGGGTCTCGGGGTCGCGGTCTTCGACGATAATCTCCATCGTCTGTCCGACAAAGCGGGAAGAATAAGCCTCATGGAGTTGATCGGATAACGTAAGCAAGGCCTGCACGCGTTGTTTCTTCACGTTGCCGTCGACTTGGTCTTTCATGCGTGCCGCCGCCGTTCCGGAACGAGGGCTGAATGGGAACACATGCAGTTGGCTGAAGCCGGCGGTCTTGATGAAGTCCACCGTTTCTTGGAATTCGGCATCGGTCTCGCCGGGGAAGCCCACGATCACATCGGTCGTAATGGCGATATCGGGAACAGCTTGGCGAATCTTTTTTAAAACATTAAGGAAATACGAAGTATCGTATTTACGGTTCATGCGTTTGAGGACGCTTGTGGAACCACTTTGAAGCGGAATATGCAAATGTCGCGCGATGGTTTCGTTATGTTTCAAGAGTTCGATGAACTCGTCGTTGATTTCAGTGTCCTCGATGCTCGAGATCCGTAACCGGAAAAGTCTCGGTTCAGAAGCTAAAATGTCGCGGACCAAATCGACGAAATGATAATCGCCGAAGTCATTCCCGTATCCGGCGGTATGAATGCCCGTCAACACGATTTCCCGATATCCTTGGTCAGAAAGGCGATGGACTTCGCGGAGAATATCCTCTTTGGCACGGCTACGCATTTTGCCACGCGCAAAGGGAATGATGCAATACGAACAATAGTTGTCGCATCCGTCTTGAATCTTCAAAAACGCACGGGCGTTATCCGAATAGGACGTGACATTGAGGGGTTCATAATCGAACTCGCGGGTTTTCTCTTCCACTACGTCGCGGACTTTGCCGGTGGCCTTAAATTCCTCGATTAAATCGGGGATTTCGCCTCTGTGGGAGGTTCCGACGACGATATGTACGCCGGGGATATCCCGGACAAAGGTATGCGCCATTTGGGTATAGCAACCCATGGCTACGATGATAGCGTGGGGATGTTTGGCGATTAACGAACGGATATGTTGCCGCGATTTTTGGTCGCTGGTCGACGTGACGCTGCAGGTGTTGATGACCACCACATCAGGTTCCTCATCAATCGCAGGTTCATAGCCACGCGCTTGCAAAAGATTTTCAAGGGCGGTCGACTCGTAGGTGTTGACCTTGCAACCCAGGGTAAAAACAAGATAACGCATGGTTTATTTCTCTTTCGCGATACGGCCTTGACGGATGCTCGACAAATGGGCATGCTTGGCCAATCGGCGGTACATTTTGCTGCTGATCAGTTTCTTTTTCCTTAAAAGGAAAATAAACGTTTTCTTATCGTTGGCGAAATACGCTTCCATCACGGGCAAAATGCGCTCCATGATGTGGCTGGCGTTGGGCGAACGGAGGTATTTATCAAACAGCGGAATCTTGACGTCCAAGGTCCCCTGCTTGTTGATCACATAGATGGTTTGGAAGTCGTAATGGTAATACGCCGTTGAGGTCCGGTCGCCGGAAAGTCTCACCAATTTGGTGAAGAACGAATCAAAAAGCATATCGTTATACGTCTCAAACGGGTCAATCGTCGAGGTAACGAAATCGGTCTTGAGTTTGTCGTAGGGATAATCCAAAAGTTTATCGGGTTCGGAGAAATAGATGATGTTCAAAGCGCGCGGAAAAAAGGGAATGTAGAGTTTGTTCTCTCCGTCTTTCATGTAGGGAAGGTCCAACTTCTTTTCCAAAAATTTCTCACGGATGAAATGATGTTTGACGGCTTTGAATTCCAACATCGATTGAGCTTCAAGCGCCCCAAGCACTTCTTCGATTTGCAGCTTATTTTCCATTCCGTGGAGCAGAATGTTCGCCCGGATGAGTTGAAAATCATCGCTGACATCGTAAAAATCGGTAAAAACCTCATACTTCAAAAAGAGTTTCCGATGTTCGGCAAAATAACGGTATTCCTCGGTCGGGACCAACCGCCGGATGCGGGCTTTCCGCAACATGGATTCATAAAGTCGATTACTCATGGGGGCCCCTTTCCAGCGTGGCGGCAATGATGGATAACGCATAAAGCGCCGCAGTTTCGCTTCTTAAAATACGTTTACCCAGAGACACGGATTGATAACCCGCTTTGTTTGCGTAATTCACTTCATCGAGTGAAAAGCCGCCTTCCGCACCGATGATGATGCCGACGCTTCCGCCTTGGGGTAAACCGTTCATGAATGTCTCAAGGTTATGCGAGGTCATGGCTTCGCCTTCATAAGCGATGGCCATGCGATCGAAATGATACTTGTTAATGGCTTTGAAGGGAATAATGCCTTCAAACACGGGAAGCACGTTACGGAGTGATTGCTCCGCCGCTTCCTTGATAATCTTAGAATAACGGGCGATTTTCTTCTCGTGGTCTTCCGGAGATGGACGGACGATGGTCCTCTCGGAAATCAAACCAATGATTGAAGATACGCCGAGCTCGGTGGCTTTTTGTACGACCCAATCAGTCTTTTCGCCTTTGGCTAAGGCATACAAAAGCGTGACTTTGCAGGGAAGTTCACGATTGACGTCCAAAGCTTTGACGACCTTGACCGTCAACGGTTTTAAGCTGCTGATTTGGCAAGCGTAAACGATGCCCTTGTCGACCACTTCCAAAGGGTCGCCGAGGCCCATCCGCATGACATGGCTGATATGAAATAAATCCTCGTCCGAAAGAAGGGCAATGCCTTCCTTGATCGAGGCAAAGTAGCGTTGCATTATTTCAAGTATTCCCCGCGAGCGTCTTTTTGATCATGGGGAATCAAATAATTAATACCCAGTCCGAGGTGCCAAAGCACGAGCAAGGTGCCGCCGATCCAAAGGGCCAACGGAGTCGCCCGGAAAATAATCATACAAGCCACCACGGCCACATTCAAAACCGCCCAGACAATACCGGTCTTCTTAAATCCAAGATAGAAAAAAGGCGCACCGCTGAAACCTAAGAAAAATCCGAAAACAGCCGCTAAAATACGGCTTTTTTGTTTCACAAGTTTATATTCGGGATCGACGGGTTTGAACGTATCCGTGAAATCCACATGTTCATCTTGATTTCCTAATGGGTTCGGGGTTTGGCAAATAGGGCAAATTTTCTCCCCTTTGTCCAACAGCGTTCCACAGTTTTTACAAGTCGGCATTTTCATCACTCCTCGTTTTTTTCATTATAGCAACAATCGCACAAAGTAGGACAAAGAAAAAGTGCTTTTCAGCACTTATTCTATTTACGGAACGAATTCTTGAATTTTTCCCAGGTCGACTCGCTCCGCGGTTCGGAATCTTTGAAGCGTTGGAGCAAATCGCGTTGTTCGCGCGAAAGGTTCGATGGGGTCTTAACATCCAAGTGAATGTATTGGTCGCCGTAACGGTCTCCGCCACGGATATCATGCACGCCCTTGCCTTTGACTTTCAAGGTCTGGTCGGGTTGCGTTCCCGCGGGGATTTTCAAGGTCACATCGCCATACACCGTCGGGACATCCAACGTGGTTCCCAAAGCGGCATCGACGAAGCTGATTGGAATGGTGATATGGATATCGTTGCCATCCCGGGTAAAGTAAGGATGTTTGTCGACGAGGATTTCAATGAATAAATCGCCGTTGGGACCGCCATTATTGCCACGTTCGCCTTTACCGGAAACACGGATTTGTTGACCCGCGGCAATGCCGGAAGGAACGTTGATTTCAATGTCGGATTTGACACGGTTGTAACCCGCGCCATGGCAATTGTCGCATTGGGCACGGATGGTTTTCCCGGTTCCGTGGCAGGTCGGACAGACGCTTTGGCTTTCGAAAGTCCCAAGAATGGTTTGTTGGCGTGTACGGACCGTACCACTTCCGTGGCAGGTCGGACAGGTTTCGATGTCGCTGGCGGAACGGGCTCCGGTGCCACCGCACTTGACGCACGGTTCATCGTAGGTGACCGGTAACTTGATGTGTTTGCCGTTAATGGCGTCCATGAACGAAATCTTGACGCGCATGAACGAATCGGCTCCGCGTTGGGGTCCGGTAGGAGACGATCTCCGGCGCGAGGAACCGCCACCGAAGAACGACCCGAATAAGTCGCCCAGGTCGACGTCTTGGAAGCCTTGACCGCCGAATCCTTGGAACGGATTTTGTCCGCCGTTTTGATCAAAAGCGGCATGGCCGAATTGGTCATACGTGGCTCTTTTTTGGTCGTCGTAAAGCACTTCATAGGCTTCTTGGACTTCCTTGAATTTTTCTTCTGCCCCGGGCTCTTTATTCACGTCCGGGTGGTATTTTTTAGCGAGTTGCCGGTAAGCCGCTTTGATTTCGTCTTTGCTTGCGCCTTTTTTGACGCCCAGCACCTCGTAATAATCCCGTTTGGTTGCCATGCTGCTCCTTTCCGAACAACAAGGGGCACTATGTGCCCCAAGTCATCCATGTTGCGTTAGTTCTTCTTCTCGGTGAAGTCGGCGTCAATGACGTCGTCGTCGCCTTTTTTGTCTTCCTTCGGTTGAGCTTCAGGGCCTTTTCCGTTGGGTTTTTGTTGCGCTTGCGCAGAGGCCATGTATTCGGCGGCCTTTTCGAGGTCCCCGATCTTTTGGCGGAGCGTCGCAATGTCGTTTTTTTCCAAAGCCGTCTTGAGTTCATCGCGCAGCTTCATGGTCTCTTCTTTTTGCTTGGGGTCGAGACCTTCGCCTTTTTCGGCCATCGCTTGGTCGATCGAGTTGATGTATTGTTCGGCTTTGTTCTTGAGTTCGACTTCTTCTTTGCGTTTTTCGTCGGCTTCTTTGTTTTCTTCGGCTTCACGCACCATGCGATCGATATCGGACTTGCTTAAGCCGGTCGTGCCGGAGATGGTGATTTGTTGTTCTTTTTGGCTATCGAGGTCTTTGGCCGTGACTTTCACGATGCCGTTGACGTCGATGCTGAAGGTGACTTCGATACGGGGTTCGCCGCGACGGGCGGGTTTAATGCCATCGAGCTTGAAGTGACCAAGTAACTTATTGTCGCGGGCCATCGGGCGTTCGCCTTGATAGACCATGATATCGACGGCCGGTTGATTGTCCGCGGCGGTCGAGAAGATTTGGCTCTTCGTGGTCGGGATGGTCGTGTTGCGGGGAATGAGCGGAGTCATGACTTCACCCATGGTTTCAATACCGAGGGTTAACGGCGTGACGTCGAGTAAGACGACATCCTTGACATCGCCCGAGACGACTGCACCTTGAATGGAGGCACCGATCGAGACGGCTTCATCGGGGTTGACCGACAAATTCGGGTTCTTGCCAAGCATCGATTTGACTAAGTCTTGGACGGCGGGCATCCGGATGGAACCGCCGATGAGCAGGACGTTATTGATATCGTTCGCGGTTAATTTGGCATCAGCCAAAGCACGGCGGACCGGTTCTTCGCAACGTTTGAGCAGATGTTTGGTCATATCTTGGAATTTAGCGCGCGATAAGCGGGTTTCAAAGCTGATCGGGCCACTGGAGGACATACCGATGAACGGTAAAGAAATGGTCGTTTCAAGTTGTCCGGACAGTTCGATTTTGGCTTTTTCGCCGGCTTCTTTGAAGCGTTGGAGCGCCATCTTGTCGTTGAGTTCGACACCGAATTGGAGACGGATTTGTTCTTTGATCCAAGCGCTGACAACATCATCCCAGTCGTCGCCGCCGAGGTGGTTATCGCCACTGGTCGTGACGACTTCGAAGGTGCCATCGCCGATTTCGAGAATGCTGACATCGAACGTACCACCGCCCAAATCGAACACGAGGATGCGTTCGGATTTGCGGGTTTCCATGCCATAAGCCAAAGCCGCTGCAGTCGGTTCGTTGATGATCCGGACGACGTCCAAACCGGCGATGCGGCCGGCATCTTTGGTGGCTTGACGTTGCGCGTCGTTGAAGTAAGCCGGGCAAGTAATGACGGCTTTCTTGACGGGGTGACCCAAGTGGGCTTCCGCGTAACTCTTCATGTAGGCTAAGACTTTCGCGCTGATTTCTTGCGGCGAAAAGTCCTTGTTGATCGCAGGAATATGAACTTTGACGTCGGTACCCATCTTGCGTTTGATGGATGCGACGGTGTTTTCCGGGTTGGTGACGGCTTGCCGTTTGGCGGCGTCGCCGACGATTTCTTCGCCGGAGGCTTTAAAGGCCACGATCGAAGGGGTCGTGTTATGTCCTTCGGGGTTGGGGATGACTTTCACTTTGCCATCCGCTTGTAAATAGGAGACGACGGAGTTCGTCGTTCCAAGGTCAATACCAATAATAACTTCTTTTTGTGCCATAAATATTCTCCTTTACTAAGCGTCTTTACGAGCGCTTTCTTCTTTCTTTTCTTCGGTCGTTTCCTCGGGTTTCGGCTCTTCTTTTTTGGGCTCTTCCGCGGGAACAACTTTGGCTTTGCTGACAACCACCATCGCCGAACGGACCATGCGGTCTTTCAGCTGGTAGCCTTTCGCCAAGACTTTGACGACTTTGTTGGCGGGACCGTCGCTTTCGACGGCTTCCACCGCGTGCATCGTGTTGACGTCGAAGTCGCTTCCGAGTTTGGGATCGATCTCTTTGACGCCTTCTTCATCGAGGACATTGGTCAGTTGCCGGTAGATGTATTCGAAGCCGACTAAGTAGTTGCGGACTTCGGGGGTTGGGTTTCCCATCGTCAAGGCGATATGGAAACTATCCAACGGCATAATCAGTTTCTCGACAAATCCCATGGCCCGATACTTGAGTGCTTCGGCATACGATTTCTCGTTTTGCTTACGCAGGTTGGCCATATCGGCGAAGGCCATGTAGTACTTGTTTTTCCAGTCATCGGATTCGGCTTGGACTTTTTTGAGTTCCTCTTCGAGGGCGGCGATCCGTTTTTCGGCTTTTTTATCGATCTTTTCTTCTTTTTTCTCCTCTTTGGGGATTTCGCTTTCGCTAGCTTTCTTTTTTTCTTCGGTCATTTCTTCTTACTCTCCTTTTGATCTTGTTGGTTGAAGTATTCGCTTAAGGCTTTGGCTACGTACTCGAGGGCGTTCACGACCTTGTCATAGTCCATGCGGGTGGGCCCGACCAGTGCGATCGTGCCTTCGGACGCACCATGGATTTTGACTTTGCTCGTAATCACGGAAACGTCATCATACTGCTCGCCGAGATTGCCGATGTTGATCGTCACACGGTCATCCTTGGGGCTGACTTCACGGAAAATGGACGGGGAGTCGAGCAATTCGAGCATACGCTTCAATTTGTCGGCGTCATGGGCAAATTCCGGTTGCGTGAAGAGTTCGTTTTTGCCATAGAGACTCAAGCGGTCGCTGGCAAAACGTAAGAACGCTTGGGCGAAGGCTTGATAAAGGGCGTCGTGTTTGGTCACAAAGTCATCGATTAAGGGGCGAATCGCTTCCATTTTGTGGACGAGATCGCTGACCGCGGTGCCTTTGAGACGTTCGTTGAGGATTTGGACGCATTTTTCGATGTCGTTGGCGGACATCGTTTCGGACAAGACGAAGGTTTTGTTCTCGACATATCCCTTATCCGTCACAAACACCGCAGTCGCGGTATTGGGGCCAATGGGGAAGACTTGCAAGGAAACCAAGTGTTCGTCGTTGGCGTTGGGGCCTAAGACGATGGAAGCGAGGTTGGTCATGTGGGAGAGAATCTCGCACGATTCCTTAATCACTTCTTCAATCGATTGGGCTTTTTTGTCCAACAGGATTTGCAGTTGTTGTTTGATATCATCGTCGACGCTCTTGCTACGCAAGTTGTCGCAATAGTAACGGTAACCTTCGGAGCTCGGGACGCGGCCGCTGGAGGTATGCGTCTTTTCCAAGAGGCCATCTTCTTCAAGCGCGTTCATTTCGCTGCGGATCGTGGCGCTCGAAAAAGGCAAATGATATTCGTCAATCAAGGTTTGGCTTCCGACGGGGGACGCCGTTTTGATGAAATGCTCGACAATCAGTTTGAGGATATTATCGCGTCGGTTCAATTCCATTGGGACACCTCTTTGGCACACTCTTTTCTGGAGTGCTAACCCTAGTATAAAACAATTTTTGGCACTGTCAACTAATAAGTGCTAAAACGTCAAAAAAAAACATCCTTTGCGGATGTCTTTGTTTGATTTATATCCTTTAAATATCTTAATGCCAGGTGCGGCGGTCGACGACGATGGTATCGGTCAGTTTATCGAAGATGGTCCGTTCGGTATGGACAATCAGCATGTACACAGCATTGACCACCACCCACGGGACGATGGATAAGGTGATGGAACGGATAAACGCATCGCGATAGGTGATGTCACGGTCATCCATATGTACCACTTTGATGCGGAAGATGGCACTGCCTAAGGTATAGCCGTTGCTCCACTTGAGCAAAATACCGCCGAAGAGCATATAGAAAAGCCCCATCAGAAGCTCCAAAATGACGATTTGCACGACCACTGGGAGAAACCGAATCCAATCGACGAAGAACCACACCACGAAGGCACACCCGAGGCACAGTAAAATGTCCAACAAATACGCGAGCACGCGTCGTTCGTAACGGGCAATTTCCATGGGCGACCTCCTAACGTTTGAATAATTTGAGTAAGACGTAATCGAGCAACATAATACCTTCATCAGTGCATCGCACTGCGTCGTTTTCGACCTGGAGCAGTCCGCGCTTCGTTAACTCTTGGACTTCCGTTTGATATTTGCCTAGAAACGCGACTTTGTAGCGACTTTCGAACTCCGGGAGCGTAAATCCTCGGGCTAAGCGAAGTTTCAGCATCAAGAAGTCGTTTTCGTCGATTTCGGGGCTGATCGGTTCAGTTTCTTTCCGATATTGTCCCTCCAAATAGGCTTTCATGTTGTCGGTGTTGACGTAACGGACACCGGCAAGGTATCCGGAAGCACCGAGGCCGATACCGTAATATTCGCGGTCATCCCAATAGACGAGATTGTGGCGGGCATAATGGTCGTTTCGGGCGAAGTTGGAGACTTCGTAACGTTCATAGCCTTGGCTGCGTAAGGTTTTTAGAATCAGATCGTACTGTTCACGGGCTAAATCTTCGCCGGCTTCGGGAATTTTGTGGCGATAGAACAAGGTTCCCGGAACGACGCTGAGGGCGTAACACGAGATGTGATCGACATCCAGTTCGATGAGATGGTTCAAATCGTAGGAGACATCTTCCAATGTTTCATTGGGAAGTCCGTACATCAGGTCGACATTGAGGTTTTCAAAGCCACATTTCTTGGCTAAGGCGATCGTGTCGATGGCTTCTTGCGCTTTGTGGAATCGGTTCATTGCTTTCAAGCGTTCATCGGAGAACGTCTGTAAGCCGATACTGAGACGATTGACCCCCATCGCTTTCATCAACACCAGTTTTTCGCGGGTGATGTTTTCGACGTTGCCTTCGACCGTGAATTCGCCTCCCCGTTTGAGATGAGGTTTCAACGAAGAAAGTAACGTTTCCAGCTGGTTGAGGGTTAACGACGTCGGCGTTCCGCCACCGACGTAAATCGTGGTGACTTTGCCGACGCCATAAGAAGCGAGTTCCTTCACTAAAGCATCCACATACACGGTTGCCGTTTTTTCGTCATAAGTGCGCTTGGTAAAATCGCAATAATGGCAAAGATGGGAGCAAAACGGGATGTGGACGTAGAGGGCGTCGCTATTTGGTTTTCTTGTCCTCATTGAACTTTTCCATCTCGGCCTTGGTCTTTTCGTCATCGACCGGGACGAGCATGCGGTCTAAGTCTTGTTGGGCCGCGGTTTCACGGTCAACTTTTTTGTCCTGATTGGTGAATGCTTTGACGTATTTACGAAGTAAATAAACGACCAAAACAATGATGCCGAAAAAGGCGACGAGACCAACGATGATAAAGATAGGATTGTCTAATAAACTCGATAAGATCATATGCGTTTCTCCTTCCTACCGACGAGGAATGGGCGTGTAGATAAATTTATTCTTTAACATCTCTTTGCGGTAGTAGCCTTCATAAACGAGATGATCCATGGAGGTTCGCGCGGTTTCATAAGCACAGCCGAGCGTCTTCTTGTATTGGGCAATCGTATAGTATTTGCCAATCGTACAATGGCGGGCGTAGAAATACGCTTCGCCGCGTTTGAGTTTGGGGTTGATTTCCAGCAAGTTTTCTTCAATCCGAGCGGCATCTTTTTCGTCGAGGCCGATGGGCATCGTCGGAAGCGCCACTTTCATTTCGAAGTTGAGGCCTTCCAAAGGTGCGGAGTTTTCATAACTGGGAACGGGAGCCACGGAAGGTTTGGCGACTTCGACGGGCTTTTCCACGACGACAGGTGCGGGTGTCGGAGCAACGACTTCACGGGGTTTTACCGGAGCGACTTCGACCGGTTTCGATGCTTCCACAGGTTTTTCATAAACGCGTTGAGGATCAACGGTGGGCTTCACCACTTCGGGAGCGGGTTTGACGACTTCGACCGGTTTCGGTGCAGGACGTTCCGCTTCATAGAATTCCGACTTCACGTTGCTCATGCTGATGTTGGTCATGCGGTCGAGCAAATCGGAAGCGATCGATTCGGCGAGGTCCAAGACATAAACGAGCAAATAGGTCGTATCGTTGGTCTTTTGGACTTCGGTAAAGATGCGGGTCAATTGATCTTGGTTGTAAGAAAGTAAACTTTCAAGGTCCAAAATCGCGGCCAAATCATCATAATCGCCATGAGCGAGGACGCATTTGGCGGATAAGATGGCCATTTCTTCGCTGTGATATTCAAACGGTTTGACATAGACAAAGAAGAAATAAGTAAGGATGGCTTTGACGACGGTCCCGAGGTCACTGTTTTGAATGAAATCGAGATAATTTTCCATCATGTCCGGCAAACGTTCCACCGGTGCAGCGACATACATTCTGCCGATGAGCGCTTTTTGGCCGACATCGCCGATTTCGTTTTCGCGGTATAAGCTGACAAGTTCAGGGTTTCCGGTCAAAAGCGAATACATGTTGGCAAAGAAGTTTTCATCGAGCGGATCATGAGGATGGCTTTCCAAGGTCTTAAGGGCGTCTTGGTAGCGTTGTAAAATCATTTGTTCCGGGGTGAGCGCGGAAATATTGCTTAAAATCAGGGTGTGAAGGAAACTTTCCGACACGGTGAGGTTGTATTTTTTGGCGACCCAATAAAGGATTTTGGCATAATTGTCGACTTTGATTTTGCGTTTACCGGGATCATTTTCGTCCATCCGGGCATAGCGGAGGAAAACCTTGTTGAGTTTCCGTTCCAATGCGTTGCACCGTTCGAGAATCGACGGGGTCAAAACCACGTTGAGCGGATTCTTTTCGATGTTGCGTAACGAAAGGACGCGGGTAAAATGACTGCGGTAATTCAAAATGTTCGACCAAATCGTATCCACCAGTGAGGTTCCCAGAGCTCTGGAAACTTCGAATTTTGTGGCATAGGTCTCATCGCTAAAACGAATCGGCAGATCGCTATTCGCCATAAACGTCACCTCGTAAATTATTCTATCGTGTAACTTCTTAAAAGTAAATTAAGAAAACCACGAATTACTAATTTCCTACTAGGCCTCGGACAGCGAAGCCCTAAAAAACGACTTATTATAGATGTATCTATAATTAATCGTCTTCTCCAATCGATAAAACCGTCATGAAGGCTTCTTGCGGAACGTCCACCGAGCCGATGGATTTCATGCGTTTTTTGCCTTCTTTTTGTTTATCGAGAAGTTTCCGTTTACGGGAAATATCGCCACCATAGCACTTGGCAAGGACGTCTTTACGCATGGCTTTGATATCGGCCCGGGCAATAATTTTGCCGTTAAGCGAAGCTTGCACGGGAACTTCGAATTGTTGTCGGGGGATGATGTCTTTGAGTTTGCTGACGATGGCTAAACCGCGTTGATAGGCTGAGCCTTTGAAGACAATGCTTGAAAGTGCGTCCACCACATCGCCATTAAGTAGAATATCCATTTTGGCGAGGTTGGAAGCCTTATAATCGCTGAATTGGTAGTCAAACGAGGCATAGCCTTTGGAATAGCTTTTGAGTTTATCGAAGAAGTTGTAGACGATTTCCGCGAGCGGAAGTTCGTATTTCAAAATCATCCGGGTATCATCAAAATACTCGAGATCGACATAAATGCCGCGCCGTTGCTGGCACAATTCCATGATCACGCCGACGTATTCTTTCGGGGTCATGATTGAAGCGCTGACAAACGGTTCTTGGATTTCTTTGACTAAAGTCAGGTCCGGAAGTTTGGACGGGTTATCGAGGTTGAGCATCGAGCCGTTGGTAAGGAAAACGTGATAAATGACGCTGGGAGCGGTCAAAATCAGGTCGAGATTGTATTCACGTTCAAGGCGTTCTTGGACGACATCCATGTGCAACAAACCTAAGAATCCGCACCGGAAACCAAAGCCTAGGGCTTGTGAAGTTTCGGGCTCGAATTGTAAGGAAGCATCATTGAGACAGAGTTTCTCAAGCGCTTCTTTGAGGTCGATGTACTTTTTGGAATCGACGGGGTATAAACCACAGTAGACCATCGGGTTGAGATGACGGTAACCGGGGAGCATTTCTTTGGCCGGATCGTTGGCGAGGGTCACGGTTTCGCCGGGGTGGACGTCTTTGATATCGCGGATTTGGGCGGCAATATAACCGACTTCCCCGCTGCGGAGGATTTCGCGTTTTTCTTCTTTGGGGGTACGAACGCCGACTTCAATGACGAGGTAGTCTTTATTGGCAGCCATCAATCGGATGGTATCCCCTACTTGGACATGGCCTTCTTTGATGCGGACGAGGACGACGACACCCCGATAGGAATCGTAAAAAGAGTCGAAAACAAGGGCTCTTAAGGGCGCATAAAGTTCACCGGTGGGTGGCGGAACGTCACGGACGATAGCTTCGAGGACTTGATTTACATTCAAACCCGTTTTAGCCGAAATCATGATCGCGTCTTCGGCGGGAATGCCGATGCGGTCTTGAATTTCTTTCTTGGCGAGTTCGGGACGGGCGCTGGGTAAATCAATTTTATTAATGACCGGGACGATCGTTAAATCATTATCCACGGCGAGATAAACGTTGGCTAAGGTTTGGGCTTCGACGCCTTGGGAAGCATCAACCACCAAAAGGGCGCCTTCGCAGGCCGCCAGAGAACGGGAAACTTCATAGGTAAAGTCGACATGCCCCGGAGTGTCGATGAGGTTGAACACATAGTCATTCCCATCGAGGGCGTGGTAATTGAGCGTGACGGCGTTGAGCTTGATGGTAATGCCACGCTCTCTTTCGAGATCCATGGAATCAAGAACTTGGTCCATCATTTCGCGTTTGGCAATGGTTCCGGTCAACTCCAAAATACGGTCGGCCAGCGTGGACTTGCCATGGTCGATGTGGGCGATAATCGAGAAATTACGGATTTTACTTTGATCGTATCCCATGGGTTCACGCTCCTTTGCTGCGAGTTATTATAGCATACTTTTATTTTCATAAAGGGGGAAAGCGAAAAACTTATTTTGACCACTGATCCCAGAACTTTTCGCTGAGAAAACGGACGTCATCTTGAGAGGTTACGACTTGGTAATCGGACCATTCATGTTTGAAGAGGTCGCGGTACCGTCGTTGTAAGAAGCGATCATCGATCAGGAGGATGATGCCTTTATCGTGTTCGCTGCGGATGACGCGGCCGACCGCCTGCATGACCCGGTTCATGCCCGGATTGACGTAGGAGAATTCGTAGCCGTTTTCTCCTTTGGCATCATGGTAATCACGGATCAAATTGCGTTCAAACGAGAGTTGCGGAAGGCCCACGCCGACGATGATGGCGCCGATGAGACGGTCTTCCAAAAGGTCGATGCCTTCGGAGAAAGCACCGCCTAAAACGGCATATCCGACCGTGGTTTTTTGAGGTCGGGTCCGGAATCTAAGCAGGAACGCCGCCCGAGCGTCATCGTCCATATCTTGGGTCTGGGCAAAGAGGTCAACGTCTTTGCCTAAATCGGTCACAGCTAAGACATCGTTGAGATACTTGTAGGACGGGAAGAAAACAAGATAGTTTCCAAGCCGGTTTTCGATGGCTGCAGCAATGTACTCGGCCACTTCTCCGAACGTATCTTGGCGTTTGGCGTATTTGGTCGAGATTTTCGGGGCCACCATTAAGAGTAAATTCTCTTTTGGGAAGGGTGAAGGAAGCATCAACGCAGGGTCGTTTTCTTTGCCGCCTAAAACGCGGACATAATAGTCCATCGGGGTCAAGGTTGCACTGAAGAGGACACGCCCTTTGATCTTGGCCATGCTCGCGGCCAACTGCTTGGACGGATCGAGGCAATAGATATGGAAAACCAAGTCTTTAGCAGAGACTTTTTCAATATAAAGTTTGAAGGAATCATCGACGATTTCAGACATTTTCAAGAACCGGTTAGCCTCGAAAAAGAAATCCAAAAAATCATCCGTGGCATACGATGAATGGTTTTTTAAGATGTCTTGCCCGGCGGTGAAAAACCCATCGAGCGCCCGTAAGAGAGAGGGGTCGATGTCTGGCACAATGGTCGGCTCATCGGAAACATAGGTTTCTTTCATCGCTTTCCAAAGCTTATTCAATCGACGGTTGGCGGCGCTCATCTTCTTGTGGGACAGACCTTTGAGAGCCTTCTTCATTTTGTCGTAATTGCCACTGCTCAAGGCCACCGAGTACATATCGCGACCACGGTCCACCAGGTTATGGGCTTCGTCGATCAAGGCGATGTAATGGGAAGCATCCGCGTCAAAGTAACGGCGTAAGTACACCATCGGGTCAAAAATATAGTTGTAATCGCAGATGATGATGTCGGTAAATAACGACAAATCCAGTTCGAATTCGAACGGACAAATATTGTTATCAACGGCGTATTTCACCAGCGTCTCATAATCGTAGGTACTTTCTTTCAAAATGCACTCTTTGAGGACCGCTCCGATTTTGTTGTAATAACCACGGGCAAAGGGGCATTCGTCGGGGTTGCACGCAGCTCCCGGATTAAAGCAGATTTTGTCTTTGGCGGTCAGCACGATATCGCTGGCTTGAAGGCCTTTTTTCTTTAAGGTTTCAGACGCCGCAAAAGCGGCTTCACGTCCGGAAGATTTCGCCGTCAAATAGAAGATTTTTTCATTGAAACCATCAGCAAACGAACGGGCAAACGGATACAAAGTGGACATTGTTTTGCCGATGCCAGTTGGGGCTTCCGCAAAGAGGGTTCCGCCTTTGGTGGCGATGGCAAACGAATACTTGGCCAATTCGCGTTGTCCGGGACGGAATTTAGAGAACGGAAAGTCCAAATGCGAGGCACTTTCGTTGCGTTTGGCTTTCTTGTCAAAAAGGATTCTGTAAAAGTCGAGGTAATCTTCCATATAGGTTTGGACATCGTGTTCCAAATCCAGCGTGGAGAAAACATACTCACGGATCATCCGTTCCTCAGTTCCTTGATGGATATAGGTCAAACGGACGCCGATTTGTTGCAAACTTTTCTCGTGAGCGTACATCAGGGCGTAGCATTTGGCTTGCCCTAAATGCCAGTCCGCTTGCGAATCGGCAAATTCTTTTAAATCGATGACCGTGGACTTGATTTCGTCGATGATAACGCCGAAAGGACCGACGATGATGCCATCGGCACGTCCTTGCAGACGGATATTGAATTCCTCCACCGCAAACGTTTCGTCGAGTTCGTACTCGCTGAGGTAACTGGCGCCTTGTCGTTTTTGGTAATATGCATGAATGCGTGAACCTTCTTGCATCGAGGCTTTGTTAAAAACGCGGGTATCGATGTCCCCGCGGCGAAGCAAAAAATCAACTAGGCCATGCACCGACAAAACAAGCGTTTTTTCCATAGATCCTTTCGTCGGTCACTGCAACTAAGCAGGATCGGCGACTTTCGATTTGATGAGTTTGATATCCCCATAGACGAGCATCTTGACACGTTTTCCTTGGTAGTAAGAAATCACGCCATAGAACGCGTTGGCGAGGATGAGAAGATTGAAGATTTGGATGATGAATCCCCAGAACGGGAACGAAAAGAAAACCGAGCCGCTGACAAGGCCGCCGACACACCATGCGATGAGGTTCACCAAGCCTTGATTCGCGTACCAATTATCGAGTTCGACATCTTGGCTGTGGCCTTTGCGGCAATAGGGTAAGAAGAACACTAAAAAGGCCCAACCCCGAAGCGGGTCTTTGTCCGTATCGGCCGTGGCTTTTTTATTACTTTCGATGGGATCGACGTCAATGACATTGTTATTCTTGTCTACCATATTAATTCATGACCTTTCCAGTTAAATTGGGATGACCGTTGATGAAGCTTTGCGCATCCACACGGCCCTTGCCTTCTTTTTGTAAAACGAGTAGTCGGACTTGTCCGTCTCCTACTTGGAGAATCAGTCCGTTGCGGTCGGCATTCACAATCGTTCCCACGGGAGCGGTTATTTCATGATTCACGACCTTGGCTTTGAAGATTTTGACTTTCTTTTCTTCGAAAACGAGATAACCGCCGGGATGATCAGTCAGGGCTTTGACCCAACCACAGAATTTTTCGGCGGGAAGCGTCACGTTGAGGTGTTCGGCATCGGCTTTGATCATCGAAGCGAACGTCACTTGGCTTTCCTCTTGGGCAACGCCGGGCAGTTTACCGTCGAGATACAGCGGTAAATCGGTCAAAATCATCTCCAACGCCAATGGTTTGAACTTTTCGATTAAGGTCGTCATCGTTTCGTCTTCACTGAGCGTGACTTTACGAGTCGAATACATTCTTCCGGCGTCCATTTTGTCGATCATTTCCATGAGCGTAATGCCGGTTTCTTTTTCACCGTTGATGAGAGCGTATTGCATCGGCGCCGCTCCGCGTAATTTGGGCAGCAGCGATCCGTGGAGGTTCAAACATCCGTATCGGGGAATATCGAGCAATCCTTGGGGGACGATTTGGCCGTACGCCATGGTAATGATGACATCGGGTTGAAGGTCTTTGACAAAGGCATAATCTAAGCGGATTTTAATGGGTTGGAAAACGGGAATGCCGTATTTGAGGGCCACCGCTTTGGTGGGCACCGGGACGATTTCTTTTTTACGGCCGACGGGTTTATCGGGTTGGGCAATCAAGCCGACAAAATGATAGCCGTCTTTGATCATTCCTTCAAAAACATAAGCGGCGATTTCAGGCGTACCCATGAAAATCACTCGCAAAGACGATTTATTCATGATTTTTAACCTCTTTCGTTCATATCGTTTGCATTATGGCCAGCGACTGCTTACTATATTATCGCAAATAGAGACCATTTTACAAATGGTAGCGTATTCGTTTTTTTAAAGGAGTTCAGACGATGAAGAAAACCAAAAAAGAAGGCTACTTTGCCTCCATCAAACGGCGTGATCCGGCGGCCCGCAACGGGCTCCAGATTTTGCTCTTTTATCCCGGCGTCAAAGCCTTGTTTTGGTATCGCGTCGCCCACTTTTTCTGGAAACTAAAAATCCGGTTCATCGCAGACTGGATTTCGTATTCGACCCGGCGTCGTACCGGCATTGAAATTCACCCCGGCGCGACGATCGGAAAACACCTCTTCATCGACCATGGCATGGGTACCGTCATCGGCGAAACCGCCATCGTCGGCGATAACGTCACGATGTATCACGGCGTGACCCTCGGAGGCCGGGGCCTCGAACATGGCAAACGCCACCCCACCGTCGGAAACAACGTTTTCATCGGTACGGGCGCTAAAATCTTGGGCAATATCGTGGTCGGCGATGATGTCCGCATCGGGGCCAACGCAATGGTCCTCCACGATGTCGATCCGGGTGCCACGGTTTACGGCGTCACCACACGCAAAGAATAGAAGGTCCCTCGGGGCCTTTTTTGTTTTTCCTTGCTTTTTCCTTCCGCGTACAAATACTTACTTTTCAAATCTTCATTGAGATAGTAAAATGACCTTAACCGCTACCGTGAGGGAAACCAATGATTGATTATATTAAAGACGCCGAAACGTGTTTGGAACGCGGAGACTTCGCCAGCGCTAAGCGCTATTTTGCGCTTGCCCGCCGCGATGATCCGGATGATTGGCGTCCTTGGTTTGGCCTTGCTCGGGCAATTACGTGCGACTTCACCGTGATTGACCAAGGCAACTGGAAAAAGTTCACGGACCGCGCGAAAAGTTTGACTGATGAGGAAGGCCGTCGTTATATGGACCACATCCTCGGACAATATTTACATACCATCGAGGAACGGATTCATGGCGGAAACGCCCGTATCCATCCCCCGGTTTCCGATCGAAAACTGTCGTCCTTCCGCCCTGTCATACAAGAACAACACGACACGTGGTCCGAAAAAGATGACCGCTTGTTTGGGTTTGTGATGATCATCATAGCCGTCTTGGTGCTTTCCTTGATTGTCTTCTTGGCTGTCCGCGGAGCACGATAATATGAAACAGGCAGGTAACCCCAGAGTGAAACGTTACTTCCAAGCTGCCGACCGATTGATGCATACATCCCGGACCGTCCGGGATATTTTTGATATCTCGACGCTGACATTCAGCAAAATCGTGTATGCCGAATACTACGATGAAAACGGCCGGCACAAAGAAATCCGTTATGAAGATTTCCGCAGCCGTTGCTTCGTTTTTGCCAGTCAAATCGCCGCTTTGACAAGGGAATTACCCAAAGGTTCCGTTGTCGGGCTTAAATTGAAGAATTGTCCCGAATGGGCCATGGTTTTCTGGGGAATCTTGATGAACGGTTTTGTGCCGTTTCTTATGGATGCCAGAGCCACGGGCGAGGCCAGCGACCATTTTTTAGCACAAGCCGGAGCGAAAGCCGTCATCGCGGATGATTTCCATACCTATTCCGTT
>CALMWE010000198.1 GCA_937873795.1 uncultured Caryophanales bacterium
TAACAAGAGGACATACATCATGATCAAACGCATCAATCATACCGGCATGGGCGGCGCCCAAAACCGGTGGCTGAAAAGCATCTTCCATTTCTCCTTCGATCAATACTACAATCCCAAGAATATGAACTTCGGTGTGCTCCGGGTTTTAAATGATGACCTGATCCAAGCCGGCAATGGTTTTGATTTGCATCCGCACCGCGACATGGAAATCATTTCCTATGTGGTGGACGGAGAAATCACCCACGGGGATTCCTTGGGCCACAAACGGACCCTCAAGCGGGGCGAAGTCCAATACATGTCTGCGGGGACCGGAATCTACCACAGCGAACATAACCGTGGAAGTGAAACCCTAAGACTTCTTCAACTTTGGATTTATCCCGATAATCGCGGATATCAACCCAATTACGGCGATTATCTGTTTAAAAAAGAGGAACGGAAAAACCGTTGGCTCAACATTGTTTCGGGACCTTCGGGAAATGCTCCTGTCCGCATCCATCAAGACGCCAATCTTTTCGTCGGCGAATTCGATGAAGGCAAAGAATTTTCGTTCGAAGTCAAACCGGGACGGCAAGCCTACGTTGTTCAAATCGAAGGACGCGCCTCATTCTCCGGGGTTATACTGGAAACAAGAGATGCCGCTGAAGCCGTTGAAACCAAGCTGACCATCCAAGCATTAACCAAGTCGCACATCCTGATTGTCGAAATGGCCAAGGAGGACTAATCATGGAGATTGAATTCAAACGCGGACCCAAAGGATTCTATGTCGGCGATGAAAGCCATCCTTCCGCGGAAATCCTTTTTGAGGAAACATCCAAAGAAGTCATCATTTACCATACCGAAGTTCAACCTGCCCTGTCAGGCCAAGGCATCGGCCGAAAACTCGTGAATTTGGTGACCGAAGAAGCCAAAAAAGTGAACAAACCGATCATCAGTTACTGCAGTTACGCCGACAAAGTGCTTTCAAACGATCCGCCAACGTTGAGCTGGAACATCAAAAAATAAAAAGAACGCCAAGGGGTTGCCTTGGCGTTTTTTTGAGAAAACACTTTTTTTGGTAAAAACGGGAACATTTTCTCGTTTTTCCTGATGGAAAAACCTTAGGTTGACGGCTTAACAAGAGTGTGTAAGTGTTAAAAAAGAGGTGATTGCGTATGTTTTGCAGTAAATGTGGCTATTCTTTAAGCGAACAAGATAAGTTTTGTCCTGAATGCGGTACGGCAGTAGCTGCGGAAGCAGTTCCACAAGCGACACCGTTACCCAGTGAAGCCAATCCTCTTCCTCAAAATCCATTTCCTTTCGTTAATACCCCCAGTTACTCACTTAGAAGTCCAATGATGATCGCCACCTTAGTCGTGGGCATCATCTCCATCTGTTTAAGTGCCTTGAATTATATGGGCATCCCCTATGTGCATTTGGGCGGCATCGTCTTAGGTATCATCGCCATTTCCTTGGCTTCCAAAGACAAACG
>CALMWE010000199.1 GCA_937873795.1 uncultured Caryophanales bacterium
GTGGCGCCTTTTTGGGCAAACACTTTCGCCGCTTCAAAGCCGAGTCCGGTATTGCCCCCGGTGACGATGATGACTTTGTCTTTCAATGATCCAACCGAATCGACGTTCCATGCTTGTTGATCCATAAAAAACATCATTGGGTTAAGAAACCCCTATTTGAAGTTCATTATAGCATGGGGTTTATGGAAGTCTTTTGGGGACACTTACACCTTGAAGGGAAGCTAACTCTAACAAAAAAAGCGATTCTTGCATGAACCGCTTTTTGTGAAAATGTAGGTTTTTCCCGTTTGTTTAACTTTTGAAATGGTTATTCGTGTCCCGAACCACAATGTCCGCCATGACAATGGCCTTCACCTTCGCCATGTCCTTCGTGATGGTGACATTCATGTTCGGGTGACGTCTCTAAGTGACCGGCAAGGAAAGATTCTACTTGTTGGTCAACAGGCCCAACGGCTCCCGAGATGACTTCGAGTCCGATTTCCGCAAACGCATTGCGAGCTCCGCCGCCCATTCCCCCGCAAATCAGGGTGTTAACCCCTAAACCGGAAAGAAGGCCCACCAATGCCCCATGGCCCGCGCCATTGGAGTCGATGACTTCAGATTTGACAACCTTATTTTCTTCAATCTCAAAAATCTTAAACTGCGTCGTTTGTCCAAAATGTTGGAAAACGTTCCCGTTTTCATAAGTGACAGCGATTTTCATAAAATGATTTCCTTTTCTTGCGTTTTCTTTTTGATGATCTTCCGGTGAGAGGGATTGAAGCGCAAAGTTCCCTCCCGAGATGGAAAGGTCCAAGTTTTCGATCAAAAACCGGGAAACTTTTCTTCGGGCCTCGGCATAAAGACTTTGCACAGTGCCACGCCCAATATTCATTTGGGTCGCACATTCTGCTTGGGATTTTCCCAAATAATCGATTTGCCGCAGGGTCTCAAACTCTTCCAAAGACAACATCACGGCCATGTCGGATGTCTTTTGCGGACATGCACAAAAAAGGCGGCGACGAGGATAAGCAGCGATTGTTTTTGGTTTTTCGGGACGAGCCAAAGGAGTCCACCTCACATCCAAGACAAGGTTATCATATCATTTTATTGGCATATGTCAATAACTATAAAAGACGACTAATTTAAGAACACGAGGTAAATCGCGAAGAAATGGAGCAATGTTCCCAAGAACACGAAGATATGCCAGACAAAATGGGAATATTTGAATAAGTGCAAAGCGTAGAAGAGAACCCCCACCGTATAAGCAATGCCACCGCCTAAAATCAGGAAGAAAGCAAGACTCGAAAAGGCGATAAGGGGTTGAAAGAAGACGACACCGCTCCAACCGAGAATGAGATACATGGCTAAGTGGACGTACGTGTATTTGTGAATGTTCGTGGCTTTCAGGACAATCCCTAAGATGATGAGTGCCCATTGAACGGCCAGCATGATCCATCCCAACGGTTTTTGGACAAACAAAATCAAGATGGGGGAATATGTTGCCCCGATCAAGACATAAATCGAAACGTGGTCAAAGCGTTTGAACACGCGTTTGACTTTGGAATCGTTTTTAAACGCGTGGTAAAGCGTACTCATCGTATAGAGAAGAATGATGCCAAGCCCGAAAATCAGGGAACTCAGGGTTTCCAGGAGGGTCGAGCTTTTGATGAGCATCAATACTAAACCGGCGATGCCGAATAATCCGGCCACGCCGTGTGAGATGGCATTGGCGATTTCTTCGCCGAGGGATTGTCGTTTGGATAGAGCCATAGAACCTCCAGGACTTTCTTATAGAAAGCGGTCATTAAGATATTCTTGATTATACCGATTCAAGGGTGGTTTGAATATCTTTTTTTGGCAAAAGAAAAAGTCGGCGAACCGACTTTCTGAACTTAGCCAACGATCTTCTTGACGCTAGCGGCTCTGGGGCCCCGGGGCGAATCGATGACTTCTAATTCGACTTTATCGCCGATTTCAGCGGTTTTCTCCGCATCCAACATGGAGGAGAAATGGAAGAAGACATCTTTGCCTTCTTCGGTCGTAATGAAGCCAAAGCCACGGTTTTTGTTAAAATTTTTGACTGTGCCTTTCATAGAACGAACCCTTTCTGAATATTTCGAAAAAAACATCCTGTAGGTTAAATATTCGTTAGTCTACGGAATTATCGTAGCACGATTTATGGAAAACCCCAAATTGGGGGAAAGAAATAAAAAAAGCTGCCGAAGCAGCTTTTCGTTCTGTGGGACAAGTGACCAACTAGATCTTGTGGATGTTGGTAGCTCTTTGACCGCGGGGGGATTCTTCAACATCGAATTCGACTTTTTCGCCGGCATCGATGGTCTTGAAGGAATTCATGACTAATGACGAATAATGGAAAAAGACATCTTTGCCTTCGCTCGTAGTGATGAAGCCGAAGCCTTTGTCCTTATTGAACATTTTGACTGTGCCTTTCATGTGACCGTAACCTTTCTGAACTTCTTGGTAATTTTTTTGCTAAGTAAACACATCATTCGTTTGTCTACGGCATAACCTTACCATGAACCAATCCAAATATCTAGTTAAATAATCTTTTTTTTGCAAATAGTTCCTTTTCGTCTCATCTATTTTTTAATTGAAAGAAAAAAGGCCTCTTTTGAGGCCTTCTAGAGTAAGTCGAGGACGTGTTTGACACCCAACAGATTGTTGGAAAGCGTGATGATGTTTGCTTTTTTTAACACCGAGGGTCGGGCATTGGCGACCGCCACGCCGTAACGGCAATGATCGTACATCGGCAGGTCGATCAAGGCATCGCCCAAGCACAGGGCTTGATCCCCGGTCAGCTTGAGGCCCTCGAGCAGGAAGTCGATGGCTTTGCCTTTATCCGCGAGAGTGCTATAAACCTCGATGTAATGGTCGGAGTTATGAATGATGGTGACATCCTTGAAGCGTGCGGTGAGATGATCATAGACTTGGTCTAAGACTGATTTATCCCCCAGCAAAATCATCTTGATGAGGTTTTTGACAAACACTTCGCGGACATCCTTGTACACCGTCGGCCCCATCTGGAGAATGTTGATCTCGCGTTGGAGGTAGGGCGTTTCCAGTGGGCTGGAAAACCATTCGTCGGGCGTATAGAAATTCAGCGATACGGTCGGAAAGTTTTGCGTGATTTCTTGGACAATGGCCCACGCGCAGTCTTTTTCCAAGGGTTGCTTGGCAAGGACTTTTCCATTAGGCAGGCTGATGAAAGCACCGTTCATCGATACGATCGGGGTATTCAGCCCCAAGGTGTCATAGATGGCCTGCATGCCTTTGACGTTGCGTCCGCTGATCAAAAAGAAGGGAATGCGGTCTTTGATGCGTTCCACCGCCGCCACCGTCTCGGGGTGCAAGCGGCTTTCCGAGTCGATGAGCGTGCCATCGATATCACAGAAAATCGCTTGGATATTTTTTAACCCCACAGGGTCGATATGAAACGTAATAGGTTCTGACATAAGTTTCCTTCTTTTCGCGTGATGAGACAATGAATGACTAGAGTTTTAAGCTGCCTTGCGCAATCAAATGACCGCTCTTGCGGCTGAAGATCAAGATTTCTTTACCGAAGACATCGACATTGACGGCTTGGTCGATCTTGTAATCGATACCGCCGAAGACGACGCCAGTCAATAAGAAGTTGCCGATTTGGAATTTGACTGTGGTTTCCATACCGGAAGGCATGGCGCTGTAGACGCTGGCGTGGATGGGTCCTTTGTCTTCAACGCGGAGGAATTCCGGACGGATGGCAAGAACGTAATCATCATCGCCGATGACCAGGTTGGCATCTTCGATTTCTTCATCGATTTGGGCCACATGGTATTTGAACTTGGAATCTTTGTTTTCTTTTTCGATGAGGCTGCCTTCGACCACGGATGCTTTGTTCGCGGTCCAGTCGATGGCGGAATTCGGGACAAAGGTGGCCTTTTGGTTTTTGAAGAAGGAAACTTCGAGGTTTCCATCAGCAAGGGCTTTGCCTTTGGCGTCAATCAAGTTAATCGCCGGGTTTCCGACGAAGTCGGCGACGAATAAGTTGACCGGCTTTTTGTAAAGATCGAGCGGGGCGTCGTATTGTTGGAGCACACCATTATTGATCAAGCAAATTTTGGTGGCCAAGGTCATGGCTTCCAATTGGTCGTGGGTGACGTAAACGAAGGTGCTTCCGGTATCGGCGTGCAACCGTTTGAGCTCGGAACGCATTTCCAGACGTAACTTGGCATCCAGGTTGCTGAGCGGTTCATCCATGAATAAGACTTTGGGTTCGGGTGCCAACGTACGGGCGATGGCCACGCGTTGTTGTTGACCGCCACTGAGTTCGGCCGGATAACGTTCCATGAATTCGCCGATTTTGACGACGCGGCTGACGCGACGGACCGATAAGTCGATTTCTTCTTTATCGAGTTTACGGACTTTCGTGATGACGGCGCCGTTTTGAACGACTTCGCAGGCAGCGTTGAGGGCAAGTCCTTTGGCGGACAGTTTCACGTTCAAGGCGTTGAGTTTGGCTTCATAGTCTTTAAGAAGCGAGGCGGCTAACGCTTTGGGGTCGGCATTGGTATGGAGACCCATAGCAAAGATTTCTTTGGCGGTGTATTGCGAAACTTCGAAGCGGTCGATGAGTTTGACCACCACTTGTTTGCTGTTGAGCACACCCTTTTGACTCTTGCAGTCATGGATGGCGGCAATGATCGCTTGCGGATCCTTCAATAACGCGATGAGACGGACATATTTCCGAGCGGTGAAATCCACCACCGGCATGCTTTCTTTGATGTTTTTAAGACCAAAGGAAATATTTTCATACACGGTCATGTTGGGCCACAAGGCATAGTTTTGGAACAAGAAACCGACGCGGCGTTTGCTGGCGGGAATGTTGATTCCGACTTCTGAGTCATAAACGACCTTACCACCGATGGTGATACGGCCGCTGCTCGGGGTTTCCAAGCCGGCGATCATACGGAGGGTCGTGGTCTTACCGCAACCGCTTGGACCTAATAAGGTAATGAACGCGTTATCTTCGATGGTGAGATTGAGATTATCAACGGCGTAGAATTTTCCCCACCGTTTGGTGACATTCGTCAAGATGATTTCTGGCATGTTGTTATCCTCCGATACCTTTGTCCAGGCTGGCCCCGGTCAATTTGTTGATGAGTGCGTTACAAATGAGAATGAAGACGATTAGGATCAAGTTGATACCGCTTGAGAAGGCGTATAAGCCCATTTCATCGAAATAATCGAGCAATGTGGTGACGATCATCGATTGCGGAACCAGAAGCATAAACAGCGTTAATTCGCGCATCGCGGTAATAAAGGGTAAGAGGTAACCGCTGAGGATCGACGACTTTTGAATCGGGACGACGATCTTGAGCAAGCGTTTGTGCCACGGGATGTTTTGGATGACCGCGGCTTCTTCGATTTCGCCGCTGAGTTGCATCATCGCGTTGAGCGAGCTCCGTGACGCGAAGGGAATGTATTTGATGGTACCGACCAAGATCAGCAAGGTGAACGTGCCCCACAGTTTCATTTCGTTACCGAACACGAAGTACGCGGCACCGAAAGCGAGCGACGGTAACAAATACGGTAAGAAGGCGATTCCGTTGACGTAAGCGGCCCATTTGCCTTTACGGTTTTTGCTGACCGAGTAACCGGTGAGGAAGCCGATGGTTCCGGCGAGTAAGGCACACGCCACGGCAATGTAGAGGGTGCGTCCGAACGCGGACCATATTTCTTTGTTATAAAGTAGACCCAAGTTGCCATACATGCCGTTTTCACCGCCGGCGTTGGAGGTGTTCCACCATTTGAGGGTGAAGGCACTGTAATCGCCCGGGTTGGGTAAGAAGGTTTCGATGGCAAAGCTGATGAGCGGGAAAATCGAGATGAAGAAGGTAATGACGATGAGGATGATGCCGGCGACGTATTTACCGACTTTACCCAGGTCAACGACGCTGGCTTGCCCGGATTTACCGGTAACGGTCGTGTATTGTTTACGGCCGCTGGTGGTCGCCTGGTTGAGCATCAGGATGCCCACACCGATCAACATCATCACAATCGAGATGATGCTCGTCGCCCCCTGCAAGTTGGCTTTCATTTCAACGTATTTGGTTGATAAGGTCGCTAACTTTAAATAGTGCGGGACAGGATAAGAACCCATGGCACCGCTGAAGACCAGAAGAATCGTGGAAAGAATGGCCGGTTTGACCATCGGGATCGTCACGCGCGTGAAGATTTTCCATCTCGGCGTATTCAAAATCGTGGCGGCTTCTTCCAGGTTGGCATCCATGTTCCGGAAAATCGCACCGATGAGGATGTAGGCAAACGGCGCATAGTGGATACCCATGACGATGGCGCTGGGGAATAATCCGGTGCACCACCACTCGGGCATATGAATCCCTAACGTCGCGGCAAGTAAGCCGTCGGAGCCTCCGGTCACAGCCGCGGAGTTGAAGACGTTACGCCACACCATGGCGAGCGTCCATTGGGGCATGATATACGGAAAAATAAAGACCGCGGAAATGTATTTTTTAAACTTAAGGTTCGACCGCGTGATCAAGTATGCGACCGTGCCGCCCAACAGAAGTGCGACAAGACACGAAAGCAAACTGAGTTCCATGGTGTTGAGAAACGGTTTCCAGAAAATGGTTCTCCGGAGTGTCCCGGTAAACAAGAACACGAAGTTGCTAAACGAAAATTCGCCCACAGCGAGTCCGCTGATGAAGACTTCATACCCTGGGTGAATTTTGAAAGCATCGATTAAGATCGTGATCATAGGAGCAATCGTCAAAACCGAAAGCAGGATGCCTAAAACAAGCAGAATCGCGTTTTGCGGTTTGGCGAAATAATTGCCGATACGATGAAGATCTTTTTGGAAGCGGGTTGGTTTTTTAATCATGACATCGTCCATAAAGTCCACCTTCATTGAGTAGGGGGCGTAGAACACGCCCCCATACCGAGATTTCTATAAAATAACGTTGATTCGAGACTAGGCTCTTAAGCCGTCAATCCACATACCGATCGCGAAGTTGACTTGCGCGCAGTAGGTCGGATCTTCGATGACCATTTGGCCACCGGTTTCGGCTTGGTCAGCCCACCAATCGTAGCCTCTGTCGTTGATCGCCGGAACTTCGACGCCGTTGTTCTTGTCGGCAGCGCCATCGGTCGAGTGATCTTTGTTGGCAGACGGATTGGAGCAGTAACCACCGATATCTTTACCCCAAGCGCTGAATCCATCTTGAGTTGTGGTCATGAAATGGATGAAGGCGCAGGAAGCATAGGGGAACGGTGAGGTCTTGAGGACTTGTAAGTAGTGTTTGTACATGAAGCCGCCGACACCGACATAATCGTCTTGGTAAGCCGCGACGGTGATGTTGTTCTTGGAAGATTCGGCAGTTTCGGTAACGCTTCTGAGTTTGCTGTAGACGAGTAAGCCGGATTGATCGACGGAGCTGGTCTTGACCAGGTTCGTGCAGATGGGGCCGTCGTCGGTTTGTTCGTTGTATTGTTCAACCCAGTTTTTGATCCAAGCTAAGGAATACTTCGCGTTGGTGGCGGTTAATCCGAGTTCGGCGGCAACCGTCGCCATGTCGTTGATCGTGGCCGTGAAATCTTCGTGACCCGCGGTCGCGGCATAGACGTCATAGGCATTCTTCATGATGTTGGAATAGTGTTCGTTGGTCAGCATGTATAAGAAGTTTTTGCCGACGGGTTCGCTGTCAACGCCCATGAACATCGGGGCGTTGCCTTCTTCGACGAAGTCCCAAACGTTCTTAAAGGTCTTGGTACCGAGATTGTTGAATTCAAAGACTTTGTTCAACGATTGAAGCGCAAACGGGTGACCATTGGAAGCTTCGTCGCCAGCCCATTCTTGCGGAATGTAGTTGAGTAAGAAGCCGGTATCCAACATTTTGCTTTGGATTTGGTTGCCGTCTTGGATGAGCGTCATCGAGAGCGTGTGGTTCGAGCTGCGGACATCCGCGTCGATTTGGGCGAAGATCATGTTGTTCTTCGGTTGGCTCCAGGTGATGGCACCGGTGAAGTCTTCTTTGTAATCCGGGAATTCGGCACGGATTGTCTCATCAACTTCGTAGGCTTTGGTGGATTCGTTGTACTTTTTGCCTTGCAAATACGCCAAGAAATACTCTTTGGCAGTTTTGCCGCGGCTGGAGTTGCCAACGCCATTCATGGTTTTACCGTCAAGCTCCTCGATAGCTAACTTGTAAAGCTCATTGCGTGACAGAGTGGCAGCGTAAGCGACTTTTCCTTCGACAGTGGTCGGCATGACAAATTCACTGCTACCGGAATTGGAATCGCCTTCTGAAGAACTGGACGTCTCGCCACATGCGGCTAACGTGCAGCACATTAAGGCGGTCGTTCCGAATAAAATTAGGCTCTTAACATTTTTCATTGTTTTCCTCCCTGAAAATGTAAGCACATGGCTAAAAAAAAGACACATCGAGGTGCATCGAAGAGGATATAAATCCTCTCTATTTTTTAGTCACTCTTATTATAGGATGTTAGCGGTTACAAAACAAGCATTTTTTACTTACGTTTTTAACAAAAACGGTTAAACGTCCGATACTCAGTCGGTTAGGGGTGCTTAGCGCTTTTTTCTAAAATCTACGTCGGCTCTTTTTTTACCTCTCAAAAACCTGTCTTAATCCAAAAAGGATAGGAACAAAACGCCATGAAAAAATGGCTAGATAGTGTCTAGTATTTTTATGAAGGAAAAAACCCTTAGAAAAGGCCGAAGCTCCAAAAGTAAGAAAGAAGAATGCCGATGCTCATCGAAAGAGCATTGGCGGCAAGGGCGTAAACTACTGCCCATTGAGCTCGATAATTTAAGGGGTCTTTCTCTTCTTTTAAGGTAAAGAAGATTTTATAGAACACCGCTTCGGCGATGAAGACCACCAGTTCCATGGCAAAGAAGATGATCCAATAGACGAAACCTCCGCCATTGAATAAGTAGAACAGGTTCAAACCGATGTTGAGTCCCAGTTGAGTGACGACGTTGGCTA
>CALMWE010000200.1 GCA_937873795.1 uncultured Caryophanales bacterium
TCTTGATCACTGCCATTCAATCGATGCAAAATCAAACTGCCGATGGAATTAATGCACACGATTTGTGGATTAAAGACAAAGTATCGATCAATCTCGTCGCTTCGCAAATTCGTCGATAAAAGAATGTTTCCCGGCAAAATATGAGGGCTCCGCGAACCCAGAATGTCGACCCCGTCATCAAAAAACGTGGAATATATTTCTCTTTCTCTGAGCATAAGGGGATGGCCTTCTTGGCCCGGTTCTATGTTATATTGCTTGACAATGTAGTTCAGCATTTCATAGGGATTGCTGACGATGGTTGCGTAGGTCCCTTCAATAAGCACCTTACCTATTTCAATGTTTTTAGAAAGTTGTTTAACATAATTCCTGATGAAAACTTTATAGAAATAGGTACGATCAAATTTGCGATTTAACCCAACCAATTTCCGACACACTTCAAACCTCGGATTAAAATAATCGTCGTTTTCTTGATAGGGACTTTCAAAGAATTTATCGGCGTCAATCTCTTTTTCTTTGGTGGTATCGTTGGTTCGTCCAGAGCAAGACTCAACATACGCGATAAATGCCTTTGAAGAGGAGCCAATCTTATTTATGATGTTTTTGTTCTGCTTTAAAAACTCCACGGTTTCTTCTTCCGTCATGCAAATGGTGTTCAGCAGTTGATAGTTCGTTCTTACGTATTTGCCTCCAAAATAAGTGGTTGGCGTATCCGTTTTTACAATTCCGAAGACATCATCCACGGTATTCATCCATTGCTTAATCGCGGTCATTGGGGCGTGAAAGAATTTGATGTACTTTAAAGACGAATGCGTGACCACCATTTTGATGTCTTCATAGCGATTTGCTTCCGTGTAGCCATTGATTTTGATGGGCTTGCCATGAGCATCTTTTTCAATCTTGCCATTCAACCCGAGATCGCGGAACCATTTTTGAAGTCTTGTCCTAAACACGCATGATTTAAAGAACCGATTTCTTAAAATCATCATGGAGTGATCGCTGTAT
>CALMWE010000201.1 GCA_937873795.1 uncultured Caryophanales bacterium
AATTTCATGGTGGGTCCGATCATCCGTACGTAATCGTCTTTATTGCATAAAGTCCACGTCTCGTTTAAGATATACCCGAATCGGAGGAGAAAGCATGGAATGGCTCTCATTGGCGCTCATCGTCGCCGTCGTCATCACCGAAATTCTAGCGATCATTTATCGCGCTCAGAAGCGGAAAGTGTTGGGCAACTGGCTCGAGCTTTTGGCGATCGTCATCTTCATTGTTTTCACAAGCATCCGCGTCTCGATGATTACCGACTTCGGTACGGTTAATTCGGGGACGTCGATCGTGCTGCTGGTCTTCAGCGTGAGTCTCTTCATCGCGAAAATCATTTTCTTCCGCCAACGATGACGGAAGGTACACTATGAAGGTTGGTTTAGTCTCATTAGGTTGCGCCAAAAATCTCGTCGATAGCGAGATGGTTTTAGCCTTGTTCTCCGAGAGTGGTTTCACCATCGTCAACGATCCCCAAGACGCCGATGTGATCGTGATCAATACCTGTGGGTTCATCGAATCCAGTAAACAAGAATCGATTGAAAACATCCTGAGCATGACGCAATATAAGAAAAAACTCGTCGTCATTGGCTGTTTGGTCGAACGTTACATCGAAGACTTAAAAAAAGAAATACCCGAAGTCGATCTTTGGATTCCGCTTCGTCAATACGACCATATGAAAGAACTCATCAATGGTCTTTTTGATGAACCTGAAGTCAAACTCGAACTCTCCCCATTCCGTCGTTTTTATTCCACCCCTTGGTATTCCGCCTATTTACGGATTTCCGAAGGCTGCGATAACCGCTGCACTTACTGTGCGATTCCCTTAATCCGCGGTGGTTTCCGTTCGCGTCCGTTAGACGAACTCAAACACGAAGCTGAAATCCTTGCCAATAAAGGCATCAAGGAAGTGGTGGTCATCTCCCAAGACACCACCCGTTATGGCCATGATTTTAAACCCAAAAGCGATATTGTCGACTTACTCCAAATGCTTTTGAGTTTCCCTCAATTTGCCTATATCCGTTTACTTTATCTTTACCCCGATGAAATCAGCGACAATTTGATTGATCTGATTGCCAAAGAACCGCGGTTAACCCCGTATTTTGATTTACCCATCCAACACGCCTCCAGCAAAGTCTTAAAAGCCATGCACCGCAGAGGCGATAAGACGTTCTTAAAAGCCTTGATGGAGAAAATCCGCTCCCGTGTTCCTAACGCCATATTAAGAACCACCTTGATCGTTGGCTTCCCGGGTGAAACCGAAGAAGACTTCAACGAACTGATG
>CALMWE010000202.1 GCA_937873795.1 uncultured Caryophanales bacterium
TGTTTCCATCAAGGAAGAGTTGGGCTTTGGTGATGTAGAGCAAAGCGGAGATGGCTGTTTGGATGGGATCTTTTGTTTGCGTCAGAATATCGGTGAGCTTCTCCCCCACAACACTTTCGATGGGAAGAGGAGGAATGTAGCGGGTTCCACCGATGGACACTGGGGTACTCCGTAATCTTCCGGCGTTATAGTAAAAACCTTCTTCGACGAGTTGATTGATCATGGTGAGCACACTGTAATCGGAAGGATATGAAACAACATCCGGATCGAGGATGAATTGCCAAGCATGCTTGAGGTTATTGATTTTCAAGACATCTTCCGCGGAGACACCATAAACTTTGCCGTCGGCAAGAATGGTTTCGGTATCCGCGAATGTCGCGGCGATGCCTTCCAGCACCGCTTGTTGATAAATGGAATCGACTAAATGCCGTTTGGCATAGTCCATCACGGTAAGGACTTTTTCATCTAGGGAGATTTCGCTATATCCAAGTTCTTTTAAAGTACGGGCGATCTTTCTAAGTCGCGCTTTGAGTTGACGGGCCAGGATGCCGTTAGTCAGAATAAGATTGACCAGTTCGGGAGAAACTTCTCCGGCATACCGCGTTTTGGACAGCCCACCTTCTCGGAAATGAACATAGAGATATTGCTTACCGCTTTGTTCACGGATTTCTTGCGCACCATAAAGAAGCGAGCCCAGCTTTGCTTCGTTCTTTTTCTTTTCTTCAATGAGTGACAAAATTTCAACTTGTTTGTTTTCCATGAACCCATTGTATCATAATGTGAAACTTTTTCAATGTTTTTTAACAGTTTTTGTTTCACATTTTGAAACGATTTAGAAAAAAGCCCCATCGACGGGGCTTCATCTTATTTTCTTAATGTTTCCAGTACCTTCGTGAAGTACTCCGGTAAGGGGGCTTCAAAGGTCATTTCTTTTCCACTTCGAGGATGGACGAGAGTTAAACGATAGGCATGAAGGAGTTGTCCTTCTTGATAGATGAGATTCTTACCTTTGCCGTATTGTAAGTCCCCTTCGATGCCATGACCGATATAGGCCATATGGACACGGATCTGATGGGTTCTTCCGGTTAATAGACGGCAGCTGACAAAGGTATATTGATTAAACCGTTCCAGGACATGGAAATAGGTAATCGCGTCTTTACCACCCATGGTATCGACGCCCATCTTGAGACGGTCTTTGGCGTCTCTCCCGATGGGAGCGATGATCTTGCCATCGTCTTCTTGGATGACGCCTTTAACGAGGGCGTAGTATTCACGGTGCATACTATGTTTTTCTAATTGGGCAGCAATTTTCTCATGCGTGAAATCGTTCTTGCAGGCCACCAGTAGCCCCGAAGTGTCTTTATCGATTCGATGCACGATCCCAGGACGTTTGACGCCATTGATGCCGCTTAAATCGTGGCAATGGAAGAGTAACGCATTGACCAATGTTCCATGGGTATGGCCTTTGGCGGGATGCACCACCATACCGGGGGCTTTATTGATGACGATGAGGTCACTGTCTTCATAGACGATATCTAAAGGAATATCTTCCGCTTCGACATCGAGATCCTCGGCGTCTTCGAACTCCACTACCAGGATTTGTCCGTCTTTCAGACGTTGAGCCACTTTGGTGGTGACTTTGCCATCGATGGAAACACAACCGCTTTCAATCAAGGTAGCGATGTGGTTTCGGGTTTTATCGGGCATGAAAATCACCAGCGCTTTGTCCAAGCGGGCGCCGACGTTTTCGTTTTCGACTTTAAAGGTGAGGGTTTCCATTAGGAGGACTTCTTTTCTTGTTCGGACTTCTTGGCTTTGAAGTCTTCAACGAACGTTAAGACAAGGAGAATGCCGATGCCAACGGTTAAACAGGAGTCGGCGACGTTATAGGTCGGGAAGACATACGAACCGAAGTGCATGCTGATAAAGTCGATGACGCCTTCGGGATAAAAGGCACGGTCGATGAAGTTGCCCCAGGTACCGGCAATCATGAGCATGATCGCGGCTTTGGTCCATGCGTTCATCTTTTTGAACTTCATGACAAAATAAACGATCATCGCGGTGCCGGCGACAAACGAAAGAATGGCTAAGGCCCACGGATAATCTTCGAAGATAGACCAGGCCGCTCCGGTATTACGCGTGTAATAGAGATATAAGAAATTCGGAATGATGGCGGTTCCCGGGAAATGTCCAATGGAATCAGCGGCTCCAAGGGCCAACATCTTGGTCAGAAAGTCTAAACCCACCATCACGACGCCAAGCCAGATGAAGGAATGGAAGAACCACGTCAGTTTTTGCTTCATGGTTATTCTCCCACCGCATCGAGGCAGCGGTCACATAAGTGATTGCCTTCGACGTCTTTCAGTTCATCAAAGTAATTCCAGCATCGATCGCAGCGGACACCACTGTGGCGTTCCACCAAAACATCGCTGGATTCGTAACTATCGCCGACTTTGTGATCGACCAGATGCACATGGCTGACGATGAAGTAACGGGCGAGTTCAGCTTCGCTAAGAGCTTGTAAGGCTTTACGGGCTAACGGTCCATGGACATGGAGCGTCACGGTGGCTTCTTGAGCCGAACCGATGAGGCCACTGCTACGGGCCAATTCGAGTGACTTCAAAACATCCGAGCGGACTTTCAAGACCGCGGCGTATTCGTTGAGGACATCTTCACTAAATAGATGACGGACTTTCGGGAAGTCGAAGAGTTGCGGAGAGCCTTTCGCCTCCGGATACACCGTATGGAACACTTCATCCATGGTGAACGGTAAGATGGGGTTGAATAAGCGCATCAAGGCGTCCACACAAAGGAAGATCGTGCTTTGGACTTGACGGCGACGTAAGGAATCCTTCGCTTCGCAGTACAGGATATCTTTGGTGATGTCGCAGTAGAAGGCGGAGAGATCGACGCTGACGAAGTTGGTCAAGGCCATCATCGCTCCGGCAAAATCAAAGGAATCGTAGGCGGCAATCACGGTGTTGGTGACTTTCTCTAAGGTTGCAAGGATGTATTGATCCACCGTTGCCAAAGACGTAGGAGTATCTTTCTTCGGATCAAAGAAACCTTGCTCGCCATCGGCTAAATTGCCGAGGAGGAACTTAAAGGTGTTCCGGATCTTACGATAGGTTTCGGAGGTTCCTTTAAGGATGTCTTCGCTGATGCGGACATCGTCTTGATAGGCCGCAGTGGCCGCCCATAGACGGAGGATATCCGCGCCGAAGGTTGAGGCGACTTTATTGGGGTCAAGGCCATTGCCTTTGGATTTGGACATTTTCTCGCCTTTACCGTCGGTGACGAAGCCGTGGCTGACGATTTGTTGATACGGGGCCACGCCAAAGACGGCGACGGAAATGATGAGCGAGGAGTTGAACCAACCACGGTATTGGTCGGAACCTTCGAGGTATAAATCCGCGGGGAATTTCATGCCGCGGTTTTTAAGCACCCCGGCGTGGGAAGAACCCGAGTCGAACCACACGTCCATGATGTCGGTTTCCTTACGGAACACGCCATTGGGTGAGTGGGCATTGGTATACCCTGCAGGTAAAAGGTCTTTGGCTTCCGAGGAGAACCAAATGTTGGAACCGTGTTCTTTGAAGAGTTTGGCGATATGGTCAAAGACGGCCTTATTGATGATCGGGGTTTCGTCTTCGGCGTAGAAGATGGGGATCGGGACACCCCAAGCACGTTGACGGGAGATGCACCAGTCACCGCGGTCACGGATCATATTATAGATGCGTTTTTGTCCCCATTCGGGGGTCCATTTCACGCGGTTGATTTCGTCTAAGAGTTTGCTACGGATCGGATCGATCGAGCAGAACCATTGCGGCGTCGCGCGGTAGATTAAAGGCTTGCCCGTGCGCCAGTCATGCGGGTACGAGTGGACGATCGTGGATTCATGAAGTAAGGCTTTGTTTTCTTTGAGCATTTCCAGCACCACATCGTTAGCTTTTTCATAGAAGAGGCCTTCTAAGCGG
>CALMWE010000203.1 GCA_937873795.1 uncultured Caryophanales bacterium
CTTAAGCGGACACCATGCCTACACCGGCGATTTCCGCGGCGATTTGGCCCGTATTCTCTTTTATATGTTCGTGCGTTACGAAGGTCTCCAATTGGATGACGCCCTCGCCATCAATAACAATGTTTCCATGGGAAGATTATCCGCGCTTCTAGTATGGAACCAACAAGACCCGGTGGATGCCTTTGAAACCCAACGGAACAACCGGATTTATGAATATCAAGGTAACCGCAATCCGTTTATCGATTATCCGACCTTAGCTTCCTCCATCTGGGCGGCCTAACTAAAAGAAAAGCTTTCCACAAAAAAACGCCGAGCGATCGGCGTTTTCCTTTTGGTTATTCGCTGAACATCGGCGTGGATAAGTAACGTTCTCCGGTATCGGGGAGTAAGACCACGATGACTTTGCCTTTGTTTTCGGGACGTAAGGCGACTTGACGGGCGGCATACACGGCAGCCCCTGAGGAGATCCCAACAAGTAAGCCTTCCAAACGCGCGAGTTCACGGCCGGTGGCCATCGCGTCTTCGTTGGTAACCGTAAGGATTTCATCATAAATCTTGGTATCGAGGACACTGGGGACGAAGCCCGCGCCGATGCCTTGGATCTTATGCGGACCCGCGATGCCTTGCGTTAACACCGGGGAAGCAGAAGGTTCAACCCCGATGATTTTAACCGAGGGTTTCTTACTTTTTAGATAACGGCCGACTCCGGTGATGGTACCACCCGTTCCAATGCCGGCGACGAAGATGTCGACCTGCTTTTCGGTTTGTTTCCAGATTTCCGGGCCGGTGGTCAAGAAGTGGATTTCGGGGTTATGTTGGTTATCGAATTGGGCGGGGATGAAGGCGTGCGGAAGCGAGGCGGCGATTTCATTGGCTTTGGCAATGGCGCCTTTCATGCCTTTAGGTCCTTCGGTGAGGACGAGTTCCGCGCCATAGGCTTTAAGCAGGGCACGGCGTTCGATGCTCATCGTTTCGGGCATGCAGAGGATGAGACGGTAGCCTTTGGAGGCCGCAATCATGGCCAGACCCACGCCGGTATTGCCGCTGGTGGGTTCGATGATCACGGAGTCTTTGGTCAATAAGCCTTCTTTTTCGGCTTTGAGGATCATGTTATGGCTGATGCGGTCTTTGACCGAACCACCCGGATTGCGGGATTCGACTTTGGCAATCAGTTTGGCTTTGAGTTTGTATTTCTTTTCGGTTTTGGTTAATTCCAACAGCGGGGTATTCCCAATCAGTTGGGTAATGTTTTTTGCGATTTTCATTTTTTTTCTTTCTCCTTTGAGGGTAGACCCCACACATAACTGGTCATGGAAAGGGAGCCCATGGTGCGGGTGTCGTTATAGATTTGGATAGGCTCTTCGGGGTAAGTGGCCCCTAAGACATAAAGTAAGGGATCGTAGTGGTCGGGGGTGGGAACCGCAAGAGGGGCTCCGTCCAAGTGGGCGTAGTCGAGACACGTCTCGTGGTCGAAATTCAGGATGGCTTCTTTGATGGCGTGATCGAAGGCGTCGGCCCAGGGATAACCGGTGGTAGCGTGCTCCCAGTCCACGCGCCGGAGGTTGTGGACGATGTTGCCGCTGCCAATGATGAGTATGCCTTCCTCGCGGAGGATTCTTAGAGTTCGACCGATCTCATAAAGGGCTTTCGGCGGTAAGGCGGCATGGACGCTGAGTTGGACCACGGGAATATCGGCTTTGGGGAAGAGGTGCACAAGCACCGACCAAGCGCCATGATCAAGGCCCCAGGTATTGTCGATGGAAAGTTGACTTCCTAAAAGGGCTTGAAGACGCTTAGCAAGTTCGGGAGACCCTTTCACGGGATACTTCACCCGATAGAGCGCTTCGGGGAAGCCATACATGTCGTAGATCATTTTGGGCTCCGAGACGTTGGTGGTACACAGGCTATTGGTATACCAATGGGCGGACACCATTAAAATGCCTTTCGGGGTGGGAAGGGTTTTGGCTAACGCTTTCCAACCTTGGGTAAAGACGTTGTCTTCGATGGCATTCATCGGGGAACCGTGACCGATAAAAACTACAGGCATGCGCTCCATAGAGTTACCTCAATAGTTATGTTATAGCGTAATTCGCTCTTTTTACCAAGGAAAGTGATTATCCTGTCAAGAAAAAAGGAAGGGTGGGCCTTCCTTGGGATCGATGGGGTTATCCGTTTTCTTTTCCAATCAGACGGGTCAAGACTTCCAGACAATCTTTCGGAAAGAGAAGTTTATGAAGTTCCTTGTTTTCATGGTAATAGAAGGCACAGAGTTCGGCATGGGAGGGACCTTCAAGGACCACCTTTTCGATGTCCGAGAGAGGAAACTTCTTGGGATCATGCTTGAGGCATTCCTCAAGAACTGATTTCCGTTTTGAGGCGTAATCAAAGTAAATGAACAACGCATCCTCTTGGACCCAGGCGACATTGGGTAAACCCGGAAGCGGAGTGAACGTCGAGGGATGAGGAAGCGCCCACTGGGCAACTTTCTTTTCGACTTCGTCCATGAGGGTTTGTAGGAGTTGTAAAGATTCCGCGGTGAGGGAAGTTTCTTCTTTGGGTGGCATCACGTTCTCCGGGTGGATTTTATCCCTCGAAGAGTCTTCAAGGACTTTTGGTGAAGCAGGGTTTGCTTCGGGCTCCACTTTAGGCTCTTTTTTTGCTGTTTCAAATGCTTCAAACGGCACGGAAGCGGGATCATCGGGTATTTCCTCGTTTTCAACGTTTGGCGCTTCCAACGCCGTTTTTGAGGGCAAAGCGGTTGGGCGTTGACGCTTAAACCTAAGGGCGAGGAGCCAATGGGTCGTTAAGGCTGCTATCAGAAGAACAAAGAGCACGAAGACAAGCACTTGGAAAAGCCGAAGCGTATCGCCGAGTTTGAAATACACCTGAAGGTTGACCGAACCGCCTTGGGTCAAGATATCGGCAAAAAGGTGGTAGAGGCCTTGAACGATGCCGGTGGCGATGAATAGGAGCGATAAGGCCAAACTCAGAAAGCCATGGAGCCGTCCAAGGCGTTGGGACAAGCGGTGAAAGCGCCGCTCAAACATTTGTCGGGCATCTTCGGTACCAAAAGAGGTTTGAAGTTTAATCTGTTTTTCCTTTTCTTTACGGTGGAGCCTATCCCGCACAGTGGTCACAAGGGCCCAGACCGTCAAGACCATCACCAGCGTGGCGTAGATCCACGCCACGAAAAAGGGCAAACCCGTCAAAAAAGCAGGGGGCAGATAGAAACCCCATAAACCGAGGAGCAGCATCAAAAAAAGGAAAATCAGCAGGACATTTCGAAGGGTGTGTGTTTTTTTCATGCTTATTTCGCCTTCCCATCGTAGGCATGGTAGTAATAAAGCGCGGCATACGAGGCATAGGGATGGTATTTCTTTTGGTAACGCTTGAAAATCGTCTTGTCCATTTTCTTGAGGTGATGGACTTTGACGATGCCGTTACGGAGGGCTAAGTCGTCATAGCTGAAGATATCTTCGCGGTCCAAGGTAAACATCGCGATCATCTCCGCGGTCCATTGACCAATCCCATCGATGGCTTTGAGCGACTTGATGAGGTCATCATCGCTGAGGGAAGGATAGTTTTCGAAGCTAAGTTTTCCGGAGTGGACGCTTTCGGCAAGTCTGTGGATATAGGTGGCTTTCCGTAAGGACATGCCACAGGCTTTGATGGAAGCGATATCGACCTTGAGGATATGCTCCGGGGTGACTTCATGAACTAAGTCAACGAACCTACCTTCAATCGTGGACGCGGCTTTGGTGGAAATCATTTGGCCGATCATGCAGGAAACAAGGTCAGGAAAAATACGGCCGGTGGTTTTGATGGACATCAAACCGACTTGGTCGATGAGTTGACTGAGTTCCGGGCTTTTCTTTTTAAGAAAGGCGGCAATTTCATTTGTGACGATTAGGGACATAGTTCATCCTCTTTTTCTTTGAAATGAACAAGAATACGCTTTTGTTTCCACCCTTATGGGATAGGATTGGCTTTGTATTGTCCCATGGTGCGGGCTTTCAGTAATTCCGAAAAAGTAGGATACGGAAGCATGCGCTTATGCTCGAGCATATCCGAATAGACTTTTGAAAGTTCCTTTTCGGTTAAGATGGATTGGTCAAGTAACGCCAATAAAATATCGCAAGTTGTAATGCACGCAATACCGAAACGGGCAACGAAATAAGCGATATCTGAAAGGTTGTTGCTGGCGAGAACTCCTTGATATTTTTTGGCTAAAACAATGCCCGCAGCTTCACCGCTTCCGATGGTTTTTGGAAACCCGATGCCATGGGTCAATCGCAGGTACTCGCGATATTCATCAGAGGGCGCCTCGAAATCACGCTCTTCCTTAAAATCCCCGTTCGCTTTTGCGCCGTAATACTTGTTTTGAAGGGCTTTTAATCCTGGAACTGGACGTTTAATCTCGAGGGTGACTTGGTAGGGGACACGAATGTCATAATCCGGAAGAACTTTTATTAAATAGTTGGTCTTTCCAATCCATAAAAAAGAACTCAGTAGGTCGGTATCCAAAAATACTTTCCGCGCCATGTTTATTTACCTTCAGGTTGCGGGAAGACGATATCGTCCCGATAAGCATCCAATAAAAGCTCATCGCGTTTTTGCTTAGAGATTACACCTCGTGAAAAAAGGTCATTAACCAGGGCAACATATTTCCCATAGGTCGTTGATTGAGCGAAACAAGGGGATTGATAAAGGTTTTTGGGGTAACCTTTTTCTGAAGCGGTTCGAACGATGTTAACTAGGAACTGTTCTTTATAAACGGGATCCAACAATTTCAGAAAGCAAAGTTTGGATAACAAAGCACGGCGGCTAACCTGATAGTAATGTTCCATTTTTAAAATGGTGTCAATCGTCAATGCCCCGCCACACATGTCTTCAAAATACCCATAGAAGCCATAATTGGGCATTAAAAAGAACATTGCAAACTCGTTCGCCTTTTTTTCTTCGTCGTTTTGTGAAGAACTTTCATCATCAGGGCATACGATAAAAGGAGTCTCGGTAAAATACAAGTGATACAACTCATGCGCCAAGGTAAAATGCTGGCGACCAAGGGGCATGGAAGAGTTGATTGCAATGATCCCGCTTCCAGGTTCGTTTTTAATACACATTCCGGAGGTCTTATCGGAAAAGGGCCGCTCAACGATCGTTAGGTTTGGGTTGCGACTGCATAGGTCGCTGAAATCAATCGGATCATTCGCATCGTAATTTAATAAACGACGCACCTTGTCTGCCAAATCAGAAATGTTGGGTTTACTTGTTTTCATTTGACAGCCTCTCGAGCATGGCTAAATTGGCCGCCATTTTGTTGAGTTCAGCAAGCGCGTTTAAATCTTCATTGGAGAGAGAGTCACTACGAAAATGAGCAACATTCTTAATGGATAACGGTTTTCCTTGAGCATAGTCTTCAAGCGAGTAACCAACAAGATGGCATAGTTTTTCAAACTTTTCAGCAGGCATTTTCCGGTCTCCCGATTTCCATTTCGAAATCGTGGACTGGTCACATTCCAAAAATAAAGCAATCGCTTCTTGGGAAAAGGGGCTATGGGTCAGTAGTTCTTGGATTATGTCAAGCATGAAAAAATCCTCCTTTGCGTACCTATACACTATATCATAACGAATGGGTTTGTCATATATTTTAGTTTATTTTAATACAAAAGTATGACATTTTGGCTATTTGTCTGATTTTATCGGCCTTTTAATTACTCGATAGTTAAAAAATACGGGAAATATGCCGAAAACGATTGTTCTATGTTTTTCTGAACGTTCATTGAAGATAGTCCTAACAACCATCAAAGAAATCGTTTACAGCTTGAGCGGTATGGGTCATAGGTTCAAATCCCACCGTTCCGACCGCTGAACGGAACATAGAAGTTTTTAATGCTTATCGGATGAACCCTTATGGCGTTGTGTAAGTTGGGCAACATGCATGTCCTGAGAGACTTTTCCGTTCCTTTTCAAGTTTGAGAGAAACAGGTAGATGGCTTCGATCTCTTTCTTTGTCAACCTTTGGACACAAAGCGTTTCAATAATACTTTTGAGGTGGCTCAAAGTCGTGACGATTTTCTCATTGGTTTTTACGTTATGAATATTGCCCGAACCGGCAAAAACAACCAGTCCTTGAAAACGAAACTCTCCTAGAGGGTCGAGGGTTTTGGAAAGTGCAACGATGTGACCTTGGTTTTGCTTGATGGGGTTTTGAAAATGACGTTCGGATAATTCATTGTTCTTAATTTGGGTCCATTGATCTTGGTTTTCATCCCCGACAATCATTCCAGAAAAATCTTTGGTTTCAATCACGAAGATTCCATTGGGATGAATGAAGACATGATCAATCTCCGTACTTTGGCCGTCATGAACCAAGATGAGATGATGGATGCTTCGACCGGAATCCAGATTGCGGAGAACCTCTTCAACGCGCGTTTCTCCACGATCCGTTGGCTCATTCTTTCTAAAAACACGTTTAGCCATAAAAAAACAGAAGACGATAAAAACAATCATCATGAGGATAAATGATAGGGCTTGGATGTCACTGATTATTTTGAGCAAAAACACCACCTCAATCAATTGCATAGGGTCCAAAGCCTTTTATAGGTCATAACAAATCGTCAATGTCGCTCCCGGACGAGTGGCATTGCCAAAGAGAATCTCATCGGTGGGTTTCTTAATAGAAAGCATCGCTTTAGCAAAAATCACGGGCGAGGCTTTGAGGTTCATTTCCGCCATCAGGTTTTTCGCATTGACAATCAAGTTCGGCCGTTGAAGTTCCTTTGCTTTTTTAAGTTTCAGCAAAAGAAACGTTTGAACACGTTGAAGAGTTTCTTCGTCTTTCTTTTGTTGTTGATGTAAAAAGGCATCAAAGTCGGCCGATTTTTCCATAGTTTCAGTATAACGCGAAACACCGTTTGGAGAACGGGAAACAAAATGGATGAGAGAGAATATAATGATAAATAGGAGAGTTTGCCTATGAAAGAACATAAACGTCGTCCACGTTTGGTCGGGTTCATAATTTCTGTTTCCATCATTGGTTTGGTGGCTTTTGGCGTCTACCAATGTTCGACTTACGATTGGCCGTCTTCTTCGAGTTCATCCGAGGAAGACAGTTCATCCAGTGAGGTCAGTAACCTAAGAACCGTTTGGTTTGATCTCAATGGGTATAACTCGATTGACCCGCCTTCTCCTCAAAGTGCGGATATCGGTTCTTTGCTGACTCAACCTTCTTTAACCCGTATCGGATATTTCCTCCAAGGATGGACGGATAGTCCTTCGGGAGGAACCTACTGGGACTTTGCCACGGATACCATCGCGGACAATATGACGCTTTACGCCCAATGGTTTAAGAATACCTACACGGCCTTTTTTGATTTAAACGGAGGAGCAGGCACCCTTCCGATCAGTCAACAAACCACCTATCTATCCTTTGACGATACCGAACGGACCAATATGTATGCGATGCCCACTACGACGGACTTTACCAACGGCGCGTTAACCTTCAACGGGTGGTGGCTCAAAGACAACCTTGGTAACTTTACCCAAGAATGGAATTTCGCCAGCGACCTTCCTTTGGAAGACATGACGCTTTATGCAGGATGGGGATCCGTGGGAGAATTCAACCATTATGAATATATCGAATACGATACCGCGGTAAAGATTACCGGATATAATGACACGACTTATGTGGGGGGAACCCTTTTAATTCCGGATTACATCCACAGCAAGCCGGTCCTCAGTATCGGCGTGGATGCATTCAATAATTTCTTCTGCACGGATGAAATTGCTCTTCCCGATACCTTGACGACGATTCAAACAGGAGCCTTCCGAAACAGTCAATCGCCTTTCCAATTGGTCATTCCCGATAAAGTGACTTCGATAGGCACACGGGCATTCGCAAATTGTCCAAACCTTTACAGCGTGGAATTTGGAACCGGTTTACGGAACATCGGTGTCCAAGCGTTCTATGAATGCGATAATTTAGGTTCACAAAGTGAAATCGTGATCCCAAGCAATGTGCTGAGCATCGATGACCGGGCGTTTGACATCACGGAAGTCTTGCAAGTCGCCCTTGAAGAAGGGATTTCATTCTCGGAAGGTTTGATCTACATCGGACCCAGTGCGTTCGCTCATGGAAACTTTTCGTCTTTAGAACTTCCGGATTCGGTGGAATATATTGGCCGAGAAGCATTCAGTTATTGTAGAGACTTAGCGGAAATCCATATTGGAAAAGGGATTTTGAGTATTGGGTATGACGCTTTTAGGTATGCGAATAGCAATACACCTACGTATTTGCATGTTTATATTGATGCGGTGACTCCGCCCATTCTTGCCAGTGCGGTTTGCTTTGGCGAAATGACATGGTCAGGAGGAAATCCTTCAAGACCCGGATTATGGTTTATCGTACCGGATGGATCAGTGGATGCGTATGAAGCGGATCCTCAATGGAGTATGTATTATCACGATCGATTCGTGACGTTTATGATTAGTTAACAAATGAAAACTCTCCGATGAGGAGAGTTTTTTAGTGCCTTAATTTTTGAAGTTTCAATGACGCTTGGAAAAGAAATCACAAAAACCGCTCGCACCACAAAGATGACATTTTGGATTTTCCTCTGTGCAAATGCTTGTGATCATTTCTTGGTTGAGTTGTCCATACATCACAAAAATCACGTCAATATAACGAATCGGAAGTCCTGTAGCTTTGCTAAATGCTCTCCCCATCAGGACCGCTCCTTTAAAATCCTTTTCATTGGAGATTAGACCTAATCTAGAAAAAATGCGCATCATGACACGATCCGGCTTCAAAACGTTAAGACCGATATCCATCATGAAATGATACACGGTAATGCCACCCAAAAAAGCAAAGTTTTTTTGCAAAGCGTCTTTAAATTTGAAAAGGTTTTTGTCATCCGACATATCACCAAAGGAACGGACAAAATTTTTGAAAGAACCGTGTTTTTTTATCAGTTTTTCAAAGGTCTTCGCATTATGGCATACTGCTTCGATTTTGGCCCGATTCTTAATCATTTTTGGATCATGACAAATGTTTCCGATTTTATCTGATGAATAAGCACGAACCGTTTGGATATCAGGGAAATGTTGATGAATCGTTTCTAGATATTTACTGACAGTCGAAGCTCTAAACCCAGAGTAGAAAATCACATCGACCAATATGCGGAAGTACTCATTATCGTTCAAGACTCGGTTTTCATATGTTTTGAACCGGTTGAATTTCGAATCAAACGCTTCTTGAGAATAAGAAGAATTCTGTAATAGCGATCTTTGGATGCACTCAAAGATATCCTTTAATTGCTTTGTGGGAAGATCTATAGGAGTAACTTGAAAATCCGTTTTGTCCCCGCAATATTTACAAAAAACGCTATCTTGGTCAATCATTTGACCACAACGCTTACATGCGATTTTCATCACAAAATCCTCCATTTGGTTTTGTAGGCTATTGAATATATACTATCACTTATTTCTTTTACTAAAAAAGGTTCCCCACCCGTTGCTTTGGGAAGGAAAAGCCAATTTCGTTTGCTCCGTTTTCGAAAAACCAAAAGAAAATAAAGGATTTGCTAAGCGGGCTTAATCGTGAGTTTTGTTGCCTTCTTCGCATACACCCCATTGGTAAATCGAGGACATAGTTTCCAAAATGCTCCTGGGTTGATAGCCAAGTTCGTTCGTGGCTTTTTGATGTGTGTAATAGCTATTCGATTTAATCGTTGATAAAGAATACCCGGTAAATAAAGGCACTTGCTTTTTCTTTTGGTAATGTTTCTCAAGAATGGGGGCGACCATCTTAGGAATCCAGACCGGAAGGATGACACGAATACGTTTGATGCTTCCAATGATGGATAAGGCATCAAACATGTCTTTTATCGTGATGTAGCGATTCGAAAGAATATAACATTCTCCGCGTCGTCCTTTTTCCGCTGCGGCTAAAATACCCGAGGCCACATCGCGGACATCGACAAAGTCGTATCCGCCTTTAACGATCACTCGAAGGGTTCCTTGAATATAGGATTCGAATAGTTTCGTCGTGTTGCTTTCGTAAAAGTCATAAGGACCGATAATTCCGGAGGGATGAACGATGGTGACATCGAGTTTGTCCTGTGCATTCAAAACATACTGAGAAGCTTCCGCTTTGGTTTTAGCGTAATCACCTTCAACGTCGCTGGGATCAAAGTAATCTTGTTCCGAGATGATTTCGCCTTTGGGTTTTTCTTTTAAAGCGTGAACCGAACTCACATAGACGAATTTCTTGACTCCATATTCGACAGCGAGATCCACCATGTTTTTTGTTCCGGTGACGTTCACGTCATGGGTGAGTTTATTATATTGTGCATAGATGGAAATGATACCTGCGCAGTGAATAACGATGAGTTCTTCGTTTTCGGTATGTTCAAAGAAAGGAATCAACGTTTCTTTCTTGGTTACGTCTCCACGAAAGATTGTTACGGGCATTAATGCGAACATGTCATTGATATCGTTAGGCAAGACTAAAGCACGGACCTTTTGTCTCTCCGAAAGAAGGTTCCGAATGATGACGTTTCCTAAATGGCCATAGGCACCTGTTACTAAATAGATCTTTTCCATAGGATCACCGACGCTTTCTGATTGACACTCAGTATGATTGCCCGACAAAGTGTTGTTTATGTGCTACACTATTATTGTGAAGTAAGGACTTAAAAAAGTCCACCCACAACCTGTGCCATCTTGTTGCGAAAAGCAACGCTTAACAACCTTTTTGTTGTTTTGGAGGACAAAACCATGACGAGTGTCAAAGAAGATCATCGTATCCGTGTGACCAAAGCCATCATCAAAGATGCTTTTGTATCGTTACTCAAAAAAAGACCCATAAAAGATATCTCGGTAAAAGAAT
>CALMWE010000204.1 GCA_937873795.1 uncultured Caryophanales bacterium
GCGCCCGCCACGGAGATTTTTAAATGATGTTCAATGACAAAACCGGCAATCATGTCACAGACCGCTAAAGCTTCGGTTTCAATCCATTCCAAATCCGCCCATGAGCCGTCCGGAACGTGATGGTCAATTTTGATTGTCATCCGCGCTGAAGCATAGCGTTGGTCTTCGATGCGTGCGGTATTACCGACATCGACAATGATGGCTAAAGAACGGGCAATGACCTCGTCATCCACCTGGTCCATCGGAGCAATGCGTTCAAGGAAAGCACGAAATCCCGAACCTAAGGCATAAACTTTCTTTTCAGGAAACGTCGCACGCAGTGCTTCGCGTAGACCGATTTGCGATCCATAGCAATCGCCATCGGGATAGACGTGTCCGAAGATTGTAATCGTGTCAAACTTTTCGATTAGATGATAAATTTCATCTGTCATCTGGGTACCCCACCTTTAAGGAATAAAAAACCTCGGAAGAGCCGAGGTTTAATTATAAACTAAAGAGCCTTATTGATGCAACCGAAGATTTGGCATTTGGCACGAACGACTTGACGGATGCCTTCTTTGCCCGGTCCGATGATCTTTCGAGGATCGTAAACATCGGGATCTTTGGCTAATACGGCACGGACAATCTTGGTCCATTCTTGTTGGCATTCCGTGTTGACGTTAATCTTCGCGGTGCCGCGTTCAATCGCCATTTTGATTTGGAATTCGGGAATACCCGAACCGCCGTGAAGAACTAAGGGAATCTTCACCAAATCAGCGATGATTTTCATTTCTTTAAAACCGAGTTTCGGTTCGCCATGGTAAGGTCCGTGGACGGAGCCTAACGCCGGGGCGATGCAGTCAATGCCGGTGGCATCGATTAAGGTTTTGCATTCGCTCGGGATAGCATACATCGATTCGGCGACGACGGCGTCTTCTTGACCGCCGACACGTCCGAGTTCCGCTTCGACGCTGACGCCGCGCGCATGAGCGTAATCAACGACTTCTTTGGTTTGGCGGATATTCTCTTCAAACGCGAAGTGCGAAGCATCGATCATGACGCTGGTGAATCCGGCATCGATGGCCGCTTTGCAAACCTCAACGTTATCACCATGGTCCACGTGGAGCGCCACGGGAATCGTGATTTTGTGGTCAATCATCAATCCTTTGACTAATCCGACGACAGTGTTCCAACCGCCCATGTATTTGGCCGCACCGCTGGTGACGCCGAGAATGACCGGGGTCTTGAGCGTTTGGGCTTCATCGAGGATGGCAGCGGTCCATTCAACGTTGTTGATGTTGAATTGTCCGACGGCGTAATGTTCTTGGTAGGCTTTGTTAAGCATTTCCTTCATACTGACTAATGGCATAATGTTTCTCCTTTATCCAATTCAGCTGTTTAGTAAATTTCTTCGGTTTCGGAGGGCTTTTCCTCTTCGCCGTCTTCTTCTTTTTCGTAGCCGGCGGCAGCGTCTTCTTCGACGGTTTCTTTGCCGGTTTCTTTATCGAGCATCTCGATGTATTCTTTTTCTTCTTCATCATCATCGCTGATGGTTTCGACATCACGGTAGACATCGTTCATATCGATGTGCACTTTATCGAAGGTGTGATGTGCACGGAGGTCCCACATGTTTTCGCCGAGCGTGACAAAGCGGCCGTCTAACGAAAGGTTCGTGTAGAAACGGCTGATCTTCTTGTGCGAATCTTCTTCGCTGAGTTCTTGGATTTTGACGATTTGTTCCCACATCTCTTTGAAAGCGATGGGAGCGTTTTTCGCCGTGATGATGTCGTAGGCGATGTCGAGCATGGATTTGTTGAGCATAGTGTTTCTCCTTTTACATTTTGTTGGGCGCAGTTACGCCGATCAGATTGAGCGCATCTTTGAGGACAATGCGGCTGGCTTTGACGAGTCCTAAACGGGCGGAAGTCATGGGCACGTTGGCGGCATCGATGATTCGGCATTCGGTGTAGAAGCCGTGAATCAGATTGGCCAATTTTTGAATGTAGGCAGTCATTTTCTCGGGGGACCGGTTGAGGGCGCTTGCAAGCACTTCACCGGGATAATCCGCGAGGTGCTTGAGCAAGGCTAATTCGCTGGGTTCCTTGAGACTTGCCCCGCTGTCATCGATGGACAGGTGACGGGCCGAAGCGCTTCGTAAGAGCTTGCTGAGCCGAGCATGCGCGTATTGGGCGTAATACACCGGATTGGCACTGCTGTTTTCGGTCGCTAGGTTCATATCGAAGTCCAAGTGGGCGCTAGAAGCGCGAGCAACGAAGAAGTAGCGTGTGGCGTCAACGCCGACTTCGTGGCAGAGTTCCTTGAGGGTTACTCCCACGCCGCTGCGTTTGCTCATCTTCATTTCTTGTCCGTCTTTGATCAAACGAACCATTTGGATCAATTCAACTTTGAGGATGGTCGGTTGGTAACCCGCCATGGTCAACGCGGCTTTCATCCGATTGATGTAACCGTGATGGTCCGCACCGAGAATATCAATCAATTGGTCGTATCCGCGGCTGAGCTTTTCAAGGTGGTAGGCGATATCGGGAAGGAAGTATGTGAAATTTCCATCGCTTTTGATAATAACGCGGTCTTTGTCATCACCGAAGGCTGAGGTTTTCAGCAAGGTTGCCCCATCTTCTTGGTAGATGTGAGAAGCGAGACCGGAGAGGACTTTTTCAGCACCGTGATCGGAACGAATCTTGGTTTCAAAACTGAATTTATCGAAGATGACTCGGAAATCCTTGAGGTCTTTTCGAATCGTTGCAAGTTCTTCTTTGATGCCCAATTTCTTGAGTTTTGCGGAGATTTTTTCAAACGGAAGCATGTGACCATCTTTGTCCAAGAATTCTTTTTTGTGTTTCTTGGCCATCACGATGATGTCACGGGCATGGTAGCCGTCTTCCGGGAAAACGACTTCTTCGCCGTTGGCTTCTTTCATACGGGCGTAGATGGAGAGCGCCAAGTTATCGATTTGGTTGCCGGCGTCATTCACATAGAATTCGCGGGTTACATCAAATCCGGCTTTTTCATAAAGGCGGCAAATGGAATCGCCTAAGGCAGCACCGCGGGCATGCCCCAAGTGGAGTGCGCCGGTCGGATTGGCGGAAACGAATTCGACATTCACTTTATGACCGTTGCCTTCAGTGCTTTGACCGTAATGTTTGTCTTGTTCAATGATGGTTTTGATGATGCTGGAAATCGTTTCGGCTTTCAAAAAGAAATTGATGAAACCGGGTTTGGCGATTTCAATCTTTTCAATGCCGTCGCGGTTGATTTTGGCTACGATTTCTTCGGCAATCGTGAACGGGTTTTTCTTTAATTGACGGGCCATTTGCATGGCGATGGTCGTCGCAAAATCACCATGGGCAGCGTCCTTGGTTTTTTCGATGACGATAGATTCAAGAGTAACGGAAAGCGCCATCGAGGATAAGACGTCGCTGATCCGTTGTCGGAGAATATTTTCCATGCTCATGCTTCGATGACCTCCGTTCTTAGAGAATTTTCGGCAATTTTTTCGCCGTTTTGATAGATGTCATATTGGATGAATAAACTCAACCCTTCATGGTGCATAGCGTTCAGAATGAAGGCGAATTCAATCACATAGTCATGTTGGACAAAGCGCCCGGTCGTCGTTTGGTGAAGTCTCAAGAGGGCTTGAGAGGACCCATCGGAAGTATACGTTTTGATAGCGACTTCTTGAGGACCAAAGGTTAAAAGCAGGTCTTCATCGTCGTTTTGGAAACGAAGCCGAGACATATCTTCGGTGAGGGCTTCACCGAGGCACAGGGCTTCAGTGGTCGACCATTCGCCATCGATCATTTGGGATTTTGTCAACTTGATGCGTTGTGGTTTCATGATGGGCCTAACTTATTATACTTACATGAAAGTATAATTGAAAGCGAAATCTATCCGCGCAACCGGCGGAGGACCTCTTCTTTTCCCAACAATTTGACGATATTGACGATTTCCACGCCATGTGGGATACCCGTCAGCTTCAAACGAATCGGCATATATAATGGCTTTCCTTTGACGCCTAAAGCGGTCTGAACGGCTTTGAAAGCAGCTTTGACGGTTTCATTTTCGAAATCGTTCATCGCTTCCACTTGTTTGGCAAATGCCTCGATGACCGGGGTGGTTGTCGGAAGAGCCAGTACCTCAAGAGATTCCGGATCATTCACTTCAAGCGGAGTGAACAGCGGTTTAGCTAATTCAACGATTTCGGCGCCAAAACGCATTTGTTCTTTAAACAGGTTACCAAGGAATAACACCCATGCGTCATCTTTGCCAGAAATATCCGTCAAACGGGCAATAAACGGCTTGATGAATTTTAAGAACGTCGCATCATCCAATTGCCGGATGTAATGGTTATTCATCCACATCATCTTGTTGGGGTCAAACATAGACGGGGAAGCGGACATACGGCTTTCTTCAAACGCAGCAATTGCCGAAGACATTGTGAAAAACTCTTGGTTATCCGAGGGCGTCCAACCCAATAAAAGAATGAAATTGAAAATGGCCTCGGGCAAAAATCCGAGTTCACGGTATTGAGACATGAATTGCAGAATGTCGTGGTCGCGTTTGGACAATTTTTTGCCGTGTTCGTTGACGATGATCGTCATATGGCCGAAACGGGGAATGTCCCAACCGAAATATTCGTAGAGTTGGATTTGTTTGGGCGTGTTCGAGAGATGTTCTTCGCCACGGAAGACATGGGTGATTTCCATCAAATGATCATCGATGACCACCGCAAAGTTGTAGGTGGGGATACCGTTGCTCTTGACGATGACCCAGTCGCCGATATCATCGTTATTGAAATGAACCGGTCCGCGGACCAAATCATCAAAGGCAATGTCGTGATGGTCTTGAATGCGAAGGCGTAAACAAGGTTTTCTTCCTTCGGCGATGTATTTAGCTTTTTGTTCAGCGGTCAAATGCAGACAGTGGCGATCGTATTGTGGAGCCGCAATTCCGTTGGCCATTTGTGCATCACGGCTGGCTTGGAGTTCTTCTTCGGAACAGTAGCATTCATAGGCATAGCCTTTTTCAAGCAGCCATTGGGCATATTGGTGATAGGTATCCAAACGTTCGGTTTGGCGGTACGGGGCGTATTTTGGATTGGGTTTTGCAGGGGATTCGTCCGGAAGAATGCCCAACCAGATGAGATCATTGAGTTGGCTTTCTTCGCCACCGACGACGTTACGTTCAATGTCAGTATCTTCGACCCGGAACACGAATGTTCCGCCATGGTGTTTGGCAAACAAATAATTGAAAAGTGCCGAACGGGCACCACCGATGTGCAAGAATCCGGTGGGACTTGGAGCGTAACGGACACGAATGGGTTTTTCCATAAATTAATCGACCTTTCTAAGCAAGATAATGGCGTCTGCTTCGGCAGCATCGCCGCGACCGATAGCATCGAGGCCTTCGTTGGTACAAGCCTTGACGGAAACTTCTTTTGATGTCACTTCCAAAAGCGTGGCAAGGCGTTGTTGAATACTCGAAATGTAGGGAGCAATTTTAGGTTTTTCAAGGACGATGGTGACATCGACATTTCCAACCGCATAGCCTTCCTTTTTCATCAGTTCCACCGCTTTTTTAACTAAGAGCGAGGAATCAATGTCTTTGTATCGGGAATCGCTATCCGGAAAATGAGTTCCTAAATCACCGAGTGCGAGAGCACCAAGGATGGCTTCAGTGACGGCATGGAGCACCACGTCTGCATCGCTATGGCCAAGAAGACCTTTTTCAAAAGGGATTTCAACACCACCCAAAATGAGTTTGCGATTGGGCACTAAGCGATGAATATCTTTGGCAAATCCAATGCGATTCATAAGTTCCCCCTAGACGTTGAAGCGGAAGAACATGATGTCTCCCTCTTGAGGAGCATAATCTTTTCCTTCAACGCGCATTTTTCCGGCTTCGCGAACAGCGAGTTCGGTCCGGTATTTGACGATGTCGTCATAGGTATAAACCTCAGCTTTGATAAAACCACGTTCGAAATCGCTGTGAATGACACCCGCACATTGAGGGGCAAGATAACCTTTCGGGAATGTCCAAGCCCGGCATTCATCTGCGCCGCAGGTGAAGAACGTGCTGAGATTGAGAAGACGGAAAGCGGCTTTAACGACTTTATCAAGGCCGGATTCGGTCGCGCCGAGGGACTCTAAAAACTCTTTCTTTTCTTCTTTGGGAAGTCCGGAAAGTTGCGATTCGATTTCACACGAAACCGGGATGGCTTCGGCGCCTTCTTGCGAGGCGATGCGTTTGACCGTTTGGAAATGTTTATCGGCTTCGGGGTTAGCATAATCCTCTTCCGAAACGTTGGCGACATAAATAATCGGTTTTTGCGTGAGCAAGTGATAAGTAGTCTTAGCAAAAGCCGCCTGTTCTTTGCTGAGTCGGACGCTGCGTGCCGGTTTGCCGGCTTGAAGTGCGGCAATCAAAGGTTCGAGGATTTCGACTTCCGCAATCGAGTCTTTATCCTTTTGCACACGGGCTTTGGTCCCCACTTTATCCAAACGTTTGGTTAAAGTGTCTAAGTCCGCGAAAACTAGTTCAAGGTTAATTATGTCGATGTCTCGTGCGGGATCGACCGTATTTTCGACGTGAATGATTTCGCTGCTTTCAAAACAACGCACCACCTCAACGATGGCGTCGCATTCACGGATGTGAGCTAAAAATTGGTTGCCTAAACCTTCGCCTTTGCTCGCCCCTTTGACAAGTCCGGCGATATCGTAAAATTCACACGTTGCGTAAATCGTCTTCCGCGGCTTAAAAATGTCGCTTAAGACTTCCAACCGAGGATCAGGTACAGCGACCACTCCGGTATTTGGGTTAATCGTGGCGAAGGGATAGTTTGCCGCTTCCACGTGGGAATTGGTAATGGCGTTGAATAACGTGGATTTTCCGACATTGGGCAATCCGACGATGCCTGCTTTAAGTGCCATGTGTGCTCCCCCTTATTGAATAGCATTCAATAGTATAAATCATTTAGGCAAAAGAAAAAAGTCGCCGAAGCGACTTTTACGGGGACCGATTGACTATTCAGCAATCTTGCGAATGTTGGTAGCTCTGGGACCGCGTTCGGATTCTTCCACTTCAAACTCTACTTTTTCGCCAACTTCGGCGGTTTTGTAGGCGTCCATGATTAAGGAAGAATAGTGGAAAAAGACATCCTTGCCGTCTTCTGTGCGAATGAAGCCGTAGCCTTTTTCCTTGTTGAACATCTTGACTGAACCTTTCATCTTGAACCGAGACCTTTCTGAAAAATTTCATTATGTAAACACTTTTCACTTTGTTTACTTTTCCAATATAACACTCGTCCCGTGCAAATTCCACAACATTTAAACAAAAAAGTATCCGCTTACATTTCGCTAAGAAACGTTTTTCTTTAGAAAAGTCATGCCAAATTCAACAATGGCGAGGATGAAAAAGGTGACTGCAAACATGGCTAAATAAGGCCAAGGAAGAACGCTTAAGTTGCCCGAAACGTTAAAATACTTATCAAGGAAAATTCCTAGGCCTATTTCGAGGGCCAACATTTCGCCCCAACTTACAAGCAAAGTCTGACCACACAAAACCGCTAAGTTAATCATAACGAAACCACGCCTTGTTTTTGATGAAAAACCAAGGGTCAAAAGGAGCTCGTTTTCACCTCGATTTTCAATCAAAAACAGGTAAATAATCAAGACTAAAAGTAATAGGGAAATGAGGATGCCCAAACCCGACAGACATAATAAAACCAAACTCACGTATCTCGTGGTTTCTTGAATACTTTGCGAAACCAATTGTGAAGGGTTTGAAAACTCATAAGCCGGAAACAGTGAATGCAGTCTCTGCAGATGATCATCATTTACCTCTTCCCCTATCGAAAAAGCGACTGAACTTGGGATGAGATCAAAAGCGCTCACACCCAAAAGATCTCGGAAAAAGGAAATTCCCCAATCATCGTTTTGTGAAATGAAAGCCGAGGTTCCTTCAGCAACTCCCACAATCGTCAAAGGGACGACGCCAAACGTCCGATGGATGGTCTGAGAAGCGTCTTTTTCTTCGGTAAGCAAACTGCCTATGTACAAGCTTTGCGCCAGGGACTTTTTGGATGATGAAAAAAGGATTTGGGCCATTTTCTCGCTCATGATGATTTCGTCCACTTCTTTTGGGTAGCGTCCATAAAGAAGTTTTTCGGGAAGAGGGTGTAGGCGAACGGCTTCATCTCCCGTGGTAAGAAAACTTCCGGAAAGAATCCCAGAGGGCAATACGAATGTTTGGTTTTGTTCTTGAGCCGATAAGACGCCCACCGCATCGATGACCTCTTCGAGCAACATAGGACTTGATGCAAAAAACGTTTCTTGCGAGAAACCCGCCATCAAAGCTTCGGGATAGATTACATAGCCCTTAGCAGAGCAAATGACATAATGTCCAAGATAAGGAGCGCTTTTTCGAATCAAGTTGACCGTTCCGATTTCAACCCCTCTTTTTTCGGACAAATAAACTTGTAAACGTGGTGACGAACAAACCAGTCCATCGCCACAAAGCGAACGGTGCTCTTTGACACGAAAGCGTTCCAACACAAACGGATTAAAACGGGAGTCATTCTGCGTTCCTCTGAAAAAATCCTCGGGTTTGACCTTTAGATGGACAAAAGGGACTTTTCTAAGCGTCCAAGGGTACTCCGCGGGTGATGAAAAAACGGTCGTAAACGGGAATCGCATGGCTTGCTCAAAAAACCATTCATTCCAACTTGGATTATCATGAACAAAGACCGGGTTCTCGGTCAAATAAAAACCAATCAGCGTTACCAGTTGCTCATCTTCATAAGCCCATTCATCGTTTCGAAGTTCAAACGAAAGGACCACCGCATTATTTTCCAGATACGCGGATAGCGATGAGGCCGAAGTTTTGATTCCTAATGCCGTGGTCATGGTTTTGAGGTCATCGAAGGAGATACCTAAAACGACCTCATCGTTTTCCATTTTTGGTGGGCGGAACGGATAGATTGTTTCGTTCTCGTCAATGAGCCATCGGAAGTCGTTGATTAAGCGCATGCTAAACGAAGGCAGCGGATGCTTTTGTCCATGATGGGCCAGAACCAACCGATTGGCGTCTTGAAACATATCCTCAAAGTTGTTTTCATAGGAAACACCAACACCGTCGATATAGTCGGCATAATCGTGAACTAACGACCGCACCTCTTCTATGGGAGCGCCATCAATTTGTGGCGAAGGAGACATCTTTTCTGAGGGAGTCATGACAATGCTCTCTTCTCCGAGCAATGAAGTTAGTGCTTTCCCGATTCGGCTTGAGATCGTGCTCGATAAGGCTAGGGAAAGCCCCACCCCGACAAGGCTCATTCCTAAGGCCATTTGGCTCATCGCTGTCCGCCACTTTTTTTGTTTGAGGTTTCCCTTTGCGTGGGCAACCGACCAAGAAAGCGGCAGCTTTTTCTCACCTTTGTTTTTCGGATGGTGTGGAAATATGGCTTTTCGCGACGTTTCTGCAGGTTTTTCGAGAATCGTTTCCGTCAGTTTTCCGTTTTCAATTCTCAGCAAGACATCCGCATAACGTTGGGCTAAGGACTCATCATGGGTCACAACCAGAACAAGACGGCTGGATGACATTCTTTTTAGCAAGCCTAGTACTTGCTCCCCGTGCTCTTTGTCCAGGGCTCCCGTCGGCTCATCCGCAAAGACGATGGATGGGTCATTCACTAAAGCTCTTGCCAACGATACACGTTGTTTTTCTCCTCCCGAAAGTGTGTTGACGATGCGCTTTTCGAATCCATCCAATCCGACCCAATGGAGCATCTCGGCGAGTAACCTTTTTTGTTTGATTTTGTCTATGCGATGAAAAGGCAAATAGGGCAAGAATACATTGGCCTCTACGGTATCCATGTTGAGCAGTCGGAAATCTTGAAAAACGAAACCCAAGTGTTCAAGCCGAAAGGCACTTCTTTCTTCTTTAGAGGAACCATTCAAAGAAAAAGTACCTAAACGGATGGACCCGAAATAATCACCCTCTAGGCCGGCCAACATTCTTAGCAAGGTTGTCTTGCCACATCCTGACGGCCCGAGCACAGCAACGAGCCCTTTTTCGGGGAAAGTATAGTTGATATCATTAAAAAGCATTTGTGTTCCGAATTGTTTTCGGACGCCGACCATTTGAACTTTCATTCGTCCCTCAGATTGGCAACTAAATTACTTTGATGGAAAAAAGCAACAGGAATTCCGGTTGCCAAAACCGAAAGGCCCATCGAGAACAATAAGACAAGAAAAACAAGGAGAAGCGGAAAACCCAAAAAAGAGGAAAACGGGATGGAAATGGGATGAGAGATTCCAAGATACTTTTCAAAGCAGAAGTTGAAAAGCGACTGACAAGGAAGCGAAAGAACAATCGCTAATATGGCTGAAAAAAGGCCGACAAATAGACTTTCATTCATGAAAATCGAGCAAATCTCTTTGAAGGTTGCTCCCATGCTCAACAAAATGGCGGATTCCTTCAGTTTGCTGATGAACGAAGAGTACCCCGAAATACCTAAAATAAAGAGGCTTCCCAATAGAGAAACCAAGACAAAAAAGAGCAACGCGATTCGAAGAACATAACCAATGCTTGCCAACGCCTCACGATGAGTAAAGGCATGCGAGCTAATCTCAAAGTTTTTTGATCCATTGCCCTCTTTCTGGGCCAATAGAAAAATGGCTTCGATGTTGGCTTCGTTTTGGATAAAAATGAGGTATCGGTAGGAAGATAAAGCGTCATTGCCGGAAGCATCCTTTAAAAGTTGAAACCAATTGACCGGTTGATGAACAATGGAACTGAAAAGAGGGGCTTCGATTGCCTCCAAAAAGTCACTGGCGGCATGATGGGAGTAAAAGAGACGCGGTTCATTCAAAAACGAGGTTTCTTTTACGACGGCAACAATCCGCATCGACTGAGAAAACGAGAAAGTTTCTTTAACCGATGAAAATGGATTTTCCGGATGAGTCAACTCGAATGTCGCTTGTGAAGTCATAAGAAAAGGCATGTCAAAGATATCCAAAGACGGTTCTTCCTCCAGAAGCTTATGCTCCATCTCCCGATTGATAATCAACGTTTCAAAATCATCATGGGTCGGGAGTGTTCCTTTGACGAGCATATTTTGCTGGCGGGATGAAAACGAAAAATTGCGGATTGGGCAAAAGGAAAACCCAGTAATTTCTCTTTGCCCCACTTTTCCTTGAATGGAGCTAAACAAAGGATTCAAATCGACATCAAAACGCATCGAATCGAAGCGCTGCGAAAACTGCGACATTTCCGAAACTGACGGGCGCGAACTTTGCATCAATGTCAGGGGACTTCCTTCCACGGGTGTTTTGCTGACTTTGGAAACCGAGGCAGTCTCAAAATCAAAGAACTGTTTGGAAGCATCCACAATGGACGGACCCGATCCAAACGCAAACCCAACGGTCAATAGGCAAGCCGCCCAGGCGATCCCCGAAGAAAGAAGACTTATCGTATGAATTTTCTTTCTTTGAACAAAATACGTTTTTGCTAAAAGGGAGGACCAAGAGGTTCGTTTTCTTACTGTTGGAACAAAAGGAGAAGAACTTGGTATATCCATGACAGATTCGTTTAATTTTTCAACGGTAAGTTTGCGGTCCCGTAGGCAAAAAACCGATGTGGCAACTTCTTTGAATAGTTGAAGGTCGTGAGTGACGACAATCACCAGCGCTTGATGCGAATAGTCGAGGAGCATATCAGCCACAATTTGCGCGTTAGAATGATCCAAGGCCCCTGTAGGTTCATCCGCAAGAAGGATCTCGGGCCGATGGATGATGGCACGAATCACGGCCAACCGTTGCTTTTCCCCTCCGGATAATTTCGCCACTTTTTTGGACGCACTTTCTTCAAGCCCGTAAGTTCTTAAAAGCTCTTCTCCCCGCTGTCGAGCCACGGCAAGAGTTTCCCCCTTGAGCATCAGTGGCATCATGACATTGGTTAATGCATCCAAATCATTCAAAAGTTCGTAGTGTTGAAAAACGCGTCCCATATGGCAACGACGGATTTCGGCACGCTTTTTGGGCGATTGTTTTTCTAACGCTTTGCCATCGAAAAAAATCGTTCCCGAGGTGGGTGTATCAAGACCGCACAAAAGATTGAGCAACGTTGACTTTCCGCTTCCCGAAGATCCATGGATAAGCACTAAGCCACGGGAGGGAAAAACGCCATCAATGGAATCCAAAACGGGCGTCCTTTGACGGGACGTTCCAAATGACTTGGATACCTTTTTCAGTTCCAGTAACGCCATAAAAAAGCCCTCTACTTGTTAATAGAGGGCGTGCTTTTCTTATTGTCCCTTTTTTTCGATGGGACCTTCGTGGTGTTCGATGACTTTCTTGATTTTTTTATTGAAGTCGAATCGCGACATCATGATCAAGTTTCCGCATCCGAGACAGCTGACTTTGATGTCTGCGCCAAGACGAACGATCTGGAACAGTTTGCTGTGGGTCGCACAAGGATGGGGTTTCTTCATTTCCACGACGTCATACAAATCGTATTTCAGCGTTTCCATTAATAAGGCACCTCTTGCATTTTCACCGCCGAGGGCAGTTTCGGTAATCCAGGCATCGTCAAAATCGCTCCGGTCAAAGCCACCAAGAACCCGGCGCCCGCTGAAAGGTTGACTTCACGGATCGTCAAAACATAGTTTTGCGGAGCACCCAAAACATTGGGGTCATCGCTGAATGATTGCGGTGTTTTGGCCATGCAAATCGGGACATTCCGAAATCCCATGGCTTCGTACTTTTGAATTTGTTTTTTAGCCAAGTCGGTGAAGCGAACTTCTCCGGCACGGTAGATGGATTTACAAATCAAGGTAATCTTGTCTTCGACACTTTGGTTGAGGTCGTAAAGATATTTGAAATCGGAGGGTTTGGTTTCCAAGGCTTCCACCACTTTATTGGCGAGGTCAATGGCTCCGTCTCCGCCTTTTAAGAAAGCATCGAGCATACTGACGGAGTAATGATTTTGTTTGCACCAAGCGGTCAAGGCGGCGATTTCATTGGCGGTATCCGTGGCAAAGTGGTTAATGCTGATGACCACAGGAACACCAAACTTTTTCATATTTTGCAAATGTTGGTCCAAATTGGCGACGCCTTTCATCAAAGCATCGACATTTTCTTTTTCGGTGTCTTCAAGCAATGCCCCACCATGCATTTTCAAAGCGCGTATCGTGGCGACGATGACAACCGCCGAAGGCGTCAAATGACCGGCCCGGCATTTGATGTCAAAGAATTTTTCAGCCCCTAGGTCCGCACCGAAACCGGCCTCTGTTACGACAATGGGAGCGAGTTTTAAGGCCATCTTCGTCGCAATTAAGGAGTTGCAACCATGGGCGATATTGGCGAAAGGTCCGCCGTGGATAAACGCCGGGTTTCCTTCCAGGGTTTGGACTAAATTTGGTTTTAAAGCTTCACGCATCAGTTTCATGATGGCATGCGAAATGTGCAGGTCATTGACGGTGATCGGTTTGTCGTCGACATCATAGGCAACGATGATGCGATTGACGCGTTGCTCGAAGTCTTCGGCATTTTCGGCTAAGCAAAGAATGGCCATCAATTCACTGGCTACGGTAATCACGAAACCATCTTGACGGGCAACGCCATTTTTATCCCCTAAACCGACGGTGATTTCACGTAACGCCCGGTCATTCATATCCATGGCGCGTTTCCACACGATTTTGGTGGGATCGATTTTGAGTTCGTTTCCTTGGAAAATGTGGTTATCGATGATGGCCGAGATTAAGTTCACCGAGGAGGTCACGGCATGCATATCACCGGTGAAATGGAGGTTAATGTCTTCACTGGGTTCGACGCGGGCAAGGCCACCGCCGGTGGCACCGCCTTTAATACCAAAGACAGGTCCTAAAGAGGGTTCGCGCAAACACAAAAATGCTTTGCGTTCGATTTTGGCAAGACCTTCCGCCAACGCAATCGAGGTGGTCGTTTTGCCTTCCCCGGCTTTGGTCGGCGTAATGGCGCTCACCAAGACTAGTTTGCCATCAGGTCTGTCTTGAAGCGTGGCCATGATCGAGGTATCGATTTTGGCCTTATAAAAACCATACGGTTCGACATAGCGTTCATCGATACCGGCTTTTTTGGCAATGACGGCGATTTTCTTAAGTTCCATGGTTCATTCCTCTTTCTTTGATGTTTCTTTGGATTCAAGGAGTGTCTTTAAGGTAAAGGCGGCTAACTGTAATCCCGCTGCCGAAGGCACCATCATCATGGAAGCGGGTGTCCATTCATGATTCAAGGCTTCTTCGGTGGAGAAGACACAGGCAATATCATCGGGGTTGATGTCTTTTTTTCTTAGTAAATTCCGAAGCGATTTGGCGAGCGGATCATGATGGGTTTTTCCTAACCGCGTCGTGATCACCGCTTGCGGGTCGAGCCGTTTGGCCATTCCCAGCGAAATAATCAGCGGAACATGGTGTTTCAAGGCCACTTCAATCAGGGTTGCTTTCCCGGGAACACTGTCGATGGCATCCACCACAAAATCGAAGGTTAATCCATCGAGGAGTTCAAAGCTTTCGGGATAAATCCGTTGTTTAATGAGCTGTGCTTCGATGGCGGGGTTGATGGCTTTCAATCGTTGATAGGCCACCTCGGTTTTACTTTTTCCGACATCGCTTTCAAGAAATAAAATCTGGCGGTTCAAGTTGGTGAGGTTGACCACATCGTCATCGATCAGAATGAAGTGTTCGATGCCTGATCGGGCCAAACATTCGAGGGCGGTTCCGCCGACGCCGCCAAGACCGGCAATCAAAACCGTTTTGGTGCGTAAAAAATCCACTTTCTCGTCTCCCAGAAGCATTCGGGTCCGAGTCAA
>CALMWE010000205.1 GCA_937873795.1 uncultured Caryophanales bacterium
TTCCATTTTCCCATCGTCGTCAAGTTTTGCCAATTCAAAAAGTTTTGCAAACTCCGCTTCGGTAACCCCTTCGAAAATAGGCGTTGCAAATTTAACCCCTTTGGCCCAATCTTGTGCATAGCCTAAAAAGGTTTGATCATCCATTGCACCGATTGCATTCGCCGCGTCCATAAGACCCGCTACATTGGCGAAAGAGATCATTTTTGTACGAAGTTCAGAGATAAACTCTTTTTGTTTTGCTTCAAAAATATCTTGAATTTGGAACCCAAGTTCTTTTCCGACCATACCGAGGTGCATCTCAAGGATTTGCCCGATATTCATACGAGACGGAACCCCAAGTGGATTCAAACAAACGTCGACAGAGCGTCCGTTTGCCATGTACGGCATGTCAACTTGAGGAACGATCGTTGAAACGATACCTTTATTCCCGTGACGTCCCGCCATTTTATCCCCGACTTTGAGTTTACGTTTCGTCGCGATATACACTTTTACGAATTTAACCACACCATTAGGGAGGATGTCATCTTTTTCCAAGATAGAGAGTTTCTCTTCGTGTTCGTCACGGAATTTTTTCTTCTCTTTTTGGAAATGGTTTTTCGTTTGGTTGTATTTCTCTTGAACATCGTCGCTGAACGCTTTAACAACGTTGTTCATCGCAAAACGGTTAACCTCTTTGAGATCTTCGGCTTTGACGTTTTCACCCGCTTTATACTCATTACCGTTGATGCTGACATCACTGAGCAATGGGTGTTTTGTCAACAATGAAACGATGCGAAGCATCTCTTCTTTGTCGATCATCAAAAGACGGTCATAGTGTTCGCGTTCAAGCTCATCACGCTCTTGTTTTTCAAGCTCTAACGTACGAGGATCTTTGTCATACCCTTTTTTGGTGAAGACTTTAACGTCAACGACAACCCCTTCCATACTCGGCGTACAGTAAAGCGATTTGTTAACAACGTGACCCGCTTTTTCACCGAAGATAGCACGTAACAAGCGCTCTTCCGGAGTCGGTT
>CALMWE010000206.1 GCA_937873795.1 uncultured Caryophanales bacterium
GGAAAACCACAAGAACCACTATGGCATCATCATCGGTCAAGAATTAGCGAACCTCCAATACGATCTTGGTTTCAGCCAACGCACCTTCACGATTACTACGATGAGAGCCCGTCTGGACGGACAGTTCAACACCGTCATCTACCGCGATGTGAATACTTATACGCGCATCATCGGTGAGACCATTGAAAAGGCCCTCTTCAAAGAAGAAGGCCCGGAAAGCAAACTGATTCCGATTAAATAAGTTACTGAATCACTTCGTAGATTTTAATAAAGTCTGACAAGTCGAACAAACGGGGTACCGGGTATAACGGGACCCCTTCTTTTTGGGCCCGTTTTGCCAGAAGCGGAATATCTTCTTTCTTAATCACGCCGACAAACTTTTCGGGAATGCCCATTTTAGCGTTCATTTCACGGATCCAAGCGATGAAAGCTTTGCTTTTCACTTCCGGGGAATCCTTAAACGAACCTAAGCCAATGACATCCGCAAGTCTGGCAAGTTTCTTTTCGGCTTTCTTTCCGAACGCTTCAAGGACATAAGGAAGAATCACGGCGTTCGCTAATCCGTGGGGGACACCATACATCCCACCTAACGTATGGGCGACAGCGTGCACATAACCGACATACGCCCGGGTGAAAGCCACACCGGCATCGTAAGCGGCGATTTGCATGGCTTCGCGGGCTTTGAGATTTTCCGGATGTTCGTAAGCTTCAAATAAGTTTTTATGGATGAGTTTCACCGCATGAAGGGCTTTCTTTTTGGTTTTCCGTGTATTGGCGTGTCCGATGTAGGCTTCCACGGCATGGGTTAACGCATCCATACCCGTAGTGGACGTAATGTGTTTGGGAAGTTTTAAGGTTAAGGTCGGATCGAGCACGGCGATGGCCGGAATTAAATGCGGATCATTGAGCGCAAACTTTTCATGCGTTTTGGCATCGGTAATGACCGCGGCAAGCGTGGTTTCCGAACCGGTTCCGGCAGTCGTAGGAATCGCTACGAGCAGCGGAAGTTTTTTACCGACTTTGAGTAATCCGCGCATTTGCGGAATCGATTTATGCGGACGGGCGACACGGGCACCGACGCCTTTGGCGCAGTCCATCGGCGAACCTCCGCCGACGGCGATGATGGCTTGGCAGCCGACCTCGTGATACACCTTGAGCGCGGCTTCGATATTATCAATCGTGGGATTGGCGACCGTATCGTAATAGACACGACCGGTCATATCTTTCTTTTCTAAGGCATCGACGATGCTGTTGACCATGCCGAGTTTCCAGAGTCCGGGGTCGGTGACGACCAAGACTTTGGTAATGCCTTTTTGATGCAGGCGTTCGGCGAGCCGCTCAAGGGCGTTTTCTCCGGCGATCCGTTCGGGTTCTCCGAAGTCAAGGAAGAAGGTGGCCACATACATGATGCTTTGAAAACTGCGGACGTAGAGTTTCTTAAAGAAGTTCATGGTTAATCCTCCCGGGGCGTTTGGACGATCAGGTCATCGATTCCGGCGGTTGCTTGATACCCGTCAAGATTGGCGTAGCTGTGGAGTTTTAAGACGAAGTAGTGAACGTCTTCGGCATTTAGGAAGGTTTCACAATAGGTCGTATCCGCCTTGGGATCGTAGAGGCTATGAGAATCCAACAAAACGCCGCTTTCGTCGTAGGCATTCAACGTAAACGTCGGTTCACTTTCATTGTACGGCTCGGGTTGGGCGACATTCAAGACGGCAACGCGAAAGGAAACGCGATACGAGGGGTGACTTTCGAGGTCGGGCGTGCGAAGCGTTTGCCCGAGGTTGTCGTAAAGAAGATACCCGCTATGTCCGTCGTAATGAAGGGTGGCGTCGCTTTGAAAGCCCGAGGGCAAGGAAGCGTCATTGAATGACGCCGTTAAGAAATCTTCGTAGATGATGGTCGTTTTTTTAAGACGCGTGTCTAAGAAGAGGACAAGCAAAAGGAGGGTGAGGAGGGCAAAAACGCCGAAAACCGCAAAAGTCTTCTTGGAGGACGATGGTTCATTCTTTTTTACTTTCTTTGAAAGTAAGGCATTGGACTTATCGGGCATTCGAACATTTTCCTATCGGCGGTGCATTTTTAAAGATGGGACTAATATGAGACAATTGTAACCTAAATGTGGGTTATGATGTTAGCGTATCCGGTTTTTTGAGGAAAAACCCTCATTTTATTGTGATATAGTAATGGTAATTAGGAGGTCCATTTCATGCCACCCAGATTCTCAAAACGCCTCGTACGCGCCCTTAAGTTGTGCTATTTCTTCGCACCCTATGAGCACGATTCCGCAACCACCGTCTCGTATTTTGAAGAAGCCTTGCAAATAGCTTCGTTCCTTCATACCGAAGAAGAAATCATTACTGCGTTGATGCGTCGGACCTTCTCGGCCACCAAGCTCAACGGCAGCGACCTCAAAGCCTTTGGTTTCTCGCCGGCCATCATTTCGGCGGTCCGCGTTTTGGACAAACCGTTCATGGCGATGACCTTAGCCGACGGCAAAGAAATTTTGAACAA
>CALMWE010000207.1 GCA_937873795.1 uncultured Caryophanales bacterium
GGCGATGAGTGCGAGGTCTAAAACAATATAAAGGATATGATACCAACCTAAAAAGGTCAGCTCCGGTCCGTTGAGATTGTTTTGCAAGAGATCATGAAGCCATTCAAGCATGGTGAATCCCCCCTACTTCAAATCGAGTTTATGGAAAATATAAGCCCCGAGCCAATTCAATAATACGATGGAAGCCCCTGAGCTGATGAGCGTTTTGAGTGCGAGTTGATCTTCAACCGGCGTCCAGAAACCATTACCAAAGATGAAACCACCGCTGGAAATAACATAGGAATCATAAAGGAAGAAACATTCAAACGCCTCGTAGGCAAAACTGTCGCTTCCCCAAGCCGTATCAATTAACGCCGAGACGAGTAAGGAAATCACCGGCCCGAGAACGAACACAATCGTGCTGACAACCAAGGCCGCCGTCATGTTGCGCGTCGTCATTTCGATGAAGACGACGATGGAAACGGCGAATGCCACGAGCAAATAACCAAGGCCGAGACGGGTCCAGAAATCACTGATCGGAGGATAAGGGGCACCGGTGGGAAAGCCCAGGGAAGAAATGCCCACGAGATAGGAAAGAATTTGGTAGAGGAAAAGTAAGACAAAGGCCATGGATAAAGCCACAATCAACGTCGAGACATAAATCTGCTTTTTGCTGTAACCGGCGATGATCTTGTTACGGATCGTTCCGTAGTTGAGGTCTTTGCCGATAAAAATGCAGATCAGGATGGAGATAACGATAAACGGCATGCTGGACAATTGAGTGGCCGTGATGACCGTATCACGCGTCGTGAACAATGAAGTTTCGAGGGCATCAAATAATAAGCCCAGTAAAACATACATAAGCGAATATCCGGCAACGATGGCGGTAATGACGATGACGCTCTTATCTTTGATGGCCCGATAGAAATCGAGACGGATTAAACTGCAAAGGTCCTTGAAATATTCCGCAATTTTGCCGAAAAAGGATTTTTTTGAGGTGTTATTCATGGCGGTTACCTCCAATCAAGTTGATGAAATAACCTTCCAGGTCTTCGTTTTGTTCGTGGATGTTGTTGACGATGATGCCTTGTTGGGCCAAAGCGACGATGAGCGTGGCTAAGTTAATTTCGCCAAAAACACGGACGCCTTTTTCAACGATTTCAAAGGATTCTTGAGAAAGGCCTAATCCTTGAAGCACGGGGATCGCTGCGGACGTATCGGACATCGATAGCACCACCGCTTTTTGGCAACGTTTTTCGAGTTCCTCGGCGGAGATTTCTTCAATCAGCTTGCCGTGATCGATAAACCCGTAGCAGGTGGCGAGTTTACTCAGTTCGCCGAGAATATGGCTGCTGATCAAGATCGTGACATTCTTTTCTTTGGCTAATTTGGTAAGTAACAGACGCATGTCTTTGATACCTTCGGGATCAAGGCCGTTGGTGGGTTCGTCAAGCAACAAGAGCTCCGGGTCAGAGATGAGGGCCATCGCGATACCGAGGCGTTGACGCATGCCTAAAGAATAATTCTTTGCCAAAAGTTTGCGTTTTTCCAACAAAGACGTAAGCCCCACGGTATCCATGACTTCAAGAATCTTTTTGGCGGGTTCGCGGATGCCCAAAAGCGTGCATTGGCACATCAGATTATCATGAGCGTTCATATTCAAGGCAATCGCCGGGTTTTCAACGACAGCGCCAATCTTTGAACGGCTTTTCACAAAGTTGTCCGGGTTCTTTTCGCCGAAGAGGTAAAATTTACCGGATGTTTTCTCGGCCACGCCGGTGATGATTCGGATCAGGGTCGTTTTACCGGCACCGTTTTTGCCGACAAAGCCATAAATATCGCCCCGACGGACGTGAAGATTCACATCGTTGAGGGCGAAAAACTTTTTATATCGTTTGGACAGCCCTACTGTTTCCAACACATATTCATCCATTGAGAAGCCTTCTTTCACATGGTTATGGTTTGATTATATCAAAAGCACCGTTCAATAGAAACTAAAAGCGGCCCGTCAAGGCCGCTTATGTCGGGAGATGAACTACCAGTTGTTTCGTACTTTTTCGGCAAAACCGAGTAAATCTTCGAACTCGATTTTCTTGCCTTCCACGG
>CALMWE010000208.1 GCA_937873795.1 uncultured Caryophanales bacterium
TTGGCGGTCATCGAAGTTTTGATGTTGGGCCTTTCCGTTTGGGGCTTAATAGGAACACTTCGTCCCATGAAAAAATGGACTATGCCCTTTGTCTTGATCACCGTTTTGGTCCTTGGCGCCTTGGTGTTTCCCCTTGTTCCCATATCGGTTCAAGGTAGCGACGATCCGTCGTCCGAAGCCAATTTATTGATTTTGGCTTTGTTCCCGATACGCTTGTCCACCTTAGTGACCCTCGGCAATATTCCCGGAGTGGTTCTGATTCTCATCGGCACGTTCTTCAAACCCGAAAAAACGGAAGGAAATGGCCCTGCGAAAATGCCGGTCGCTATCAATTTTGGACCCAAAGATGAAATGTCAGTGGAAGTGGAACGTTTCCAATCCTTATTTAAAGAAGGGTTATTGACGGAAGAAGAAGCGCAGCAGCAAATACGGGATCTTGAACCCACAATTCTATGAAGCATTTTGAAGACATAAAAAAACACGGTCAAACCGTGTTTTTTCTTATAATACAGAGCCAGTATCGATGTTAGCTTTAACGATGGTTTTACTTTGCCACCGTCCGGATTTCCAACGTAAGAACATGATGAAGGCACGGATACATTCGTCTGCCGCAATGGCAATCCATATCCCCACCATACCCCAGCCTGCAACGAAGCAGAGCACGTAGGCCAAGGGAACGACGAAGGCCCATTGAACGATGATCCCCGTAAACAGGGTAAACTTGGCATCTCCTGAGGCTTTTAATGACCGCCCGACAATTAAGGAAACGGATCTGCCGGCCTCAAGGAAAATATCGATGATGGCGATGGTGCCCATGGTTTTGATAATCTGGGGATCATCGGTAAAGAAACGGCCAATGAAGGTGATGACGAAGATGAGTATGAATGAAGGAATAACGGTCGTGATTACCGAAAGGAATAAACTGTGAGCGGCAGTTTTTTTGGCTTGATCGTAGTCGCCTGCGCCGACATCTTGGCCGACATAAATGGCGGTGGCTCCGGCAAGGCCATTAGCGAACATATAAGTTATCACGGCAATCGTATCAAAATACGATTTGGCGACAACGGCATAGGTTCCGATGAGACCGATGAAACTCAAAATCACCAGTTGGGCAACCGTATAGGTGATGTTTTCACCCGTTGCGGGAAGACCGGCAAAAAGGATTTTTTTGGCGACATCCTTGGGAAACGGTTTGAGCAGTTTGAAGTCTGGGACCAAATGTTTTTTGCGGAACAAAAAGTTCATCACGAAACCGAAATAAATTAAGCGACCGACGATGGTTCCGATGGCAGCTCCGACCACGCCTAAAGCGGGGATGCCCAAGGCCGGAACACCGAAGATGAGGATAGCATTCAATCCAAGGTTGGCGATTTCCGAAAAGACGGTTCCGATCAATCCGGTTTTCGTTTCGCTGAAACTATAGACCATTTGTGAAACCGAGAATGAGATGGATTGGGTAAAGAAGAAAATACCCACATAAAACATATACTCCGAACCGAGTTTGACAATCTCCGGATCCAAGTTCATGGCCACCAAAAGCGGTTTGCCTAAGAAAATGATGACAATGGCACCGATCAAACCCAAAATGGCCGCAAAGAAAATCGACACTGTGGCAATTTTTTGCTTTAATCCCGGTGTTTTTGCGCCAATGGATTGGGCCATGAGAATGCCTGCGCCGTTGGAAATGATTTGGAAAACTAAATAGAACATATTGATCACTTGGTTGGCAACGCCGACCGATCCGGCCGGAATGTCACCCGCCCAAGCAAGCATTTGTGTGGTCAAATAGGCAGTGGCAATTGCGAGAAAGATTTCTCCCAAGTAAGGCCACAATAATTTATAGAACGACTTTTTGCGCGGTCCGGACAAAGCAGGGGCCATTTGAACAATCCTCGTACAGTTAAAGAGTCTACGCTTCCTCGTTGATTTTAACCACAACTTTTAGACAGTGTCGAAAAATCCCTTTGAAAAGGAATTTTTACTTCTTTTTATCGAAAAGGCTCAAAAATTCGCCATAACCTTCTTGCTCAAGCGCATTTCTGGGGATGAATTTTAACGACGCCGAATTGATGCAGTATCGGCGGCCTCCGAGAGAAAGCGGGCCATCGTTAAAGACGTGACCGAGGTGGGCGTTGCTGTCTAGGCTTCGTACTTCTTCGCGGATCATTCCAAAAGAAAAGTCCAATTTTTGTTTGACGACTTTGTTCCCAATCGGCTTGGAGAAACTTGGCCAGCCACATCCCGAATCAAATTTATCAAGCGACGAAAACAGCGGGGTTCCGTCCGTAATATCGACATAGATTCCTTCTTCGTGATGGTCCCAGTATTCGTTTTGGAACGCTCGTTCGGTAGCCGCTTCTTGGGTCACTTTGAATTGCAAAGGTGTCAGTTTCGTGAGGTCTTTTTCGTGTTTCATAGGTGTGCCTCCTGACTCATCTTACGAGATGATTTAAAGCTTTTCAAATAGGATACTCAACCTGATTTAAATGCGGTTATAATGAAACTATGAATATCCGCAAAGAATTACCCCAAGATTATGAAGAGGTCTATGACCTCGTCAAAGCGGCCTTTGAAACAATGTCAGAGGCCAGCGGCGATGAACAAGATCTCGTGAATCGGCTCAGGAAAGGCGATGCCTTCATTCCAGAGCTTTCTTTGGTGGCGGAAATGGACGGTAAAATCGTCGGCCACATTCTTTTTACCAAGATGAAAATCGGTGACCACGAGTCACTGTCGTTGGCGCCTGTTTCGGTGCTTCCCGAATACCATGGGCAGGGCATCGGCAGCGCGTTGATTTTGGAAGGCCACCGGATTGCCCGTGAAATGGGTTATCGTTCCGTCGTGGTCATCGGCCATGCTTATTACTATCCTCGGTTCGGCTATAAAAAGGCTCATTTATTCGGCATTACCGCACCCTTTGAAGTTCCACCCGAAGCGTTCATGGTCATTGAATTGGTTCCCGAAGGACTCAAAGGAATTTCCGGAATGATTCAATACCCGCCCGAGTTTTTGATTGGTTAATATTTTGCCTTTTTGAAGGCGATTCTTTTGTTTTTTCGGAGGTT
>CALMWE010000209.1 GCA_937873795.1 uncultured Caryophanales bacterium
AAGATAGCGCATGTGATCGACATAATATTCCAAATAGACCTGTCCTTTGTCGCCGACATCCGTGCCGATTCCGATGCTGACGATTTTTTGGTAAATTTCGGCAGGATCCTTAACCGCAATGATTTCATCCAATTTTTTCTCGCAAACACGTGATGTGGGAATTAAAATCGACTTGATTTCTTCGTTTTTAACGCCGTAATACTTCTTCAAACGATAAACCTTAATCATGTTCTCCATTTCAATGCGGGCTTTGAAAGCATCTTCAAGGTCTTTCCGGAGTTTACCACGATAGTTTTCTTTGATTTTGGCAAACGCATATTGGTAATAATCCGTCTCAAAAAGGGCCTCGAATTCATAATAACGGATGTCTTGATTCTTGATGGCGCTATAGGGTTTAAGCATTTTGGCATTACGGGTTCCCTCGAGGGCGGCCACCAATGTTTTAAAATCGGTCGCCTTGGTCAAAGCCAAAAAGTTCATGGAAGAATACCGGTCAAGATAATAAGGAATTTGCTCCACCACATCGTATTCATCCGGAGAAATAAAACCACGGATGACCGCCAAAATCGTATCGTGCTCCATGCGAATCAGGCACAAACGATAGAAAGAATCGTCTTTTAGGGTAACGAATTGCATGAGTTTGAGCATGTGATTGAAACGATTCCGGCGAATGAGCCCTTCAAGCCGGCTGCGATTGAGGGAAGCTTCAGAAACGGTTGCCAGAATGTCTTTGTACTCCGGATGTTTTTTCAAAAATACAGCCACATCATAAATGCTGCGCGAGCGCAACAACTCGTTATAGTCTTCGCTTTGAAGGCATTCCGAGTACATGCTTCTGATTTTGGCAACTAAGGCATTTCCGACAAAAGACACAGGAGTTACACCTTCTTTATTTCAAACAAAAAGCAAATAGTTCATCCAACCATTCCGCTTTTTTGGATGAAAAAGTGGATTGGATCAAGGCCATTTTGCTTTCGGCTTCCTTTTTAAGTTCACCTTGGCGGAGGTCAAAGTCCTTTTGAATCTCAACTTTCGCTTGCTCTATTAAAGCTTGGGTTTCACGATTATACTTTTCAGTGAGCGTGATTTCAACCATATTGAGGATGATGGACAGCGTGTTTTTTTCTTCGTTCAAAGCAGCAATTTCGGCTTGTGCGTGTTTATCCAAAGCAATCACGTCGGTAATGAGTTCCTTCAAGAAGATTCCTCCTTTTTTAGGGCGAGGTTACGGACGGGGTTCGCCCCTGTAATGGTCACGCCAGAGAGCGCCTGTCCGCAAAGACTCATCCAATATAAAACTTTCCTAGCAAGAGTGTCAAGTTATATAATAAAATCCGCAAAAATCATTTTGTTGAGCACGAAAGAAAACTGAAAATCAAACCAGTTTCGTTTTTTGAAAACGCCATGATTGAGGGGCTTGATTTCATTATACCCTTTCTCACCTCGCATGCGAAAATGATGCCCCTTCAAAATGAGAAAATAAGATTTGAGAAAAAGCGGGAAGGACATGGGATGGATTCTTTTGATGAGAATAAAAGCAACATGCCTAACCTAAACGAAAAATAAAAAATCCCCTTTCATTGAAACCTGACTTGGTCCAATCAAAGGGGGTAATTTCAAGGCGATGGTGCCCGCGGTCGGACTCGAACCGACATGGCTGCGAACCGAAGGATTTTGAGTCCTTTGCGTCTACCGATTTCACCACGCGGGCAGCGAAGTAATTATAACGAGGATGGTCCACTAATTCAATAAGAAACAAAAAAAGAAAAGCCCGGGAAGCCCGAGCTTTGTTTTCGATGGCGCGCTTGACAGGAGTCGAACCTGCGACCCCAACCTTCGGAGGGTTGTACTCTATCCAACTGAGCTACAAGCGCAAATGCTTATACATAGTATCACACCTCCCCCACCGAGGCAATGTAACGAAAAGCGATTTTTTTACGCATGATGCAACGATGACCGATTCTTATTCTCAAGACTTTAACGTTGACATAAAATGAAAGTAACAACGGAGGAATATTATGAAATACGAAATTGAAGGCGGATCATTGCCGGTTGCCATCCTACACATGGATCCCGGTGAAAAGATCATTACCCAAAAAGGGGCCATGAGCTGGATGAGTGCCAATATGAAGATGCAAACCACCACCGGTGGCGGATTGGGCAAGATGCTTGGCCGTGCTTTCTCGGGCGAAGCAATGTTTCAAAACATTTATCAAGCCGAAGGCGGTCCCGGATTGATCGCGTTTGCATCCCGTTTACCCGGAAACATCCGCGTCATCGAAATCAAACCCGGATTTGACTACATTTGCCAGAAGGGAAGTTTCCTATGCTCGACTGAAAATGTCGTGATGTCTGTGTTCTGGCAAAAGAAACTCGGCGCCGGCTTATTCGGCGGCGAAGGCTTCATCATGCAAAAGATGTCCGGACAAGGACAACTCTTCATCGAAATCGACGGTTATGCCAAAGAATACACGCTGGCCGCCGGACAATCGCTGGTGGTTGATACCGGATACTTGGTCGCAATGAGTGCGTCGTGCTCGATGGATATCAAAGCCGTCGGCGGATTCACCAATACGCTTTT
>CALMWE010000210.1 GCA_937873795.1 uncultured Caryophanales bacterium
AAAGGACTAATCATATGAAAAAACTTCTGATTGCTCTCATTATTGCTATCGGCGCCATGGCGCTGATCGGTGTAGGAGCCGCCTTTATCCTCTATGGACTCGGCGCTCTCACCAACGTATTAGCCCTCTTTACCTCCCTCTGGACCTATGCGCTTACGGCCGCTTGGGACGTCGCCAAGATTGTCGTCGTTGCCGTTGCGGCATTGGCCATCGCGGTCGATGTCATTCTGCTCATTAAACTCATCCAAAAAAGAAAGAAATTCCTTGGCTACTTGGCCCTGTTATTCGTTCCCGTGGCGGCCCTCATCGGCATTGCCATCTTAGTTCCGTACAATGGTGGAACCGATTCAATTTTCACCATCTTGCTCAACGGCTTTACCGGTGGCGCTACCTTACTCAATCGCATTGGTTCTTTGGCGGTTTTGATTGCCATTGCCTTATTAGTCCTCGTTTTATTGGCTTATGCCCTCTGTGTTTTCATTGATCTCGGACTGACCCCGAAACCTTTAAAACGCATTGAACAAGAACAACCTGAAGTCGCTGCGGCGATGGCCTCTCAAGATGTCGTGGCCGAACCCCAACCTCAAGAAGAAGCCGCTCCCGTTGAAGAAGAAACTCCCGCGGATGTCCGTTCTGCCCTTCGTGCCGAACTGGAGGCTTATTCCGCTGCCGCTCAATCGATTCCGACGTTGGAAGAGATTCGTTCCGTCTTACGTGAAGAACTTGAAAAACATCCGCAAGTTCAACCTCAAGTCCAACCTATGATGGCGCCTTGCTGTGGTCCTTATCCTTATGCTGCTCCTGAACACAAATGCCTGACCAAAGACGAAGTCCTTGCCATCGTCAAGGAAGAACTTTCCAAGGCCGGATATATCTCGCGTGACGAAGTCAAAAAGTTAATTGAAGAAGCGATTGCCGGATTGACCGTCGTTGTCAAACATGAAGAGCCGAAAGTTGAAGTCAAACCTGAACCGAAACCTGAACCCAAAGTCGAAGTCAAACCGGCCGTTCAACCGGAACCGGTCATTGAAGTCAAACCCGAACCCAAGCCCGACCCCAAAGTTGAGTCGAAAGTCGAAGTTAAAAAAGAAGAAGTCGTCGTCGCTCCCGTCGTTGCCGTAGCTCCCGTTGCCGAAGTAGCGGAAGAAGCGGACGAAGAAGAGGAAGAAGGCGCGCCTGCACCTGATGGCTCCCC
>CALMWE010000211.1 GCA_937873795.1 uncultured Caryophanales bacterium
AACGAGGACTCTTTATGACCAAACATATGCGCGTGCTGATATTGATCGGCCAAATCCTTTCTTTGGTGTTTTTCGCATATTCCACGTTTATCTATGGCATTTTAGCTTATTACGCTCAGACGATGAATGATCTAATGCTGACCGTAACAGCCCGTGTCTTAGAGTACTTATCGCTTGCCGAAGTCATCATCGCCATCATCGGCATCGTGGCCGCCAATCGCCCCATTCCCCGTTATCGTCTTTTTACTCCCATCGTGTCGGCGGTCTTTAACGGTTTATTTTTCATTTTACTTATGTTGGGTGTTGCCTCTGTCGGGACGGGTGTTTCATTTACCTTCTTGGATTATTTCTTGTTGCTCGGTATGTTGACCGCTTGTGTTCTCCTTATTATCGGCGCGGTCCAAGCCCACCAAGAAAAGAAAAACTTCAAAGCTCCGGTCTATTTGCCGAATCCGCCCGTCATCAGCAGTGGGGCATACGGTCCTACTCCCGTTGAACCTTCTATGAGTCATGAAGAAGCCCAAGACGAAACCCTCCCCATCTCCGGAAAAACCGCTGAAGAACTTTCAAAACTCAAAAAACTCTACGAGTACAAGCTTATTGATGAAAGTGAATATAAAGAAAAGAAAAGGAAAATCCTGGACAAGGAATTTTCGACCAAATAAATAAGAAAAGAGCACAAAAGAGGTAAATCATGAAAAAGTATGTCCGAGGTAAAGTCTTAGCCGGTCAAATCATTTCTGTTGCGGCCTTCGCTTATTTAGCACTCAGTTCATTCATTTTATCGTATGCTGCCGGACGAGCCGGTTTAAGCCAGATTGAATCGATGTCGATTTGGATCGGATTCATCCGTTTAGCCGAAGTTGTTATTGCCATCTTTGGCATCGTTCATTCCGTGGCTCCCTATGGCAAGTTCTCTAAAGGGACCGCGATTACTTCCGCCATCTTCAATGGCGTTTCCGGTTTGATTCTTTTTATCGTCTTATTCCAACCCGCTAATCCTTTGATTTCAAAAGGCACGGATGCGGTCTTTATGGTCCTTCTTTTTACCGCCATGGGACTGCTGATTGCCGGTACCGTCGAAGCCAAGAAAGAATCCATCCATTCACTTCAAGCCCAAACACCCTCAAACAAACGATTTGATGAGGACTTTGTTCCCTTAGCGATACCTCCTCAACCCCGTTTGGTTGAACCCGTTGCGCCTTCCGTAACATCACCCGAAATGACTAAGACCGCCAGTGACTTAGCTTCGCTAAAAACTCTCTTCGAACAACAACTCATTAACGAGCAAGAATACACCGAAAAGAAAAAAGAAATCCTCAACCGCGATTTTGCGGGGAAATAGTTTACCTTCAATTTGTTTTTCTATTTTTCCGACACAATAAAAGGAAAGGTGAACCCATGAAAAATGGCCGCTTGTCGTTGGTGATTGCCCAAGTCTTAACGATGCTGCAAGCGTTCATCCTTGGCGCAACGTTTGCCGTATTTTCTTATGTATCGTTTTTTTACA
>CALMWE010000212.1 GCA_937873795.1 uncultured Caryophanales bacterium
AAAATGAAAGCGCTTAAAAGGAGAAAGCAAAAACATGAAGAAATTTTCTATTTTAGCTGTTTTAGGTGCTTTACTGCTTACAGGTTGTGGTGTTGACATGACGACCGTCCTTTCCAACCCCGAAAAAGATTATTATGCGACGGGTGCTTGGGCTGACTGGGGAAACACGACTGCGAAAATGACCGCCGTAGCGCGCGGTGATGAAGCGGTTGCTTCCATCAAAGATCAACTTGATGATGCGGAATTCCTGTATGTCTACAAGAACGTCGTGTTAACGGACAATCAAACTTGGACCGCGACCTTCACGATCGATGGCGTTGAAACAACGTTCAACGGCGGCCAAACCGTCAAAGTCATCCGTACCGCTCTTGATGACAAAGATTCCATTGACTACTGGATTCAATCTCCGGAAAGTGGCGCTGTTTCTAACCTCACCCCGGACACTTTATTGATTCCGAACTTCGTTGAAACTGCCGTCGAAGGAATCCCGGGAAGCTGGAACGATAACCTCGTTGCCTACGAAACCGGAACATATACCATGGTTTATGCTTACATCGCTGCTGTCGGCGACGTTGCTGCTCACCATGCCATGGGCCTTATCGCGACTCCCGCTGCTGCCTAATCAAAAATAAACAGTAACGATTTTCAAACAAAGGCCAAAAGCTCAAATTCATGCAGCTTTTGGCCTTTTGTAACGAATTTGAATAACTGTTATCCCTTATAAAGGAGTTCACCATGAGAAAAGCCGGAATATTATTGGCGGTATCGTCACTTCCATCCCATCATGGGGTCGGTGATTTTGGCCCCGGAGCCTACCAGTTCATCAATCTGATCAAACGGAGCCAAGTCAAACTTTGGCAAGTGCTTCCTTTGAATCCTTTGGGCTATGGTTCTTCGCCTTATCAACCCTATTCTTCCAAAGCGATGGATGAGCTGTATATCAGTTTGGACCTTTTAGTCAAAGAAGGGCTTCTCAAGCAAGCTCCCCGTTTTCATTCTGTGGCTGAGCGCGTCGATTATGACGCGGTGCGCCTTTTCAAAGCCAAGCATCTATGGAAAGCCTTCAAACATTTTGAACCTAACCGTGGATATATGCGTTTCATCAACGCCAATCCTTGGGTTTACAACTATGCGGTTTTTCTTACTTTGAAAAAGCACAACCATTTGATTACTTGGAACGAATGGCCTCTTGAGCAACAACGTTGGATAAAAGATCACGCATTCGACTTGACCCCTTTCCAAGACGATATTGCCTACGAGATGTTCCTTCAATACGTCCTGGTCAAACAATGGCGGGCTTTGAAAAGTTACGCCAAAAAACGCGGCGTCGAAATGGTGGGCGATATTCCCATCTATGTCGGCATCG
>CALMWE010000213.1 GCA_937873795.1 uncultured Caryophanales bacterium
TTTCTGGGCATCTCCAAAAACTGGGTGTCTTGGGGACGATTGGCACTTGTTTCGGGAGGCTTAATTGCCGCTGTCACCGTAGGATTGGCCATAATCACCGTAACTGGAACGGGCACATCGCCGGATTTTTCTTTGCTTTTGAAAGTATTGCCGTTTCTCTTCATTTTGGCCCCGGTCAATTCCTTTTGTGAAGGCATCATGTGCCGCAACGCGGTGGTGGGACCTTTGGGCAGAACGTTTCCAAAAGAGGCCGTCATGATTTTATCCGCGGTGTATTTCGGTTCCTTTCATTATTACGGCGCTCCGGGCGGTATTGTCGGAGTCGTCATGAGCTCGATTTTGGGCTGGTTTATGGCCCGGTCGTTATTTGAAACCAAAGGTTTTCTGGCCCCGTGGATTATCCACGCCATGCAAGATTTCGTCATTTTTATGACCTTGGCACTTCTGGGCGGATACACCTTTTAGTTCGCCGGTTGTTGAAACGGGTCATTGTTTGAATAATGTCTAAATATTTACTTTTTTCTATCATATAATGAGACAAAGAGGTGATTTTATGAACCATCGTTTTACCGCTATGACCTTTAATTTACGCGTTGCCGTCGAAGTTGACGGAAATAATTTTTGGCCGAGACGCCTTAAAAGCGTCCTAACGATGATTACCAAACACCACCCGGATTTTTTGGCTACTCAAGAAGTCACCGATGGCATGCTGAAAGACTTGGAAACACCTCTTTCCAACTATATTTCCTGTGGGGAAGGCCGCGAGGCCGACCGTCACGGCGAGCGGTGCACTCTGTTTGTGGATAAAGACCACTGGAAAATCGATCATACCGAAACAGTGTGGTTATCGGCGACTCCGGAAGTTCCCGGAAGCATGGACCCCGAAGAAGGATTCCCGCGGATTTGCACGATGGCGGCCGTAAGCTCCATCCGCGATGAATCCAAACTTTTGATAGCCAATGTTCACTTGTCCTACCGCAGTGCCCGGGCACTTGATCAAAATATCACGACGCTCATCGCTTTCTTGGCGGAGTGGCGCGTGAAATATCCCTATCCCGTCATCCTCTTGGGCGATTTTAACGCCAACCCTTCCCATCCCCTTCATGAACGCCTCAAGGCCATCGGCCTATTGTCTCCGTTAGACAATCGCTCGGGAAATATCAAAAACACCTTCCACGACTTTTTAGGCGGAAAAGGCATCGAAACGATCGACTATATTTACTACACTTCGGATTTGTCCCTCTTTTCCTATTATGTCGACCAATCCCAAATCGGCGGACGCTATCCTTCGGATCACTTCCCCGTGGTGGCCGATTTTATCGTGAAATAAACCTCTAAGGAGGACTATGGATTATCTTCAATGGCTGTTGATGAGTGACCCGTCGGTGTCGACGATGACCCAACGGCATTTGTTGGACCGTCAAGTACCGGATGCCACCGAGGGGTGGATTCATCGTCTTTTTGATTTGTACAAACCGGAACTTCACGGATGGGGCAAGGGCATCTATTCCCATAAATGGATTTCCGACCACTATACGCTTTTGGAACTCCTCGAACTGGAAGCAGATGGACATGATCCCCGTTATGTGGACAGCATTTCCCATCTGATTTCGGTTTTATGGCATACCGAACCTTTGCCCAAGAAAACGCGCGGTCTTGATATGTGCGTGGCGGCGATGCTGCTTCGCATGGGTGCCTATGCCCACCTCAAAAACGAACGGTTAAACGAAATCGTCGATTACATCCTCAAACATCCGATGAGCGATGGTGGATGGAACTGTTGCTGGGACGCAAAACCTGAATGTGCACATAAGAGTTCGCTTCATACGACACTTTCGGTCTTGGAAGCCATCCATATGTATCATAAGAACGGCTATCGTTACAGGTTGGATGAACTCTTGGTCTGTGTTCCTGAGGCCGAAGAATTCATTTTGAAGAAACGTTTATTCCGTAGCGTCCATACCGGTGAAATCATCAACGAACGCATGATTGAGATGCATTTCCCGGTGCGGTGGTTCTACGATGCGTATCGTGCGTTACTTTATTTTATTGATTCGGGACACGGCTATGATAAGCGCATGCAAGAAGCCATTGACCGTTTAAAAGAAGCCTTGGAAAAAGGCCCGCTTCCCAAAGGCGGCGTCCACACCGGACTACAACATTTCAAGGTGGATGTCGAAGTCTATCGGGCAATGAATACCTTACGAGGATTACGTATCCTAAAAGCCTATGATTTTCCCGCTTATCACAAGCTGATTCATAAAGAAATCGAATGAGAATCCTAGCGGGTTCTCTTCTTTTTTGCCCTATTTTAAAAAAGTTGGCTAAAGCCAAAAAATATTTTAATATTGTTTTGTTGACAATAGTGTACGCCACACACTATAATGATGCCGAGGTGATAAGAATGGATGAAACGATTTTGAACAATCTGGTCGGTGAGCTCAAACGTGGGACCCAAGTGTTAGCGGTCTTAGCGCATCTGCATCGCGGCCAATACGGATACTCGTTACTTCAGGATTTGTCGTCGCAAGGCGTCATGATTGAAGCGGGCACACTCTATCCGTTACTGAGACGTCTTGAATCCCAAGGTTTATTGAAAAGCGATTGGGATACCAGTGAAACCCGTCCGCGAAAGTACTACACGCTGAGCCCGGATGGAGTCGCCACCTTCGAAGCGCTCAAAAAGCAGTGGCAAATGTTGACCGACGATATGAATGCGGTCCTTAAGGAGAAAGAAAATGGAAAATAAATACATTGAACGTTATATCTACGCGGTAACCAAACGGTTGCCTCTTAAAATGCAAGGCGATGTCGCCAAAGAATTACGGGCCAACATCGACGATATGTTGGGCACCGATAATCCCACGGACGACCAAGTCAAAGAAGTCCTTCAAAAACTGGGACATCCCCGGAAGTTGGCAGCGTCTTACTTAGGCGAAGGCCACTATGTGGTCGCTCCCGAATACTACGCCGATTACATCTCGACCTTAAAACTCGTGGGCATCATCTTCCTGATCGTGTCCTTGGTCACCGGATTTATCTCCGCGGTCACCCTTGCCGCCGATCAAGATATATGGCAAGCCGTTGAAATCTTGGTGGATGAACTCTTCTCCGACATCTGGACCAAAGCGTTACTCGCATTTGCCTTAGTCACCATCGGTTTCTGGATTTACGGGGAAGCGCAAAAGAAACATCAACCCAAAGCATGGGAACTCAAAGATCTTCCCGAACTGCCCAAACCCAATACCCTTAAGATCAAAAAGGGTGGCACGATTGCTGAACTCATCATTGCGACTTCGTTAGGACTCGCCTTCGTCGTGCTCTTGCAATTCGGACTTCCGTACTTTGATCAAGACGTCGTCAATACCTTCCTTCCGTTCTTCTACTTTAGCATCGCTCTGGATATCGCGGTCGGTAGCCTCCAACTCATCTTTGGTGAGTGGCGGTGGCCTGTTGTCGGTGTGTATACCTTCAGCAAACTCTACAGTGTTTTCCTTGCCTACTTCTTCTTATACAGCCCGTTCCTCAATGCCACTTGGGTTGGCGAACAAGCCGTTTTAGCGGGTGGAACCTACGAAGAAGTGAGCGCCGGAATCGAAATGGGACTCCACGTCCTGTTCGCGGTCATCGCGGTCGCCACGATCATTGAATTAGTTCAACTTTGGGTTCGCGTCATCAAAGCCCAACTCGCCGGCAAATAAAACGAAACGTTCATTCAAGGCTCATTTCCTACTTACAAACAGGGAAAGAGCCTTTTTCTTTTGTCAGACTGATGTCTAAAAACGAAAGGTCATTCTGTGGAAACTTTTGCGTTTAACTCGATACTTTTCGCGTTTTCCGACACAACATTGATTTCGCGTTGGATATCTTTGCGCATATGAGGGTTGTTTTTTTGGACTTCTTTTGTGGTAGAATGGGCAAATCACAGCTGCTGATTCTTTGAATCAATCACACCCACGTGCACAAAGGAAAACACCATGGATATTTTTAAGAAATGTTACGACTTTAAGACCGTTGAGGCCGCGAAAGAAATGGGCGTTTATCCCTACTTCCACGCCCTGGAAACCAAGCAAGGACCGGAAGTCATGATGGAAGGTCGCCGCGAAATCATGATCGGCTCCAATTCCTATTTAGGTTTAACCGGGGACCCGCGCGTCATCGCCGCCGGGGTCAAAGCCATCCAAGAATTCGGGTCCGGTGTTTCCGGTTCGCGTTTTCTCAACGGGACGACCACCCTTCACATCCAACTCGAAAAAGAATTAGCCGCTTTCTTACAAAAAGAAGCCGTTGCAACCTTCTCGACGGGATTCCAAACCAACTTAGGGATTCTTGCCGGCATTGCCGGACATGACGACATCATCTTCTGCGACCGTGAAAACCATGCTTCCATCTATGATGGGGCCAAGCTTTCCTACGCGATGATGGTCCGTTACAACCATAACGATATGGCGGGCTTAGAAGAACTGCTTCAAAACGCCAATCCGAATAAAGGACGCCTCATCGTTACCGATGGCGTATTCTCCATGAGCGGAGATATCTGCAACCTTCCCGAGATTGTCCGTTTAGCCAAGAAATACAACGCTCGCGTGATGGTGGATGACGCTCATGCCTTGGGTGTATTAGGCGCTCACGGAAGAGGAACTGCCGAACACTTTGGACTAGAAAAAGAAGTCGACATCATCATGGGCACCTTCTCCAAATCGTTAGCGTCCATCGGTGGCTACATGGCCGCAGACGCCAAAGTCATTGAATATATCCGTCATAAATCAAGACCGTTTATTTTCAGTGCGGCTTTGACTCCCGCCAATGCCGCCTGTGCCTTAGAATCGCTCCATATCTTACAAAAAGAGCCGGAGCGCATCCAAAATCTCTTAGCTATCGCGGAATATGCCCGTCAACGTTTTGAGGCCAACGGCCTTGAAATCATCCATAAATCGATTGTCCCGATCATTCCCATTTATACCTATTCCGAGCTTCGTACCTTGGTAGCGTGCAAGCTCTTATTCAAGAAGGGTGTTTACGTCAACTCGGTCTTACCTCCCGCTGCACCCGAAGGACAATGCTTGATCCGTACCTCGTATATGGCCACGCACAGTAAAGCACTGATCGAAGAAGCGGTGGGTATCATCGCCGAAGTCTTAAAATCCTTACCCAACGATGATGAGGCATTGAAAGCGATGCTTCCGAGGCTCCATGAATAAGGTCGTCGTCATTTCCGGAGCATCCTCCGGGATTGGGCTGGAAACCGCCCGCTATTTAGTGGCAAAAGGTTATACCGTCTATGGATTAGCCCGCCGTAAACCCGAAGGCGTGCTCCCGTTTTCGTTTATCTCCACCGATATCAGCGACGCCGCGTCGATCCAATCCACGGTCAACACGCTTCTTGAAAAAGAAACCCATATCGATGCGCTCATCAACTGCGCCGGGATGGGTATCAGCGGTGCGATTCAACATACCTCCTTGGAAGACGTCCAAAAGATGTTTAACGTGAACCTTTTTGGTGCGTTCTCCCTAACCAAAGCCTTGATTCCCGCTTTGCGGGAAACCAAAGGCATGGTCATCAACATCTCTTCCGTCGCCGGTGTCCTGACCGTTCCGTTCCAAACCTTCTATTCGATGAGCAAATCCGCATTGAATACGTTCTCCGAAGGTCTTCGTATGGAGGTCAAACCGTTAGGTATCCGTGTGGTCTCTGTTTTACCCGGAGACACCAAGACCGGCTTTACCGCGGCCAGAGAAAAAACACTTTCGAATGATCCTGCCTATCAAAAACGGTTGGAAAAGTCTTTGGCCCGTATGGAAAAAGACGAACAAAACGGCAAGAGTCCTTTGACCGTTGCCAAAGCGGTGGCCCGATTATTGAAACGCAAACATCCCCCGGTCAAAGTCACCGTCGGGTTTGAATACAAGCTGTTTATTTTCCTCAAAAAGATTTTACCGACGCGGTTCGTCAACTGGATTCTGTTTTTGATGTACGCCCGCTAAAAAGCGGTTTTAAATACAAAACAACAATCGAACGGAAGAGGTTTCTTTTTGGATAGTGAAAACTCTTTTCATTTTTTTGTTATAATGTGAGCCGTCCAATACAAAACAAGGAAGGCTCATCCATGATCATTAAGAAAACATCTTTATTTCAAGCGTTGGGTTTCGCCGAATTAGCGAATTCTAATGCCGTTTTGACTTCGTATATCACGGAGTTGGATACCGAGATTTTATTCCGAAAACGGGAATCCATTTTAATCTTACCCGGCGGTGGTTATGACTATTGTTCCAAACGCGAAGGCGAACCGGTTGCCCAATACTTCTTATCCAAAGGATATAATGCTCACGTATTGGAATATTCAACGGCGCAACATAGCAAAAACACCCGCTTCCCGATTCAACTTTTGGAAGCGATGGCGGCCCTTCAGTTCATCAAACAAAGTGCCCAAGAAGACTTTTCCGACGAAAAGGAAGTCTCCGTGATTGGTTTCTCTGCCGGTGGCCATCTGGCAGGCTCCTTGGCGTTCATGGGCAATCTGGGAAAATTCAAAAAACTGCTTGGTATTCCTATGGAATCCGATCTTTCTGTCAAAGCCTTAGTGCTCGGTTATCCGGTGGTCAGCGCTTTGGTTCCCACCCATGGCGGAAGCTTTGCTAACCTGGAATCCAAAGAATATCCTCGCAGTGAACTTTCGTTGGAGCGTTACATCACGAAAGACGCTCCGGCCATGTTTATCTTTGCCTCAAGCGACGACAATACGGTTCCGATTCAAAATACGTTGGTGCTTTGTGAAGCCTATACCGCACTCAAGAAGCCGTTTGAGTTACACATTTACGAAAAAGGACCCCACGGATTCTCATTGGCCAATGAACGGGTGTATGAAGACGTCCGTGCTCAGATCATAGATAAAAACATTCCCCATTGGATTGACTTGGCGAACGATTTTATCACACGGCAATAAATTTTCGAGAATCTTGGTGGAGGTTCTAGTTGTCCCTTTGGTGGCAATCAAAACCCTTAGTTTCTGGGACTGACTTATTTGCTTTCTTGTAAGAACGGCTTGGCTTCAAAGTTCATGCCAAGCGTATCGGTGACTTTCATGGAAAAACATATTCCGTGGGCGTCTGTCGACGGACCATACGCAGCATTGATGGCTTTCATGATGTTGGCGCGAATTTCCTCGAGACAAACGATCATCAAAAGATCTTTTTCAGGGTTGATGGTAATTCCGAAAAAGGATTGTTTTCCTTGTTCCAAGGAACTCCGTCCATGGATTAAGGTACCTCCGGAGGCGCCTGCTTTACGCGCTTCGATCATGGCGTCCGTTCCGAATCCGTAGTTACAAATGAAGATGATGACTTCCTTATTGGTTTCCATGATTCTTTTCCTCCTTGAGTTCGTGGTGTAGCAGTTGATAAGCATATTTGGAAATGCTGTTGAGTTCGACGGTGAAGGCGACCCCTTTGTGGGCGTGGGTGAAGTCGAATTGTTCATCCAACCGTTTGAAGATGGCGGGAAGATCCGATTCTTCAATGAGATTGAAGATGACATCCTTGTCGGTTTTTCCTAGCGAGAGGTATTCCAACATGGCGTTGGGTGCGGTTCCCGCTCCCATCAAGGTCGTTTGGTAATCGACGATGAGATTCTTGCTGATTGCCTTGGAGACCTTTTTGCTGATCTCACGCGGGACAATGGTGACGAGTAATTTCATACGCCCACCTCCTGTAATTCCATGATTTCGTTATCATCGACAGGCATGCGTGTTTTAACGGTTTTGGCTTGATAGACCAAGCCCGTGATTTGAATGGTGATTAACGGGGCCATTGCCACGAAGGCCACAAGGCCAAAGGCATCCGCTAAAACGTCGGTGCCTAATGCCGCGGAAGCTCCTAAAGCATAAGGCATTAAAAAGGCCGAGGTCATAGCACCGGAAACGGCGCCTCCTGAGTCAAAGGCAATTGCGGAGAATATCTTAGGACTGAAGAAAGTTAACGCAATGGCTAAAGCGTATCCCGGGATTAATATCCACCAGATGCTGATGCCGGTGACGACACGTAAACACGCAAGGCCAATGGCTAAAGCCACACCGGAAGAAAGTGAAATCATCATGAATTTACGCGAAATCGTGCCCGCGCTGACATATTCGACTTGGCGGTTGAGAGCGATGACCGAAGGCTCTGCGGCGACGACCGTAAAGCCAAAGACGACGCCTAAAAGCACAAAGATCCATTTTTGTTGGATTGATCCGAAAAATTCACCGATCAAAGTTCCGATATTGACCAAACCGGCGTTGGCGCCCGTTAAAAACAGCACCAATCCAATATAGGTATAAATAAACGCGATGACCACTTTGATGATCCGCCGTTTATTCATCTTGAAGGCAACGATTTGGAATAAAGCAAAGAAGAAGACAAACGGAAGAATGGCAATCGCCATTTGATAGACGTTTTGAATGAAATATTCCGCTAACGTGGTGGTGGTATCGCTCACCGGTGCGCTTGCAGGAACGAAGAAGCCTAAAATCAAGACGGAAAGAATGGGACCGATTGAGGCAATACCGATCAAACCGAAGCTGTTTTCTTCCGCGTTTTTCTCGCCTCGGGCTTTGGAAATACCAAGGCCTAAAGACATGATGAACGGAACCGCCATCGGTCCGGTGGTCACGCCGCCCGCGTCAAACGCCACGGGGATGAAATCCGGATTCACCAAAGAGACAATTCCGGCAAAGATAAACAAGGCAATATAGCTCACGACAAACAGCGTTGTCAGTTTGATTTTGGTGAGCAAGCGAAGAAGCCCGATGACGACGAAAAAGCCGACGCCTCCGGCGACCGCTAGAATCAAGATTGGCGCGGTCACGACGCTCTTGAATTGATCGGCCAATACCCATAATGCCGGTTCAGCCACGGTGATCATGAAACCCACCGCAAAGGCCACCAATATAAAAATCGGAAGATTCCGCTTCTTGAGGATATAGCCCCCGATGTTTTCAGCGATTTCAACGGTGGATTCGGTAGAACCTAAGGTAAAAAAAGCGAGACCCACGATGAGCAGGAGATCGCCAATGACAAAACCTACGATAAAGCGTGTTTCCACGCCGATGATGAAACTGAGGGCAAGGATAATCAACGAAATCGGGAGAACGGCTTTTAAGGATTCGAAGATTTTTTTAAAGATGATTTTTATGCCCACGCGTACTAATCCTTAACCTTCCATCATAGTATTTTCATATTACGACAATAAGGCTTTATTTTCAAATGATAAGGTAATGAAAAAACGTGGAAAAATGAGGTCGCATTGACCTAAAAAAAGCCCCCTCTTTTTAAGCACTGTTTAAAGGGCTTTATCACTTCGCTGGCGTTGTCATTTCAATGATTGTTATACTGGGGGCGACGGAGGACTTAGTCGTGAAAGAGATTGATTGGGATCAAACCATCCACCAACTGGCACAAGCGTATCCTGAACTTCCCGCCATTTTATATGACCTCGGTTTTACGGAAATCACCAAACCGGGAATGATTCATACAGCGGGTCGTTTCGTGACGTTGAGACAAGGGTGTTCCATGCGAAAAATCGATCGGGAATCCGTCAAAATCAGACTTCAACAAGAAGGATTCGTTTTCAAGGAGGATTAACCATGAGCGAAATCATCAATAACAATGCCAAAAAACGCCAAGAGACGCTAAAAACCATCATCAAAGGGTTACACGCCGGAGTTTCGTTGGAAGTCGCCAAAGCGGAATTCAAAAAGCATTTCAGTTCCATTACCACCGAAGAAATCACGGCCATGGAGCAAGCCTTGATCAAAGAAGGCATGAATGTGACGGAAATCCAAAAACTGTGCGATGTCCATGCCGCCGTCTTTGACGGATCCATCTCGGACATTCACCCCGGTAAAAAAGACTTTACCCAAGCTCTTGGCCATCCGGTCCAAGTGTTTCTGGAAGAAAACCAAAGGCTTGAAAAACTTTTAAAAGAAGAAGTCGAACCTTTTATCGGCCAAAGCGGCAAATCTCCGGCTTTGATGCTACGCATCGGGTTTGACCGTTTGAAAGAAATCGAAAAGCATTATGCCCGCAAAGAGTACCTCTTTTTCCCGCATTTGGAGAAAAAAGGAATTACCGCTCCGCCTAAAGTGATGTGGGGCGTCGACGATGAAATCCGGGCGCAAATCTCCGAAGTGATTGCCTTGCTTTCAAAACCCGACTATTCCGAAGCTGAGGTTTGGCAAAAGGCCACTGCGACCGTGACGAAAGTCCGCGACATGATTTCCAAAGAAAATAACATTTTGATTCCGCTTCTCAAAGAAAATCTCACATTCTTCAACTGGATATCCGTGGATAGTGCTTCTCCCGAAGTCGGCTATTTCTTAGAAAAACCGAAAGTGACATGGAAAGACGAACCCACCGACGAAAAGGAAGAGGAAGAACAAGAAGCCATCAACTTTGAACGCATCCCCTTAGGCGCCGGCGCTTTAAGTGCCGAAGAACTCCAAGCGATGTTAAATACGTTGCCGCTGGATATGACCTTCGTTGATGCGGAAGGACACGTGAAATATTTCACCCAAGGAAAAGAGCGAATCTTTGTCCGTCCCGAAACCGTCATCGGACGCCATGTCAGCATGTGCCATCCACCTGCCAGCGTGCATATTGTCGAGGGCATCATCGAAAGCTTCCGTTCCGGACAAAAAGACCACGAAGACTTTTGGATAAAAATGAAAGACCTCTTCGTCTATATCCGTTACTTTGCGGTTCGTAGTCCTGACGGAAAATTCCTTGGAACGTTGGAGTTGACGCAGAACATCAAACCGATTCAGGAACTGGAAGGCGAAAAACGGTTGGTTTCCAAATAAATAAAAAGGCTGCCTCTTGAGTGAGACAGCCTTCTTTTTTAGGCTTTTTCGATTTCGCTTAGGAAAGCTTCAATCGGTTGGTTTCCTAGGAGTTCGAATTGATCGTTGATGACGATCTTGGGAACACTGGAAACGTGATACTTGCGGGAGAGCTCGGGGAAGCTTTGCGCTTCGATCATCTCCGCTTTGATGTTGCCGTTTTCCATCGCTAAGCGGTGAGCGGTTTGGACCGCGCCGGGGCAGTGGGGGCAGCTGAGCGTAACGAAGACTTTGATGTCAATCGGCTTTTTGATGGCTTGAATGCGTTTGGCCAAGTCGCCTTCCAAAGGTGAAGAGGCTCCGGACATTTCAAGTAACGCGGAGAGATACGAGTTGATTTCGTGGCCCGCGGGAATGCCGTTGAATTTCACGCCTTTATAAGCGAGATTTTGATCCAA
>CALMWE010000214.1 GCA_937873795.1 uncultured Caryophanales bacterium
TTCTCATCGAAGGCATGAACAGAACCGACATTTAAAACAAAATAAGGATGGTAGTGATCAATACACAAACCGGTAATCATTGAAGCTAAGGAATTCGAAAGCCCGGTGGTCGACACCGCGACCTGTTTTCCGGAGTATTTTCCTACAAAGACCTCTGTTTTGCCGGCAATTTTATCGACATAGGAAATGTCCATTTTGGTCCGGAAATAGAGAATATCGTCATCTGTTGAACCCAAGATCAAGATCATTAAAAGGACTTCCTTTCGAAACGATTTTTCTTAATAAAAATAACATATTCATCATTAGGGAGAGGTCTGCTGTAATAATAACCCTGAATGGCATCGCAGGCCAATTGCTCCTTCAAAATTTGCACTTGCTTTTTGCTTTGAATGCCTTCGGCAACAGCCTTCATTTCCAACGCGTGAGCCAGTTTGATAATGGCTTTAACGACTTCACGAGCTTTGGCATCGACTTCAATATCATCGAGGAAAGATTTATCGATTTTGATGCAGTTGACCGGCATCCGTTTGAGTGAGCTCATGGATGAATAACCGGTTCCAAAGTCATCGATCGCGACTTGAATGTTGAGGCCTTGAATTTGTTTGAGAACAGACAAAATAAAGAGGTTGTCTTTTGCAGTAGCGGATTCGGTGATTTCCATTTCGAGGAGCAGAGGATTGACTTTGTATTTATCAATCGTTGTTTTCATGAAATCGATGAGGTCGGTTTTAAATATCGATTTACGAGACAAGTTGACGGATATCGGAAGCAAACGTTCGCCTTTAACTTTCCAGTTTGCGATATCTTGGCAAGCCGCTTCAAAAACATAACGGTCGATGGCGATAATTAACTCGGATTGTTCGGCGAAAGGAATGAAAGCCGCGGGCGATAGAATTCCCTTCTTGGGATGTCGCCAACGGATCAAAGCTTCGGCCGAAAAGAAGCGGTCCAAATTCAAATCGTATTTGGGCTGATAGAAAAGCTCAAATTCATGGTTCTTCATCCCTTGAATGATTTCTTCATAAAGAGGCAAATCATTCGTTCCAGCATTTTCCAACGTTTGTTTATCGTAGACGATGATGCCTCCGCGTTCGTTGAAGTTGCCGTAATCACAAGCCATCAATGAGCGACGCAACATCTCTTCGGGACTCGTATTGGGCTCCGTATGAAAATAGACGCCATAGGCAAAATCGCGGCCGATTTGCAGGCTATTTTTCTCAAGGCACTTTTTGATGTCCTCTTTAATACGATCAAGAATCGGATTGATATCATCTTCGCGGGTGTAGCGAACATAAAGCAAAAAGTTTTCGTTAAAATCGTAACCGTAGAAAGAATCAGGAATCTCGGCCAGGTTTTCTTCAACTACGCCAAACACTAGGCCGGGAATTTCAGCACCCATCTTGTATCCTAATTGGCTGATAGCATCCTTCTTTATTTTATAAATGGAAAAGCTGACGACAGCACCGTGGTTAATATCAAAATCTCTGATATTTGCAAGGTTTTCTAAAAATTGAGGCTCTGATTTAGCATTTTTAAGCGTCGAGAATTTCTTGGGGTTAAAACGTACAACGGTGGTTTTCTTGGCACGTGCGATTTCAAAAGAGACCATCAAATAGGTAGAGATCAATAGAGGACTGGTCAAAAAGGTAAAAACGGTCGCCCAAGAACGCGAGATGTGCCCACTACTTAAACCGAAAACAAAAAGAACGATATAACTAATCGTTAAGACGCCCAAAAAGATTACGAACAACAGATTGGTCGTTTTGCGAAATTTGGGATCTTCGAAAAAGTTATTCTTTCTTAGTTTCTTCAAGGGAACTTTCCCCTTTCTTGATTTCGTCTTCCATTTCTTTTCTAAGGCGCTCTTTTTCCATCTCTTTGATGACTAAAAGTTTTTCTTGCTCTTTAATTTTAACAAACTCTTCATCGGATAACTCTTCGTCAGATAAAACTTTTGGATTTTCTTTTTCTTCTTCAGGACGCATCTTTGCCGCCTTGATAAAATCAACGATTGAACTGGCAAATACGGCTCCTAAAGGAATAAGCACCAAAAACAACGTTGTAATCGGGCTTGAAAAGAAACGTGAAATAGCACCAAGGGCCACACTCGACCCGATGACTTTTCCCATTACAAACTCTTCGGGGACCAAATCGGAATTGGCAATGGTGCAACCTTCCGTCGGACAGGTTTGTGCGTTTAGATTATCTCCCAAACATTTGAACGTCAAGGTTCCGTCGCCATCATCGATGACTTCAATGATTCGGTGGGTAATGATCAGTTCGTCACTTGAACGGAAAAACGTAATGATGTCTCCATCTTTAGCTTCCGGGGTCGTTGAAGCAACGAGTGTTTCAACATCCACTTTTTTAACGATGACGCCATTGCCGACCGGCAATTCAGGTTCCATGGAGTCGGTCAGGACAACAAAGGATTGGTAACCCATGAATGAGCTTACGCCGAAGTTGTTCCGTGCCGAGATGAAACCGGTCACCTGAACCACAAGTAAAACCCCGACAAAAGATCCAAGGACCCAAGTGAGGATTTTACTGAATAAAGACTTTTTTGATTGAGCTTCCTTTTCAACATTCTTTTTCATGATCGTTTTCCTTTACTTCTTTGTGGTTTCGGCGGCTTTTTTAATCTTCAGACGGGTCGCTTTTAGGCGGGCCTGCTCTTCAGCAATACGTTTGGCGGCAGCAGCTTTGGCGGCTTTGCGTTCGGCTTCCAATTTCTGCTTGCGTTTTTGTTCTTCTTGCAATAGACGTTTCTTTTCCAAAAGGGCTTCTTTGGCCAAGCGTGCTTGTTCTTTTGCCCGCTCTTTTTTCTCCAAGGCTCTTTGGATAGCGCGTTCCTTTTTCTCCAAAGCAAGGGCTTTTTGACGCTCTTTTTCTTTTTCTTTGCGAATTCTTGCCTTTTCTTTTTCAATCTCACGTTTTTTCTGACGTTCGAGTTGAGCTTCGGTCATTTTACGCAAAGCGACAGGCTTGTTGGACATACGATCCATGAAGCGGTCGTCTGCAATATCGCGGTCCAAAATAGGTTTGATGAAGCGCGGCGAGATTTGGTATTTAGAGGACTTCTTATCATCAAGTTTTGCTTTATCGGTTTGCAAGGTCAGATAGTTGCTTAGAATCAAGGCATAAATACCGTTCAGATACTCGTTATTGAAATCCATCTTTCTTTCTTTGATGGAATAGGTGACGCCCAGAGCATCATAGCGGCCAATAAACAACCATAACTGGTAGGCGGAGCGATAATCCGGGTTGCTTCGGATCATGTTTGTTTGGGAGATTTTTCCGGACACGGGGTTGGCTTTTTTTAACGCTCTCATAAAGGGAGAGTTTACCAAGTACGTGACACGTTGTCTCAGTGTTTTAAGACGGGCCAACAAATCGTCGTTTGTAGCTCTTTGTCCCTCGTCATCGCTAGGCACAATAAGCTTCATCTTGGTTTCAATTTCATACTTTGCACCACCGATGGGAACAATCGACTTAATTGTCATCATGTCGCTGTCAGTGGTATCGCCGTGTTCATCGATGTAGCGATAACGCATTTCCACGAACAAAGCCAGTTTGCGGATTAACGTCATCACGAAACGGTTTTCGTAGATGGCCAATTCTTCTTCGACGAACGTTCCAAGAATTTTATCCGGAATGACATCGCCTTTGGCGTTGATTTCTTTGACGAGTTCACTATGTTGGGAAAGGTGTTGGATGGCTTTTGAACCGGTTTTTTTGGCCAATTCGACCGGAACGACACTGTATTCTTCACGGATGAATTGACGCGGATTTTTGACGATTCTTTCCAAGGGGTGAAGCGAATGTTCGACTTCGGTAATAAACTCGGCATCGAAGCGTTTGCTTTCTTTCCGCATGATGCCCCCGATTTGGGTTTTTGGAGCAGCCTTGATTTCCTTCAACATATGCGAAAAAGATTTGTCACTGGAAATGATCGTGTTGATTCTTCGGTGATATTTCTTTTTCAGTTTGTCGACGGGGTTTTTCTTGGTTGCCATAGGACTCCTGATTAGCTCATCTTAATGTACTTTTCGATCACAGCGCGCGATTGCTTGAAGGCGCCTTTACCAAAGATTTTGTCCAACTCGTTGATCAATTGGTTCAATTCATCGTGCAAGAACGCAAGGTTCAAGGTTACGAATTTTTTCAAGATCTTGCTGGAGAAGATATAATCCATGGCTTCAATGTCGGTTCCTCCGCAGGCAACGAAGGTTGGAACGAATAATTTCATTTGTTTGATAATACGGTTACCAAACGCGATATTGAACTTCGAAACGATAAAAGCGTCGAGTTTTGCAAACTTATTCAACATTTCTTCCGACATCGGGTAATTGGTCCGAGCTTCTTGGAAAAGCTTATCGAGGTATTGGAAAGGAAGGGGCATCGATTCGGTAAAGGGGCAGTCGAAGGCAACGCCTTTGCCGGAGAATTCGAGGGACATGGCACGGTCGTAGACTTTATCGGTAATGGTGAACGTGGAGTCATCGTTATTCGCGGTACCGATGAACCAGATGTTCTGCGGAATCAAAAGTTTTCCTTCGTTCAAATGCTTCGGGTCGCCCGCTTCGGGTTTGTTCGAAATTTCGATTTTCCATTCGGCGACGTTGGGCATTTCCATGATGGACAAGAATTCGGCAAAGTAATATTCGATACGCGCCAAGTTCATTTCATCGAGAATGATGAGGTTGTTGTCTTCCCGGTAGGTAGCCTCATAAACAGCTTTTAAAAAGTCGGTTTCATTGAATTTCTTGGAGAATTCGTTGTAATAACCAACCAGTTCCGAACGGTCACGCCAGGACGGCTGAACCGAGCAGATCTTGGTATCATTTTGGAAGAATTTTCCTAAGGCGTAAGGCAAAGAAGTTTTACCGGTACCGGAAATACCTTCGAGGATCAGCAGTTTCGAGGTGCCCATGCCGGCAAAGAACGTACGAAGTGTTTTTTGATCGTAATAAAGTTTCATTTGCGATGCCGCAAAGTTGCGGAATTTGTTTACCAATTGGTCCAACGATATGTTGGCGTCCGCTTCCAAAACCTCGACATGGGTATTATAGGTCGTGTATTTGAAATCGACCGCGGATAGTTTGGGAAAGCGAGAGTTGGTAAAGTTGGCCTCGGATTCGGGTTTGGCTTGTCCGGGGGGAATGCCCAAAGAACCAACCTTTAGGTTGAGAATTTCATTTTTCTCCATCACGGCGGTGTAAAGTTGATCGTTGAGTTCTTGAACTTGCTTGACCAATTTTTGACGGTCCATGCGGCCCTTGTTGTAAGCAACGAAACGTTTGATGACAAAGATCGCTAAATAAATCAGGCCCC
>CALMWE010000215.1 GCA_937873795.1 uncultured Caryophanales bacterium
GTTAAATGATGACCACCGCCAAAATTGAGCCATTTGAGTTTCGAAAGGTATTTTCCAAACTTGGCTTCCACCGCTTTCACGGTCTCTTCCAAAGCATCGGCGTTTTGTTGGCAAAGTGTATGAAAATGGAATCCGGAAATGTAGGGCAAAAGCGATTCATCGATGTCGGCGATTTTGATGCCCATCCGAGAGGTCGGCGAGCATGGGTCATACATCGCATGGGATTGTGTGGACTTTTCGGGATTAATACGGATACCAATCGTTTTATGAGCTTTTAAAGCCTGATCTTTGTATTTAGCCAATTGCGTATTGGAATTGAAGACAATATGGTCTGCGTACTTTAAAATCTCTGCAAAATCGGCCTCTTTATAGGCAGGGGCAAAAACATGGACTTCTTTTCCGAAATGCTCCTTTGCCAAACGCGCTTCATAAAGGCCGCTTGAGGCGGTACCATCCAGGTATTGTGAAAGTAATGGATAGAAATAGAAGCTAGAAAACGCCTTTTGGGCCAAAAGGATTTTCGCTCCGCTTCGTTTTTGAATATCTTGAATGATTTCGAGATTTTTCTTTAATCGTTTCTCATCAATGAGGTAATACGGCGTCGCCAAATTCGGGTTGATTCTCATAGCGATCACAGGTCGATTAAGGTGGGGTTGAAATTCTCTTTCCAAGGAAGGCCCCACTCATTGAGCATGGTCATAAACGGATCGGGATTAAATTGTTCCATATTGAACACACCCTTTCCTTTCCAAACGCCCGTTACGATGAGCGCAGCGCCAATCATCGCAGGGACACCGGTGGTATAAGCAATCGCTTGAGCTCCGGTTTCCTTAAAGGCTTCCTCATGGTCGCATACATTGTAAACATAATACGTTTTCGGTTGTCCGTCTTTATGGCCTTGAAGGATACATCCGATGTTGGTCTTTCCTTTGGTACGGGGGCCTAAGGATGCCGGATCGGGAAGAACGGCCTTCAAAAATTGTAAAGGAACGATATCCATTCCTTGGAACTTAATGGGCTTCACGGAGGTCATGCCGATACCTTCCAAGACGCGAAGATGGTTCAGGTAACTCGGTCCAAAGCTCATAAAGAACCGGGCCCGTTTAACTTCGGGAATGAACTTAGCCAAACTTTCGAGTTCTTCGTGATACATCAAATACATATCTTTGGGGCCCACTTGGTCAAGGTCATAAACATGCTTCACCGATAAGGGGGCAGTTTCGACCCAATGGCCGGCTTCATAGAAGCGCCCTTTCATCGTGATTTCACGGATGTTGATTTCGGTATTGAAATTGGTGGCAAAAGGATAGCCGTGGTTACCGCCATTGGCATCTAGGATATCGATGTAATCAATCGTATCGAAATAATGTTTTTTTCCATACATGCAAAAGACGCTGGTGACCCCCGGATCAAATCCTGATCCCAGAAGCGCCATGCATCCGGCTTTTTTAAACCGTTCGTGATAGACCCATTGGGTCCCGTATTCAAATCCTGCTTTTTCGCGGACTTCGGCGCACGCCGTATCCAGATAATGGGTATGTGTGGCAATGCAAGCTTCCATAATCGGAATGTTGGTATAAGGAAGCGCCAAATTCATGACAAGATCAGGATGGTATTTATTTATCAATTGCACCATTGCATCGACATTTTCGGCATCGACCTGTTCCGCAATGACCTTTGTGGGATACTTGGAACACTTTTCGACCAATTCCATCACTTTTTCTTTATGGCGACTGGCGACGACGATTTCTTGAAATACATGATAATTCTGAGCGCATTTTTGTACGCCCACGGTGGCTACGGCGCCACTTCCGACGACGATAATCTTGGCCATGGTTTTCCTCCCTGTTTGGTTGCGGATCGGCAACCCGTTTTTGCATGCGGTATTCTTTTAAGAAACCGAGAGCAAAATAAATCATAGGGTACCCCCCGAAATTTACAAGTTTATTTTGACAAATGTCGCATAAAATCGACA
>CALMWE010000216.1 GCA_937873795.1 uncultured Caryophanales bacterium
CCGATCAAGACCACGTGTATAACACGCCCCGAGCGTGGTATATCGGCCGTTACTTCAATCCCAGGACCTTTAAATGGGACGGACCGGATGCTCAATTTACCCCGGAGAGCGATGATATCCCATGGAGTTTAAAACCCGAGAAGAAAATCACTGTCGAAGAAATCAAATACATTCTTTCCAGCTACTATCAAGGAACTCCCTATAATCCTTATCAAAAAGCGGACGTTCCCCAAAAAGGTATTTATCGTCCCATTGGCGTGGCCAATACCGATGTCATGGAAGTGCTCCAAATCCGTGGCTATATGCCCAAAGAACTTCAAGGCATTGAATGGCTTTGCTTCGGTGGCAATACGTTTAATACCTGCATTCCGTTATATAGCTTTGTGAGCAAATTCCCGAAATACGTCAGCGAAACGCCCAAAGTCGTCTCAAGCGAATATTTCTACTGGGCTTCCCGACTCATCGGCCCGTTGGTGGATGCCCACTTCGGAACGGCCATCCAAATCGTCGAACGTTACCAAGAATTCGTTCCTGCAAAAGGCTATGAACTTTTGAAAGAATATGACAAGAAAGTGTTGGATTCCAAAGACAGCAAACTGCTCGAGGAAGCCAACGAAAAAATCTGCAAGATGGCTAAAGAAAAAGCGGACGGTGTGCTCGGTCTGGTTCTTAAAAACGCCGGCGAACATAGCAAAAACCGTTATTCCCGCAGCGATAATTAATACCGATTTAAGAAAGTTTCGAAAGCCAGTCAAGGCTCGCATCCGAAAGGGCGAGCCTTTTTATTTGACGTTTCTTGGGGCATAATGATTTCATGAATATCAACCCTATCCAACAACAAGATATCCCATCGTGTTTGGATCTTTACAACCATTACATCCAAAACACCTGCTTTACGCTGGAAGAAATGCCCCTGAGTTTGGAGGCTTTTCGCAACCGGGTCGAGCAAGTCATTCAGCGTTATCCATGGATAGTGGCCAAAGATGAACACGGAAATGTTCTAGGCTTTGCCTATCTTTCGGTTTTCAATGAACGGAGCGCCTATTGCCGTACCGCCGATTTATCCATCTATGTCCACAAAGACCATATGCACCAGCATGTGGGTAGTAAACTTTTCAAAGAGATTGAGTCAGCGGCAAGACTGCAAGGCATCACGAACATCATTTCCATCATCACCAACGCCAATCCCATCTCGCTAAAGTTTCATGAGAAGTGGGGGTTCATCCAAGAAGGACACCCTAAAACGGTGGCTTTCAAAATGAATCAAGTCATCGATATTTACTACTACCGAAAAAAACTTGAGTAGATTTCTTTCATATTCTTTCACTCTTTGTTTTTGATGAAACCTCGCCCCCTTCGTGATTTATTTACTACGCTTCTAGACGCAAAGCCGCAAAAAAGGTAATATTAAACTGATGCTTAAGGAGGAAAACATATGGAATTAAAAGGCAGTCAAACTGAGAAAAAC
>CALMWE010000217.1 GCA_937873795.1 uncultured Caryophanales bacterium
GATTCTACTATTCATTCGGTCCTTCCAAACGATTGACGAAGAACCAATTGATGAACATCGAGGTTAAGCCAAACGCGGCGACGAGGATGAAACCCCAGGAGATGGCGTAGCTTTGATCGAGGGCTTCCAAGAAGTTGACATCGCCGAAGTAGACATAACCTAAGTAATGAAGAATCAAACCCGCTAAATCAAGAACGATGGAAATCACGACGATCAATCCACGGTTTTGAAGTTTGTTGCCGCGGTTGGCTTGAAGCGCGAAGTACGCGGAGACCAGTCCAGAAATGCCAAAGGCAAGGATGGAAATCAATTGGGCCGGGGAAGCGACGTAATAGTCGTTACCGAAACCGGCGATGAAGCCCATCGGGGCGTCTAAGCGGTCTCCCGTGATCGTGTTGATCACAAACGACGGGGCAAAGTTCCATAACACAGCGACGAGCGATAACGCCGCGGCGATGAAGAAGAACTTGGCTAAACGTCTTTCAAAATCGGATAAGGGTGAAGCGACGGGTTTGGTTTTGATTTTGCTGGACATAATGGGTGCTCCTTTATTTTTTTAGCGTCCGCCGGGGCCGGAGGTTCCGGAACCGTAGGAATAATGGATGAGACTGCTTGAGAAACTCCACGAGGTGATTTGGGTGCCACCGCTGTAGGTGCCACCAAGCGAATATCCGTCAGTGGTCGAAGTGGGGTTCGTAAGCGTCCCGCCACTGTATAGTCTATACGCACCGCTGGTGAAAAGTGAAGAGCTGACGGCGATGGAATACGAATTTTTGGCGGGTTTGAAGGTGATCACGGGGTTGTTGGCGCTGTCGAGGACGACATATTGCGAGGAAGAAGCGACCGCGGATGTATGTCTCACGATAGCCGAATATTGACTTCCTTGGGTGACGCCGACGGCCATGCCGCTACTGCCAACCGCGACGAGGGTTCCGCCGGTTTGGCTGATATAGCCGCTTTGATCGCCACAGTCCAGAGGACCATTGCCGTTACTGGTGGGTCCGTTGACGAGCGTGGTTCCGCCGGTAATGAAGATGCTGCCGTTACTATCGAGGCCATCGCCCGTCGCATTGACGTAGAGATAACCATCGCTGATGTTGATGGTGCCTGTTCCGGAAGTGGGTCCGCCCCAGGTGGAAGAACCGTCTCCGCCGGCGGCGTTGAGGCCGTCATCGGAAGAGGTAATATGCGAGGTGCCACCGCTGATATTGATCGTCGTGGCTTCATAACCTTCATAGGCTTTGGTGATGAGGTGAGTGCCACCGCTGACGGTGAGCGTGGTTTCGGCGTGATAGCCGTCATCGCTGCTGGACACGGTGAAGTTGCCTCCGGCTAACGTCGCGGTGCCGGTGCTATGGACGGCGTCATCGACGGAAGTGATCCCGAAGGTTCCGCCATTGACGCGGATATCGAGGTCGCTGATGATGCCTTTGCCGGCGGTATTTAACGTGAAGTCACCGTCATCGACTTGGACGTAACGATAACCTTGTAAACCATCATCGCCGGAATGGATGTCGAAGGTCCCGCCTTTGATGAGAATAAAACCTTTTTCGACGGTATCGGTGGTATCGGATTGTAAGCCATCGCCTCCGGCGGTCAAATCAAAGACGCCGTTTTCGATTTGGACGGAATCTTTGCCTTTGATGGCGTCGTTGGTGGCCGTGATATTGATTGTCGGTCCGACGCCTTCGGTGGCTTTGAAACGTAAATCGTTGCTGGAGAAGATGCCGTGTTTGAAGTTGCCGGTGACATTGAGTGTGCCGGTTCCTTGGATGTTCAGATCATCTTTGGAACAAATCGTGGCATTGGGATCTTGTTCGGTGGCGTTTTCATAGGTATACGACGTCGCATCGGTGAGCGTATTGACCGTTCCCGGGGCGACGATGATGTCGGTTTCTTCGGCATTGACGACGTAAAGAGGGGCGTTTTTGGTATTGCCTAAGGTCACACCGTTGAATAACAGGTTGACGGAAGCGCTGTCGGCGTTGACTTGCACTTGCATGTTGGAGGCAGAACCGCTGAGGACATAATCGCCTGCGCCGGTGATGTAGACGTAAGCACCGCTGCTGGTGACTTGGCCGTTATTGTTGGTGATTTCAA
>CALMWE010000218.1 GCA_937873795.1 uncultured Caryophanales bacterium
CTTTTTTTCAATAGTTAAACTATTTGACGCCCAGGACTTTCGCGAATTCAGCAGCCAAGCGGATGTATTGGCAGGTGTAGCTGTATTCGTTATCGTACCAGGAGACAACTTTGACGAGTTGCTTTCCGGAAGGAAGCGTGGTGATCTTGGTTTGCGTGGCATCGAAGATGGAACCGGCGTGAGCGCCGATGATGTCGGAGCTGACGATTTCGTCTTCGGTGTAATCGAGGACATCTTTGAGGACGCCTTCGTTGGCGGCTTTCTTCATCGCGGCGTTGATGACCTTGGCATCGACGGGCTTTTCAAGCAGCATGGTAAGATCGACTAAAGAACCATCGATGACGGGAACGCGGACGGCGCCACCGGCCATTTTGCCTTTGAGTTCCGGAATGACGAGGTAGATTGCTTTGGCAGCCCCGGTCGAAGACGGAACGATGTTCGAAGCAGCAGCTCTGCCGCGACGGTTGTCGCCCTTCTTGACAAGGTCAAGCGTGGTTTGGTCGTTGGTATAGGCGTGGACAGTGGTCATTAAACCACCCTCAATGCCGAATTCATCTTGAAGGACTTTGAGCACCGGAGCCAAGCAGTTGGTCGTGCAGGAAGCGCCCGAGATGACTTTCATTTCAGGAGTAAGCTTGTTGGTATTGACACCGTAAACGAAGGTCGGGGTGGTTTCATCCGCCGGGGCCGAGATGATGACGCCTTTGGCACCACCGATTTCGACGTGGACTTTCGCATCTTCGGCGCCTTTGAAGCGGCCGGTGCATTCTAAGACGATATCAGCACCGAAATCCGACCATTTGATGAGTTTCGGATCGGGTTGGCCAAGCACGGGGATGGCTTTTCCCTTGTAGACGATGGCTTTTCCATCTTCGCTGACTTTGATGTCTTTGACGGCAAAATTACGATGCGTGGTATCATACTTTAACAAATACGCTAAGGTCGCGGCATCGGTCAAATCGTTGATCGCAACGACTTCAAAACCGCCGACTTCCATGGCGCGGCGGAAAGATAAACGTCCAATCCGTCCAAATCCGTTAATCGCAAGTTTAATTGACATAATTCTTTATGTCCTCCTTTTGTTTTGCGGATTAATTATACAACACTTTCTACGAAAGCGAGGGTGTCAGACGTCGTGAAAGCGTTTTAATGGAGCATTTTTTAGTCTTCAAACCCTTCAATCCCCAAAAACAGGTCAAACAAGGTCACCTCGAACGCTTTCGCCAAATGCTCGATAATTTTCAGTGACGGATTGCGACGGCCGTTCTCGAGGTCGCTAAGGTAGTTTTTGTGGATGCCCGAACGGAACGAAAGTTCCTCTTGGGACCAGCCATGCTTCTTACGAAGGTAGGCAATGCGCATGCCGAGTTGCTTATTGACCGTCATGAGAACCCACTCCTTCATACCGTTTGGCCATCTCATGGATAGCCCGGAACAAATGGTTGACGTTACTCTTGGACACCATCAGGCCTAGGGTTTCGCTCATCTTTTCGGCGAGTTCCACCAT
>CALMWE010000219.1 GCA_937873795.1 uncultured Caryophanales bacterium
CGTCTTTGCTATAATCCATGGGCATTTCCATAGGAACACCTCCGTTTTAGCACTCGTAATGTTTAAGTGCTAATTCCATTATAGTCAGGTTTTGGCAGTTGTCAAGCAAGAGTGCTAAAACCGGACAAAGAAAAAGACCTACCCTTTAGGGTAAGCCCTCATGTTACAGAAATATCAATGGTTTTAATCTTTGAGGCATCCTAACGGAACCACATAAATAGGATGTTCGCCTTTGTTCGTAACCTTGTAGGCATATTCTGTCCCGGTGACCACGAGCATAAATGAAGGCATGCGCAGGGTTTTATCTTCAGGATGTTCTGCTTTGTTTTTTTCAATCAAGGAAGCGATTTTAAGCATGGTATCAATGGCTTCCTCAACTTTTTTACCTCCCAGTTTGGCTTGGACTAAACCATAATCGCCGTTTGGGAAACACACGATTGAATCGCATTCCACTCCATAACGGTCGCGGTAATGTTGAAGATGTCCCCCACGGTTGGAGAGGTAAACACTGAGGTCACGGTCCACGAGGTTTTCAAAGAGCAGCCCAAAGGTTTCGGGATCCAGTTCGAGGTCTTTGGGCGTGCATTGTAAAGCAGCCGCCGCAATCGAAGGATCGACGAAGGACTTTTTAGGTGAACTCGAAATGGCCGTTTTGCTGCGGATATTGGGATTCCATGAAGAAATCTCATCGATAACAAAGAGGCTTTGAAAAACATGAAGGTATTGTTTAAGGGTCGTTTGGGACACGTCTCCGAAAATATTTTGCACATCTTTAAAAAGAGACATATCCGAATCAATCGTCGAAATTTGTCTCGAATAGGCCTTGAGAATGGCTTTGGCCAGAAGCGGATCTCGTTTGACTCCATCGTAATGGGAGACATCTCTCTCACAAAGCTCGGTCACATACGATTGGGCAATGAGTAGAGCTTGTTCGGAAGGTAAATCAATTATTTTTGGCCATCCCCCACGGCAGGTCAAATAAGCCAAGTCACTATAGGTTAACGATGAGCGGGATTGGACCACAACGTCTGACTTCA
>CALMWE010000220.1 GCA_937873795.1 uncultured Caryophanales bacterium
ATCGACTGGTCGATTGCCTCCTTCAACATGGGAACAGGATCCAATTTATATACAAACGGCGATGAGTCCATTAAGAAAGTCGTCGCACCGGTTCTCAGCTTCTGGGGAAAGAAAGACTATGTCGTCTTAGAATACATGGTCAAAGAAACGGTCGCGGCATTAGGTGAAAAAGCCAAGTTAGTGACCTTTGATACCTCCGGCCATTCGCCACTGGTCGACGAACCCGATGCCTTAGCAAAAGCCATCAAAGAATTTGCGCAATAAGAAAAAAGCTCGCTTCCATGCGAGCTTTTCTTTTAGTCGTTGGTTTTGAATAAGCCGTGATCCAACAAAAGCATCACTTGATCGACGATCCGGTCGATATCTTGATCGCTGCTATGTTCGGAATCAAACAAGATGACCTGTAAACCGACGAAGTTGGAGACACCCATTAAGAAGTACGCGGTGGTGAGCGGATCGTAGGCTTTCAATTGTCCGTCTTCTTCGGCGGTCTTAAGGCCGCTGATGTAGTGGGCGGCGAAGTTCGAGTAATAATCGATAAACAACTTCTTGTCGATTTGTAACGATTGCCAAATAATCGTATAGGATTGCGGATTGTCGCGGACGTATTTGATAAAGGTTTGAATACCGATGCGTTCTTTTTCTCTCCGGTCGGTCAAGCCTTCGGTGGCAATGGCAATGGTGGAACGGATGCGGTGGCTGTATTCGAGCAGCAAGCGTCTGAAGATGGCGTATTTATCTTCAAAATAAAGATAAAAGGTCCCGTTGGCTACGCCGGCTTCAGTGACGATATCAAAAACCGTCGTGGCGTTGTAACCCCGGGTATGAAACAGCATTTCGGCGGCGCGGCAGATCTTTTCAAATGTCGCTAAACCGCGCTTGGTGGAAGGCATCGCGATTCCGTTCATGGAGGAACTCCTTGTCAATTTTAAAACTATTATAACAGTAAAGGATAACCCAAGAATAGACAATATTTATAAACATGACGTTTTCGTCACATTTGAATTGACAGCGCTTTCATAATATGTGAATATGAAAATATCAAGAGTCCTTCTCGGGCCTCGGTCTTGTCACGCGATCTTTCGGAAACCGGTTCCTATGGAAACGTGCAAAGTCGGCGGAAACCCAAACACAAGGACCTAAAGGAGACATTCATGTCGAAAGTATATATCGTCGAAGCTAAGCGAACCGCT
>CALMWE010000221.1 GCA_937873795.1 uncultured Caryophanales bacterium
CCGTCGGCGGACACCACGAAAACAAGCCCGGCGTGTTCAAAATCCCCAGTTAAACTCAGGTAATATTCTTTTTGGGAACGGATGGCTTCGGTAACTAAGACTTTGGAGACCTTTTTGCCTTCAGGTCCTGTTTGAGGCGTCACTAACGTCATGCCAATCATTTTTTCGGCAACAGAAAATGCTTCTTCGGGTGTCTTGGCGAGTTTCACGCCTCCGGCTTTGCCGCGTCCACCGGAATGGACTTGGGCTTTGAGGACGGAAACGCCATAGGTTTTCGCCGCCTCTAAGGCTTCTTTAGGTGTCGTCACCAGAATTCCCGAGGGAACCGGGAGTCCATAGGTTTTTAAAAGCTCTTTGGCTTGATATTCGTGGATTTTCACGCGATGTGTTCCTTTTTCCAAGTTTTTGCTAAGGCATGTCCGGCATCGAAGGCTTTGATATTCAAGGCATCGGTGCCTTTGGGAATCCATTTGAGAACAGCTTGACGGAAGATGGCTTCGGGTGCGATATCGAGAAGTTCGTTCAGCACGCCCAGAGCGACAATATTCGCGGTTTGGCTTTTGCCCACCACTTCGCGGGCGGTTTGTAAAATCGGTAACGAAATGACTTGATTGGGAAGAAGAGTGTCCGGTGCTTTTAAGGAACTATCGATCACGACTTGGCAGTCCGGGGATAATCCCACGGCGTATTGATTGAGTGAGGTTTGGAATAACGCTAATAAGAGGGTCGCGTTCTGTACTTTGGTAAATCCAATCGGTCGATCATCGATCAAGGTTTCGGCTTTGCATAAGCCTCCCCGTGCTTCGGGACCATAGGATTGACTTTGAGCGGTATACTTGCCCGCCAACACAGCGGCTTCGGCTAAAATGACCGTGGCAAGAATAACGCCCTGGCCTCCACTGCCGACGATACGGATTTCATTTCGCTTCACGGTGTTCTTTCTCCTCGTATAAACGGTGTATCAATTCGTCATACGCAAACGTAAATTCTTTGTATTCGGTTTGACGCAGTAACCCAATGACCAATTTGCCTTTGAGTTGTTCCGGTGTCATGGTCGCGGCTTTTTCGACGGTCACGGCGTTATCTTTTTGCCACTTCAGCATATCCACGGCATCACCGGATTTATTTTTGGTTCCGTAGTAGGTCGGGCAGGTCGAGGCGACGTCAATAATTGAGAAGCCTTTATGACGGATACCTTCTTGAATGAGGGAGATGGTTTGTTGGACGTGATAGGCACTGCCTCTAGCAGCATAAGACGCACCTGCGCCATAGGCGAGGCTGGCAATATCAAAGGCCC
>CALMWE010000222.1 GCA_937873795.1 uncultured Caryophanales bacterium
CAAAAGAGACAACAGCTTGTCGAAAACGGCATGGTCGCCTGAATCATTGTATCAAGTCAATTTTTCATTCAAGGCAATTTGGTCTCACATCATTTACAAACTAACAACACATGGAATGTAGTTTTTTTACCTTAATATTGAATTATTAACCTCTTATGTTAAAATAACTTTAAAAATTACTAAGCAAATAATCAATTTTAAATTTTTGAAGATTGATGTACTTTATTATAAATCAACATCGAGGAGGAAATATGGAAATCGCGTTAATATTTACGTCTTTTAGTGGAACTTTACTAGCTATTTGGGCTGCTTCTCTACTTTGGAAACATTGTGCTTCATATATATATGGGTTCATTCCTGCATTATCGATGATTGCGGTTGGTATCATTATGATTGGAGTGTTTTCTATTTATAGACCAAATGGGTTATCTCTTGAAGCATATATTCTTACTCTTTACGGAAGTGCAATATTATATTTCGTCATTCAACTACTAGTGGTTCATAAAATTATTAAAAAGCATAACTCAAAAACAAACCGCTGCTAAGTATTGCAGGAATCGAAAAAAAGCAAGTATGTGTAACCTTCAGTAGAGGTGCTGAAAATTTGGATGGGTGTTAGTTTGTATCAAAATTGATAGTCGTGCACATATCGAGGATTAGGTTTGATACGAGGTTGTTCTGAGTGTCAGACCTTTTTTATTTCAAAGCCCGTCCTATTTGGGGTTTGCTTGGAACGAAAAAATGGTTGATAATGGTACAAGAAAGATGAACATCAAACTCATCAAATTAACAAAAGAATATCAACAACAACTTGGTGAAATGATCGACGAATGGAAACACGATCAGGAAGTCAATCATACCGATCATTCGCCCTCATCGATTTTCAGAAACGATTATCATGATTTTGACTACTATTTAAGTCATTTGGAATACAAGGTAGAAACCCAAGGCCGGGTACCCGATTCCGTTTTCTTTTGTTTGGATATCGACCGGAATCGCTTGGTGGGCGCTGTCAACATCCGTCACTATCTCACGGATTTTCTCTTAAGAGAAGGCGGACATATCGGCGATGGCATTCGTCCTAGTGAACGCAGAAAAGGTTATGCGACCGCGATGATCAAACTCGCCTTGGAAGAATGCAAGAAACTCGGAATCAAACGCGTTCTCCTGGTGTGCGATAAAGACAACATTGGCTCTGCCAAATCGATCATCAACAACGGTGGCGTTTTAGAAAATGAATTCATCGATGCGGAAGATAAGGTTGTGCAGCGCTATTGGATTGACGTCAAATAACTTGATCTTTCTAAGATGACTATTAGGAGGCCCATATGGCAATCAATATTTATGAAGTTTGTCCCACGTTCGAAAATACCCGCTTTCGGGTCCGTCTTTTCAAACACGAAGACTTGAACGATTTGTTAGCCGTTTACAGCGACCAAAAGAGCCTTCCTTTTTTCAACAGCGATAATTGCGACGGCGATATTTTCTATTATTGCTCCGTCGAAAAGATGACCAAAGCCCTCGAATTCTGGGACTATTCCTACAAAAACGGATGGTTTGTCCGGATGTCGATTGAAGACAAAAAGGCACATAAAATCATTGGCACTGTCGAAGTTTGTAAATAGGTTTCCTCGGATTCCTTTAACAACAAAACGGTGTTACGCGTGGACCTTCTCAGTGACTATGAAAAAGAAGATGTCTTATCCAATCTTCTCTCCCTAATCACGCCGCATCTCAATGATGTGGTGGGAACACAGGGCATTATCACCAAAGCCCCCATTTACGCGGTTGAAAGAATCCAAGCGCTAAAGCAAAATGGTTATCTTCTTTCCAATGAACGTTTGATTGGAAAAGACGGATATCCGTATAAAGATTATTGGGTTCACGGATAATCGATGCTTTTTGAGAGACTCCATGAAAAAGGAGTTCTTTTTGCCATAACTGAAAAAACCAGACATTCACAAACATGTGTATGACTGTTAAAATAGAAACAAAATCATCACTCGAAGCGTCGTTTTGTCGGAAAAGCATGTGCTTTCCCATCATTACGCGACTTCCCAAAAGGGAATTCGGCCAGTGTTGTGAAAGGAGACTTATGAAAATCGCATTAGCCTCCTACGAATTCCGGAATCGCGACATCGACTTCAATCTTGAACAAATCTTTTTTGGGATGGGACAAGCCGCGGCCTTAGAATGTGATTTAGTCTGCTTCGGAGAAGCCTTCTTGCAAGGCTTTGATGCCTGCCACTGGAATTACGCCGAGGATGCCTCAATTGGAATTCCCCTCAACCATAAACTCATTGATCAAATCCGAGCTTATGCCGCGGAGATGGATATTGCCGTCAGTTTCGGAATGATTGAAAAGAATCGTGATGACCTCTACTCCAGTTATGTCTTCATTGCCAAAAACGGTGAGATCATCGATGTTTTCAAACGCAACTCGATCGGATGGAAAGAATTCGTCAAAACCGACCAACATTATCGCGAAGGCAAAGGCTTTGGCTCCTTCGAGTACATGGGAAAAACCTTCGTGACCGCGTTATGCGGAGATATGTGGGAAGAGGCCAACGTCGCGGCCATAAAAGCCATTCCCAAAGACATTGTCTTATGGCCGTCTTACCTCAACTATTCCCGTCAGCAATGGACCAAAGAAAAACCGCAGTTCATCGCCCAGGCAGCCAAAACCGGGGCAACCACCTTATTCGTCATGAGCCATTCGCATAAACCCTTAGCCTTAGGCGGAGCGTTCGTGTTTGATCGAGGCAAAGTGGTGGAATCCCTTGAACTTGGCTATAAAGGCTTACTGATTTACGAAACCAAATAAAAACGCCGGAAACCCGGCGTTTCTTTTTTATTTACGGTTAATCTTGGCTTCGAGTTCGTTGATGCCTAAGACATCGCGTAACTTCCCGACCGGCATCGATTGCACGATGACGCTTCCGGGTCCGGTGATGTAGGTATTGAAAATGCCTTCACCGCCGAAGAGCGCATTGCCTAATCCGCCGACAGTTTTAATATCCATCGAGCAGGAGGCACTCATCGCGACCAAGTATCCGGTGTCGACCACGAGGGATTGTCCCGCGGCCAACGTATATTCTTTCGCATAGCCATCGATTTCGATGAAGAGTTGTCCTTGTCCGGACATCTTCTGCATGATGAAGCCTTCACCGCCGAATAATCCGGCGCCGAGTTTCTTTTGCCAGAACACGGACATCACGACGTTTTCAGTCGAGCAAAGGAAACTTCCTTTTTGGCAAATGTAGTCAAATCCGGGTTTGATTTCGATGACGCGGATGTTGCCCGGTAAGCGGGACGCAAAGGCAATTAATCCGGGACCGCCTTCGGATTGATAGACGTTTTGGAACATCGATTCGCCCGAGAATGCACGGCCGAACATCTTTCCAAGGCCTCCACCGGTGGACGTTTGCATTTTCATGTTCGCGCTCATCCAGCTCATCGCACCTTTTTGGGTAATGATCTTTTCTCCGGGTTCCATGTGCAGGATTGCGACCGGTAATGATCCACCTTCAATTTCGTATTTCATTGATTTTCCTCCGTTGTTACTTATATTCTATGTCAACGTTTAAGCCTTGATAATAAGAATCGGTCAACGTTTCGCCATGCGTAAAAAAAACGCTTTTCGTCGCATTGTCTCGGTGGGGCAGTTGTGATACTATGTATTAGCATTTGCGCTTGTAGCTCAGTTGGATAGAGTACAACCCTCCGAAGGTTGGGGTCGCAGGTTCGACTCCTGTCAAGCGCACCATTCATCAAAAAAACCCGATTTTATCGGGCTTTTATTTTTCTTGGGTATGATTTGGGTATATTTGTTTATTTATATGACTTTTTCAGTTTTCTGAAAAGCCAAGAGGAAATCAAGGGATAAGCAAAATAGGATAAGACCGCTCCTAAAGTTATTAACAAAAACTCGATGGCCAAAAGAGTTAATTGTTCGTTGTGATAGAGCAACCGCATTTGCGGATCATTAAAGAAAATCAACTCGAAAATCGGAAGGGCAGTGGTTAAAAGGGCAACGAAAGAGAAGAGACTGATGAGCAAGGTTTTCTTCTGCTTTGTGTTGCCTTCCTTGTTACCAAAGGATAGGCCTGCAATCAACGTGAAAATGGAGGCAAAAAGTGCCCCTGACACAACGAAAGCTTCAAAAAAAGCTCTTCTTCCCTCATTAGGGATATAGGCATCCAAAATCCAACACATGGCAATCAATAATAAAAAAAGAGGAATGAATGAAAGACGTTTTAGATTCTGCACCATAGTCAGTTTTGCCTCCTTGAACCCGGTTTGGTTAGGATACTCATTAGGCTAAGTATTCACCCAATTTTTGGCTTTGTCTACCGTCGAAAAAGACATGGAATCGTTTTTTTAGTTAAAAGATAAATTTTTTGGGCACACGATTATTCGGCAAAGGAACCCAAAAAGTTATTGCTTTATCCAAACGGTTCGTTCGGGCTTTTCTTTTTATTGTTTCTTATTGAATTAGAAGACTATCCTCGTTATAATAACTTCGCTGCCCGCGTGGTGAAATCGGTAGACGCAAAGGACTCAAAATCCTTCGGTTCGCAGCCATGTCGGTTCGAGTCCGACCGCGGGCACCATCGTCTTGAAATGACCCCCTGTTCTGGGGGTTTTTATTTGAAAAATTACAGCCTTCAAGGAGTATAATTAAAATATAGTGTGCTTTGTTTACGGAATGAAAATAAAAAAGGAGGCATTGTTCAATGAATGAATTGATTGCCTTTTGTGGCCTAGATTGTGCCAAATGCGAAGCCCGTATCGCGACGTTGAATAACGATCAACAGCTGCGTGAAAAAGTGGCTAGAAAATGGAGTGAACTCAATGGCATTACCATCACTCCAGAGATGATTAATTGCGATGGTTGCCGTGTCCCGGGACGTAAAACCGTATTTTGCGATTCGTTATGCCCAATTAAGAAGTGTGCTCTTGAAAAGCACGTCGAAACCTGTGGCGCTTGCCCCGAGATGAACGAATGCGAAAAACTCAAAATGATCACCGCGCATAGTCACGAAGCGGTCGAAAATCTTAAAAAATATATCGAGATGTCCCACAAGTAAGCCTGGTTCGAAGACAAACAAAAACCCTCGATTGATTCGAGGGTTTTCTTTTGACTATTGATGTTCGTTTTGGTCGTACTGCAACTGATAGAGATTGAAGTAGAGGCCTTTTTTCTTGAGCAACTCTTGGTGCGTGCCCATTTCTTTGATCTCGCCTTTGGACATCACGATGATGCGGTTGCTGTGCTGAATCGTCGACAAGCGGTGGGCGACCACCAACATCGTGGAAATCTTCATGATTTTGGCGAGCGACTCTTGAATGACCGCTTCGGTCTCGGAGTCGATGTTGGCCGTGGCTTCGTCGAGAATCATCAAGGAAGGTTTATAGACGACGGCTCGGGCGAAGGAGATGAGTTGACGTTCACCCGCGGAGAAGTTGTTCCCGCGTTCGCGGACGATATGGCTCAGCCCTTCAGGAAGCTTCTTCAAGACGTGATTCAAACCGACATAGTCGGAAGCCTTTTGGATTTCTTCATCGTTGATATTCTCATCGTAAAGCGTGATGTTGTCGCGGACGGTGCCGGAGAAGAGGAACACGTCTTGGAGCATTTGTCCGATGAAGGAACGAAGCGAGGAACGTTTGATTTTACGGATATCGATGCCATCAATCAGGATTTGACCTTTTTGGATATCGTAGTTCCGGACGATCAATTGGAGAATCGTGGTCTTACCGCTGCCGGTGGCGCCGACGAAGGCGACCATTTCGTTAGGTTCGACTTTGAACGAGATGCCTTTGAGCACCCATTCATCGGGAATGTATTGGAACCACACGTCTTTGAATTCGATGGAACCTTTGAGTTCCTTGAGTTCAATCGCATCCGGGGCATCCGTGATTTCGGGTTTGGTGTCGAGCACGTCGAAGATTTTCTCCGCACTGGCAAAGCCGGCTTGTAAGGAGTTGAATTGTTCGGCGATTTGTTGGACCGGTTCAAAGAACTGTCCGACGTAGACGTAGAAGGAAACGAACAAACCGACGGTAATCACACCTCTGAAGATGGAGTCCACTCCGAAGTAAATGGCAAACAGGGTCGCTAACATCGATAAGAAGTAGATGCTCGGACGGTAAATGCCGAAGACCGTGATTTCGGTGAGATAACTCTTTTTGAGCTTCTTGTTAATCTTTTCGAATTCACCGACTTTTTTCGGTTCTTGGTTGAACACTTGGGTGACTTTCATGCCGGACAAGTTTTCCGACAAGAACGCGTTCATTTCGGAGATGTTATTACGGACGCCGCGATAAGCGGTGCGGGAATATTTCCGGAACAAACTCGACGCTAAGTAAATCAAAGGAACGGTTATCATCGTGACTAACGCCATCTTCCATTGAATGACGAACAAGATGACGGCGATGATGACCATCATGAGGATATTACGGATCAGGTTGACAATCGTGTTGGTGAACATATCGGAAATGTTAGCCGGATCGTTGGTCGCGCGGGTGACCAGTTTGCCCACCGGGAGTTGGTTGATTTGGCCGATCGAAAGTTTTTCGATATGGTCAAACACTTCGTGACGCATCGTGTGCGTAATGTCTTGACCGATTTTTTGTAGCATCACGTTTTGGAAATAACCGATCACGATGGACGCACCAGTGATGACGATTAAAACAGCGGTGCCGATTAAAACGATGTTGATCTTCTCAGTCAACGAATAGGCGGTGCTTTTCATGATATCGATGGATAAGCCTGACGCCAACGGCAACACCATGTTGGTGAAGGTGGTGATGATCATCAGTAAAAACGCGAGAATGAATTTCCCGGTATAGGGCTTCAAATATGTGAGTAAACGGGCAAGAAGTCGCTTGTCTTGGTGAGCGACATGGTTCTCAGCAAAATCACGCATGGGCTTCCACCTCCCCGACGAGTTCTTCAAGTTCTTGGAGTTTGACCATTTCTTGATAAAGCGGCAGTGTCTTCATGAGTTCGGCATGTGTTCCTACGCCGACGACTTGACCTTGGTCGATGACCACGATCTTATCGAGCTTTTTGACGGTTGAAATACGGTGCGCGATCATCAACGTGGTTTTTCCCTTACGGACTTGACGCAAGTTGGTGATGATGGCTTCTTCGGTCTTGGTGTCGACGGCGGAAACCGAGTCATCCAAGATTAAGACTTTCGGTTCTTTGGCTAATGCGCGAGCAATGGAAACCCGTTGCTTTTGGCCACCCGAGATGGTGGCGCCCCGTTCGCCGAGCATGGTTTCATAACCGTCTTTGAATTCCAAGACGTTTTCATGGATATCGCTAATTTTGGCAACTTGAATGAGGCGTTCGTTATCAATGCTGGTATAAGCAAAGCCGATGTTGTTTTTGATCGTATCGGAATAAAGGAAGTTATCTTGTGGGACATAGCCGATGTGTTCGCGAAGCGTGGCCAGGGATAATTCCATCAAGTCATAACCGCCGAAACGGATCATGCCTTTCTCGGTGTTGTATAAGTGTAGGAATAATTCGACGAGGGTCGACTTACCGCTTCCGGTACGACCTAAAATGCCGACCATTTCACCGGGTTTGACTTCGAAACTCATATCTTTCAAGGTGGGTTTCTCGGAGTCCGGATAAGTGAAGGAGAGGTGGCTCACGGAGATTGAACCATCCAAGGTAACGTTTTTGATGGCGTTCGGGCCATCGACCACGGAAGGCTTGGAATCAAGGAATTCGGCAATGCGTTTGGCCGAAGCCTGCGCTTGTCCGTTGATATTCATGAAGGAAGAGATGGCGAAAACCGGCCACAGAAGCGTGAAGAAGTAGGTGATGTATTCGGTGAGCTCACCGCTGGAAAGATTGCCTTTGGCAATGAGAATCGCACCAAACGCGAGGATGGCCAGAATGACCAAGCTGATCATCGCGTCGATGATGACGTTGACGACGACGGAATACTTCAAGTGGTCCATCGATTTATCAAACACGTCTTTCGATTTCTTTGTGAAACGAAGCGATTCGACCGCTTCGCGGACATACGCCTTAATGACGGTGATGCCGGAGAACGATTCTTGCGAGAAGTCGCTCATGCTTTCAAAACTTTCTTGGCGAAGTTTGAATTTCTTTTCCATCTTAAGTTCAAGAAAGAAGACAAGCACACCCATCAAAGCCAAGGGGATGGCGGCGTAGAGCGTCATTTCCCAGTTGAGGGAGAACATACGGACGAGGACAAAGCCGCCGAGGACAAGACCATCGACGAGCATTAAAAGACCGAACCCATAGAGTTCTTTGACCGCGTTTAAATCGTTGATGAAGTAGGACATCAAACCCCCGATTTTTTCGTTGGAATAAAAGTTTTGATCCAACTCGGTGGCGTGTTTAAACATCTCGCTGCGGATGTCGGTTTCGATGCGGCGGCTATTACCGATCAGGGTAATACGCCACAAGAAACGGCCGACAGTCATGCCGACGACGATGCCTAAGATTGTGAGCAGCGGTGCCCAAATCTGGTTAATCGAGGTGATGAGAGTAAAGCCCTCAATGCCTTCAACGCCGTTAATAATGACTTTGATGATGCGCGGAATTTCGAGTTGGAACCAGTCGACCGCAACCAAAATGGCGAGGCCCACCAAGAACGCTAACCCATACTTGATATAGTAGTGACGGAAATGTTTGAGCAGAATCATAATAAAAACTCCTAATTAATTATTTTACTACAAAATCAGGCTTTTTTCTCTTTACTGCTCGCGCTTTTCCCTTAATGGGAATAGTAATGTTTCTAAATCCACGCCGTTTAAACCACAAAAGATATCAATGGGAGCCCCCACACCAAAACATGACGAAATCGTCATATGGTATTGAAACCGCTTACATAATTCGGTAGAATGATTTTATCCATCCAATAGGAGATCAAATCATGGAACAAACAATCTTCCTTCTTTCGACCATCCTCATTT
>CALMWE010000223.1 GCA_937873795.1 uncultured Caryophanales bacterium
CAAAACCTGAATCTCTTTATGAAAAAAGTCTCGAGGTCCTAAACGATTTATTTGGCAAGGACACGCAGTTCGCGTTAGCCACCTCACAGGACAATCAACCGTTCGTCCGTTTTGTGGACGTCTATTACTTTGACGGGAGTTTCTATTTGATTACCTATGCCACTTCCAAAAAAGTGGTGGATATCATGGCCAATCCGCATGTGGCGTTGGTGAGCCATCGGCTTCATCGGTTTATGGGAGAGGCCACCAACATCGGTCATCCGTTAAAACCCGAGAACGCGCTCATCCGCGAAAAACTTGTGCAAGCGTTTGAAAAATGGTACTTCTTGGCCAATAACGAAAAAGACCCCCATACCTGCCTGATTCAAGTCAAGCTTCATGAAGGGTTTTTCTATAAGGACGAAGTGGGCTATAAGGTCGATTTCATCAACAAAACGGCAGCATCGTTTCCATTTCACTTCGATATCACGATTTTAGATTAATTAAAACGGCCTCGAAGAGACCGTCTTTACGGCAATAGGGTGACTTGATAACCGAAGCTTTCGATAATCGCGATGATGTCGTGGGCGTCGATGTCTTTTTCGTCGTAGGTGATCGTGGCAATCCGCGTGGCAAAGTCGATGTCAAAACGGGAAACGCCGTATTGATACAAGCGATTTTCGAATCCGGTCGCGCATCCGCCACAGGTGATGCCATCGATAAATACGTTGATTTCCATAGGTTTTCCTCGCTTTTATATTAGCATTTTGACACCATTTCCGTTATTCACATGCTCGGGAGTATGAAGCATATCGTTTTTATTTTTGGACATGCCATTTTAAACTTGTGGTGCGCCAATTCTCTTGGCGAGGAGCAAAAATGGAACACAAGACGCCGCTAGAAATCATTGAATTCACCGATCCCGTCTGTACCTGGTGTTGGGGCAGCGAACCGGTGTTAAGAAAGTTACAAGCGCACTACAAGGATCAAATCCGGGTCCGCTTTGTCATGGGCGGACTCGTCGAAGACATCACCCAATTCTATGATGAATGGAACCATATCGGAGGAGACCCCGAAGAATCGAATAAAGCCATCGTTGCTCATTGGCTTGAAGCTTCGACACGGCATGGAATGCCTGTTCGAGCCGAAAGCTTTGCCTTATTCTCGGACGAATATCCTTCCACGTATCCTCAAAATTATGCCTATAAAGCCGCTCAAATGGAAAACGAAAGCTTGGCCAATCAATTGATGAGACGCATGCGTGAAGCCAGCGCCGCCGAAGCCAAACAAACCTCGCGCATGGAAGTACTCGTTGAACTCGCCTCGGAAGTCGGTCTTGATATCGAAAAATTCATTGAACGCATGAGTGACGGAAGTGCCGAAAAGGCTTTTAAAGAAGATCAAAAGATGGTTTCTCATTATGGCATCACCGGATTTCCGAGCTTCCTCATCCGCTACGGGAACAAAGAATTGCTTCTTCGCGGTTATCAGAAATATTCCGCGTTTAAGTCCGTGATTAAAATGTTCGGCGGGGGACATCTCAAAGAAATCGGGGTCGGAAAAACTCCCGAAGACGTTCTAGATTTCATTGCTTATTACGGACGTGTGACGCCCAAAGAGATTGAAGAAACCTTTGATTTCCATAAGGATGTGGCCCACGCTATTGTGGAGACTTTGAAAAAAGATGGATATGTCAAAGTAACGGCTGTCGGAAACGGATACTTTATCGACTTTGTCGAAGAGGCTACTTGTTCCGGAACCTTCTGCGGCATGTAAAAAAAATCAAGTTTGATTGATCAAAAAGCTTTCACCGCGAAAGCTTTTTTTGACTTATCTGAGGACTGTGGTTATACTGTGTATGTTTGTTATACACAGTTGGAGGAACCATGCTAGAAATCGAAAACCTTACAAAAACCTATCCATCCTTCACCTTAGACAATGTTTCCTTTCATTTACCTAAAGGGT
>CALMWE010000224.1 GCA_937873795.1 uncultured Caryophanales bacterium
ATATCTTCAACGGTTTTATCGGTTTCGAGCAGTTCGTCGAGCGAGACGCCGTATAACTTGGCGAGGCAAATAAGGTTATCGGTATCGGGCGACGCTTCCGCGCGCTCCCATTTACTAACCGCTTGACGCGAGAGACCCAATTTCGCGGCCAACTCTTCTTGGGACATTCCTTTTTTCTTTCTTAATTCGACTAGGCGGTTGGCGATTTCGATGTTCATAACTTTTCTCCTTTTGTTTACGTCCACATTGTAGGGGAGAGCGTCGGTTGCATGCTACCAAGTCTACTTTTCAAATAGGCCTGAATGCCGCAACTATCGGTTGCTATCTCATATTTTATCACAAAAATTGCATTTTTTTTGAGGTTTTTAGGGAAAAATAAAAGGCAATGAACCTTGCCTTCGATTTGGCGCGCCCGGACCGATTCGAACGGTCGACTTCCACCTTAGGAGGGTGATACTCTATCCGGACTGAGTTACGGGCGCACGCTCTACTATTATACATTTCTTGGTTCTTTTGGAAACGGGAAATTTGAACCAATAGTGCGTTCGATGAGCCCACGGATCAAGCGGACCATTTGGGTGTTGGCCGTGAACTCGTGGCACACAAAGTCCAAAATGGCTTGAGCGGACTCCGGCGTCCGGTCGTATCCTTGGCACATTTGTGAAAGATCTTCTGCAAAAAGGCTATAACGTTGTTCAAAACGACGTTCGGGGTTAAAGACATCCAAATACGGTTTTTCACTGGGGTATTTTTTCGCAATCAGAATGAGTAACGAGTGAAGGGCGTAATTTTGCACAAACGAGAACCCGGAGAGTTTTTCTCCGCGGATATATCTTCCTAAGCCAACATAAAGATTGGTAAGGACTTCGCCAACTAGAAAGCTTTCATCCACCGCTAAAAAGTCAGCGTGGGTTTTAGATGATGACTCGTGTTCGACGAACGATGGGTCTTTCCAAAGGAATTTCCCTTCCGAATACAGGGCGTGAGAGAATTCTTCCTCGGTAAAGATGGCGAATTCACAGAGAATTCCGTCTTCAAAAACAAACTTCAAACCGTCCTTGGTGTTTTGAAAATAAAAAGCTTCCGGATAGACGCGGATCAGCCAATCGACATTTTTGATGAAACGTTCCTTTTTGTCCGGCTTGCAGATGACAAAGAAATCCAGGTCGGAAAACTCGTCCAACCGTGCGGTTTCTTTGCCAATTGATCCAAGCGCCAAAAAGGCCAAAGCATCATGAGTGTTATTAACGCTCTCCACGACTTGGTTAAGACGTTCAAGAATGGTGGCTTTATTCATGGTGTTACCTCTGTAATAAAGATAACATGTAATTACTGTGTAAGAATATTTTGGCAACTAAAGGATGATGGCTAAGACCAGAATCGTCACGAAAATCGCGGGAATTCCGACGACGATTCCATACTTCAGGAAACTCCGATAATTATACTTAATACCGTGCTCTTTTAAGATGCTCATCCACATAATTCCGGCCAGTGCACCGATGGGGGTCAGAATGGCGCCCAAGTTGCTTCCGACAATGGTCGCATAGACGGCAAGGGTTTGTGACGCCGGGGTGACATCCACCACAATCTTAGAGAAGAGAATGCTCATCGGAATATTGTTAATCAGGTTGGCGCTGAAAAAGGAAGCAAGCCCGTATTCCAAACCGACGAATTTTCCGCCCAAAGCCTCAGCGATCGCATCCGTCACTTGATACTGTTTTAACGCGCCGACAATAATGGCCATCGATAAGACAAACGGAACCAAGGTCCAGGGCATGCGTTTCAAGGTCTTCAGAACGAGTTTTTCTTTGGTTTTTCGAACCAGTTTGGAGATTGAAACAATCACCAGCAAGCTGATGGCAAAACCCAAGGTCACGAACCACATCTCAAAGCCGATGTAGGACGAAATGGAAAGCAAAATCGTGCACGCAGCCAAATGAACAAGGCCGACGATGAGCAGGAACTTGTCCGGTTTTTTGGTAACTTCGGAAGTGGATATGGGTTGCTTGAGCGATTTGTTGAAGACGAGGAATAAGATGCCTAAAGTGGTAAAACCGCAGATGACCGTCGGAATGAACATGATCTTGGCGTATTCAAAAAAAGTGATGCCGCTCGCCACGCCCAGATAAATGTTGGTGGGGTTTCCGATGATGAGCATCATCGACCACGTATTAGCGGCGACGAACTCTCCGACAAGATACGGAATCGGGTTGATTTTGGCGTTTTTGGCGAAGTAACAGATAAACGGCGTAAACGTCAGAATGATGATGTCATTCGCGGTAAAAACCGTCAAAATCGAGGTCAGGATGTACAAATAAAGGAAGAGCACCACTTGATTGCTCTTGGCTTTGTGTAAAGTCCAACTCGCCAGATATTCGAAAAAGCCGATTTCATCCAGAAAAATCGATAACGCCGTCATGGAGATGAACAAGGTCACGATTTTCAAAGGATTAATCGCCGTATTCGCTAACAGATTATCCAAAACATCTTGGACGCTGATGAATCCAAAAACAATTAATGACAAAGCGCCCAGAAGGCATATGATCCAGTAACTTTCAAAGGAGGCCTTTCCGATTCTTATTTTGGGAAAAAATAAGACGGAGGCGATCATCACGAGCGACGTCACGAGCGAAATGATTCCCACAACTAGCATACTTATCAACCTTTGCTTTCACTGGACCACCGATATAAAAAGGAAACCAAACAACCTGAGTCGACTGCATAGGTTTCCTATTAATGACAATGGTCGGGACGATGGGGTTTGAACCCACGACCTCTTGCTCCCGAAGCAAGCGCGCTACCAAGCTGCGCTACGTCCCGTTCTTCGGCTGTCAACCGACAGCCAACTTATTTTATATCATCCTCTTCAAAATTAAAAGAGAATAGTGACATTTGATCTGTCTCTTCCAAATCGCGCAAAACATTGAGTTGTCCAAGCACTTCCACGTTGGTTCCGTTGAGCTTGGTTCGCTTCAATAAATTCTCCTTCGAAAGGAATTTTCCTTCCTTTCGGGCTTCAATCACCGAGTTGGCCGCGTTTTCGCCTAAACCGTCGATGCTGGTAAACGGCGGAATGATGGCATTCGCGGTTGAATCGACAATGAACGTCGAGGCTTGGCTACGGTAGAGATCGATGTTGGTGAACTTATAGCCGCGTTCATGCATTTCGAGGGCAATGGTCAGTGTTTTTTCGATTTCTTCTTCTTTATCCGAAACCTTGAGTTTATGCGATCGGCGGTCACGGAATTCATCGAGTTTTTCAATGATGGCCGCTTCTCCGCGGATCATGACTTCGATGTCGTATTGTTTGCTACGGACGCTGAAGAAGGTGGCATAGAATTCCAGAGGACGGTAAACCTTATACCAACCGACGCGGATGGCCATCATAACGTAAGCCGTGGCGTGGGCTTTCGGGAACATGTATTTAATCTTGTTGCACGAATCGATGTAGTACTGAGGAACATTGTTGGCCTTCATGATCTTCTCGAATTCGGGTTTGACTTTCTTACCTTTACGGACATCTTCCATGATGGCGAAAGCGATGTTGGGAGGAAGCCCTTTGCCGCTGAGGTAGGTCATGATATCGTCACGGCATCCGATAACTTCGCGAAGCGTGCAGGTGCCATCCAAAATCAATTGTTCGGCATTACCTCTCCAAACGTCGGTGCCATGGGAAAGACCCGAAATGATGAGCAAGTCGGCGAATGTCTTGGGTTGCGTGGAACGCAGCATATTCCGTGTATTTTCCGTTCCGAATTCAGGAATGGCCAAAGCACCGCTATCGATTTTAAGGTAGTTGCGCTTCCGGTTTAAGGCACTCGGATTGCTAAATAGGGAAAGGACTTTGGCATCGTTCATCGGAATGGTCCGCGGATCGACACCGGTCATTTGTTCCATCATCTTTAACGCCATCGGGTCGACGTGACCCAAAAGGTCGAGTTTCAAGACGTTATCGTGAATGGCATGGAAGTCGAAGTGCGTCGTCTTCCAGTTGGCGTCTTTATCATCGGCCGGGTATTGAATCGGCGTAAAGTCATAGACTTCAAAGTTTTGCGGGATGACGACAATACCGCCGGGGTGTTGGCCGGTCGTCCGTTTGACATCTTGGCAGTGCGTAGCAAGGAAGGAAACGTCGGCGCGTGAGACTTTAGCCATATCGCGGCCCAAACGTTCATAGAAACCACGAGCATAACCAAAAGCGGTCTTCTCGGCAACGGTTTCGATCGTACCTGCACGGAATACGTTTTGGGCACCTAAGAGTTCTTTGGTGTAATCATGGGCTCGAGCTTGATAGTCGCCTGGGAAGTTTAAGTCGATATCAGGAACCTTTTCGGCGTTAAAACCAAGGAAGGTCGCAAACGGAATGTTTTGTCCGTCATGACGAAGGTCCGCACCACAAACCGGGCATTTCTTTTCCGGTAAGTCATAACCCGAAAAAATATCCGGTAAATCGGTGAATTCCGTATAGTGGCATTTCGGGCAATTGTAATGAGGGGGAAGCGGATTAACTTCGGTGATGTCCGCCATTGTCGCCACAAAGCTGGAACCAACTGAACCCCGAGAGCCGACCATGAAGCCGTCTTCGTTGGCTTTTTTGATGATCATATGGGCAATCCAATAAATGACGGAGTATCCGTTTTTGATAATACCGTTCAACTCCGCATCGAGGCGTGTTGCCACCAAGGGAGGGAGGTTTTCACCATAAATTTCATGAGCGCGTTTATGGCAGGTGTCGGTCAGCAAGTTTTCGACGTTTTCGATCGTCGGCGTGAACAGCTTGTTTTTGATTGGACTGAGCGGTTCAATCTTATCGGCAATCAAATGGGTGTTGGTAATAACGATTTCTTTGGCTCTATCCGGTCCTAACCAAGCAAAATTCGCTAGCATTTCCGACGTGCTTCGGTAATGTTGATCCGGATTTTCGAACACCGGGCGGTCGGCACGGCTAAATGGGAAAAGCGGGTGGTTGATGCCGCCAATGCCTTTGGCCATGATGTAAACGTCGCGATAGATTTTATCTTCGGGATTGACATAGTGACAGTCACCGGTCGCCACCACCGGAAGATGCAACTCATCCGCAGCTTCGATGATGTCGGTCAGGAAACGGACAAGGCCGTCTTGGCCATTGACTGAATCCATGTCAATTAAATACGAATAGTTGTCCGTATGTTGAATTTCGATATAATCATAGAATTTCATCTTGTCGAGCAGGACTTCTTTTGTCCGGGTCATTGCGGTATCGAAAACTTCACCATTAAAACATGCCGAACCAATGAGTAAGTTGGATCGATACTTGATAATTTCGGAACGCGGGATCTTGGGAACATCGGCGAGATATTCGATATGGGAAAGCGAAATCAGGCGGAACAAGTCTTTCATGCCGACGGCATTACGGGCAAAGACCACGATGTGCTTCGCACGAAGGTGTTTTAAAAGAATCGGACTCATCGGGAGATCCGCAAGTTCGCGGTGTTTCATCTCTTGATTGCCCTTGGTTAAAATCGCCAGCATCGGTTGCCAGACATCATTTAAAACCTTAGCATCATAATCCGCTCTGTGGGCGGAGTCTTCGTCATAGGCGATCTCAAGGTTACGGGCCAAGTTGCCTAGGCGGTGCCCTTTGGCTTCAGGGAACAGATAACGGGAAAGGCTGAGGGTATCGATGACCGAATTGGTAATCGGTGCTTTGCCATAACGTTGCCGTTCGGAATTCATGAAACCGATATCGAAGTCCGCGTTATGGGAAACCAAAATGGAATCCCCGACAAACTTTTCGATCATTTCCAACGCTTCCGGAACGGACGGTTGTCCTTTTAACATGGCTTTGGTAATCCGCGTCAATTGCGTGATTTTGGGACTGATTTCGACCTCGTCGCCCGGATTGATGAGAATGTCCATGTGGTCGGTCACAATGCCGCCAATGACCTTCACCGCACCAAATTCGATGATGCGGTCATAACGGGCGCTTAATCCCGTGGTTTCAAAGTCGAACACGACATAGCTGGCTTTCGTCAAGATTTGATTGCTTGGATTTTGGATGTAGTTCAAACAATCGTCGACCATGTACATTTCGACGCCGTAGAGCATTTTGAGTTTGAATTTGGAGGCTGCTTTTTGAGCATCCGGGAAGCCTTGGACAACACCATGATCGGTAATGGCAATTGCGGTATGTCCCATATGGGCGGCTAAAGCACAATAATCCTCAATCGTACCAACGCCATCCATCGACGACATCTTTGTGTGCAAATGTAACTCGATGCGTTTTTCGGGGCTTGGGTCATCGCGTAACGGTTCTACCGGGAGAAGGTCCAAGAAGTGGGCCATCACGAAAAGTTCGTTGGAGAATTTATCAATCCCAACGGCCCCACGGACACGGATTTTGGAGTTCACAGTGAATTGGTTTAATTTTTCGAGCGTTAGGGCGCGGTTGTCTTCGATGGCACGAACATAAATTCCGTTTTTATGGTCATCTACGCCTAAGGTGAAAATCATCTTTCCTTTTTGGGTTTTGCGTTCTTCGCGTGAGAAGACGGTTCCGGTAAAATCGACGTTCCCGGAATTAGTATCGAACTCGCCGATGGAATAAGGTTGGTAGTCTCCACGTTTGAAAATAACGCGGTTTTGCCGCTCCATTTCCATTCTGCGGAGATTTTCTTCCATTTCTTTGGCAAGTGCTTCTTCGGCTTCACGTACATTTTCGCGGTGTTCTTTTTCAACATCCAGCTCAATGCTTTCAAAGTCGGGCGTCAACGTCTTTTCGACTTCTTTCGTAATCTTTTTTAAGACTTTCGGGTTGAGCTTTATTTCTTCCTCAGTGGGTTTAATCCGGTGATCAAAAAAGGCCACGTAACCAATGAATCTTAAGAAATCTTGGAAATCGCGCATGGATTCTTTATATTGTTCAATTTCGGCTTCTTTCTCATACCAGATGACGATGGCATTCTCGCCTTCCTCAAGAACAAGGTTGTGGGGAATACGATAAAGCGTTTGATACCAATCATCAAACAGGCGGATGACGTCTTTTTGAGCCGCTTTTTGCGAATACGAAAAGCTCAATTTATAAGGGTATGTGATTCTGCCGAGCCCATCTTGAAATTGACGAAGAAGGTCGTATTTCCAAGGAGTGGGCTTGTGGATGATCATGTCCCATTGTTCAGGCTTAAAAGGGTTGCGGGCAATATCATCAAAAGACAAGTCAAAATATTCGGCTTCATCAAGTCCGAGTGACTTGAGAAATCGCTGCATTTTAACATCCATAAAAACCTCCTAGAACATCGCGATAACGTCTTTGAAAATGAGTAGCACCATCAAAATCAGCAGGATGCCCACGCCAATGGCGGAGACAATGTTTTTGATTTTGGAAGGAATTTCCTTTCGGATGACGGCTTCAATACCGATGACCAATAATTGCCATCCATCCAAGCCCGGGAACGGTAAGAGGTTGAATAGAGCAATGTTGACTGAGATAAGGCCCCACACATAAATGTAGGTTCCTAAACCAAGGGTCGAGAAGATGTTCGAGGTAGTTGAGAAAATCGAAACGATGCCACCGATGTTTTCATAGCCTTGGCCCACAAATAACCCTGCTAAAGTCTTGCCAATCATGGTGAAACCATTCCACCAGTCTCTACCGGATTGGGCGATGGCTTCGAAGAATGAATAACGGTACGAAATGACATTGAAACCGATGCCGGTATCCGCCCAAGAGTAAATGGTTTCACCATCAACCACTTCACTGACAGTGGTCAAGGTCAAATCGACGGTGCGGGTCGTGTACTCGGTATCCGAAGTATAGGTTTTGACCGTCAACGGGAAGGTAATCGAATCACTAAGTTCGGTCGGAACAAAGTAAATGGTTTCTTCATCTTCGATGCGAGAGAACGATAAGATATCTTGCAATTCATCTTCATAACTGGAGAATCCAACATAGTTTACGGTGTAGCTGACCGAATCGTTTGAAACGCCGGTAACAGAACCATCGCGCAGCGGAGTAAAATCCAGGACTTCACCCGAGTCAATGCCAATGCCTGCACCCACGCTTCCGGAACCAATCATCATTTCATTGGTTAACGAGCGTTGCGTGAAAGCAAAGTTGCTGACAAAGAAGAGAAGGAACGCTAAGACAAAGTTGAGTACGATACCAGCGCTCATGATGATGGCGCGTTTCCATTTGGCAATGCCTAAGAGGCTACGTTCTTTGGGAACGACGATGTCTTTGGGTGCGTCTTCGGATTCACCGAACATCGCCACATAGCCGCCTAAAGGGAGAACACGGATGCTGTATTGGGTTTCTTTGGTTTTCTTTTTGAAAATCGTGGGACCGAAACCAATCGAGAATTCCATGACATAAACTTTGAAGAGTTTTGCCATCGAAAAGTGGCCGAGTTCATGAATGATAATCAATAAACCTAAACTGACGGCAAACAAGACAATCGATAAGAGGGTCATACATTGTTCTCCTTAATGAGTTGTTGACAATAAACTCGGGTGTAGCGATCGGCTTCGACGATTTGTGAAAAGGTCGGATGTTCAAGATAAGGGATTTCTGCAAGGCATTTTGCAATAGCAGACTCGATTTTAAGGAATGAGATGTCACCTTGAAGGAAGGCTTGAACCGCCACTTCATTGGCGGCATTCAGAATCGCTAATGCGGTTCCGCCTTTGGTGAGCGCTTCGCGGGCATAACCTACGCACGGGAAGCGTTTGGGATCAAAGGTATGGAAATGGAAATCACCAAAGTCTGAGAGATTCAAACGGTTGATTGCTTCGCAGTGGCGAGATCCTCCGTAAAGGGCATAGGCAATCGGGATACGCATATCTGCCGGTCCGATGTCGGCCAAGAACGAACCATCGGTGAATTCCACGAGGGAGTGGATTTTGCTTTCATCGTGAAGTAGGACATCAATCTTTTCTTGCGGGAAACCAAACAGATAATGCGCCTCGATGATTTCAAAACCTTTGTTCATCATCGTCGCGGAATCAATCGTAATCTTTTTACCCATTGACCAGGAGGGGTGGCGTAAGGCATCTTCAACCGTGACTTCACTGAGCTTCTCACGAGATAAGTTCCGGAAGCTGCCACCACTGGCGGTTAAGACCAATCGGCGGACTTCTTGGACATCGTGGTTTTTCAAGCACTTCGCCAAAGCCACGTGTTCGCTATCAATCGGATAAAGATGGACTTCGTTATGGAAAAGAATATTTCGGATAAGGTCTCCTCCGACAACAAGGGATTCTTTATTGGCTAAGGCGACATCAATGTTCTTTTCTAAAGCACGCACTGTTGGGGCAAAGCCGACAAAGCCAACCAGAGCATTAACAACAAGGTCGCAAGAGGTGGTTTCAATGAGGTCAAGTAATCCTTGATCCCCACTATAGACTTTTTGATTGGGAAAAAGCTTTTTAAATTGTTTTACAGCTTCAGGATTCCCGATGCAAAACGATTGAACATGTGGGTTTTGCAGGATAATTTCAGCAACCTGTTCCGTATGCGAGCCCACTGAGAAACCCACCAATTCAAAATCTTGGGGGTTGCGGCGGATGATATCCAGGGTCTGTTGTCCGATGGAACCCGAAGCACCTAATAATAGGATTCGCTTCATACCCAAAGACTCCATCCGTTATGAATGAAAATGATAATGATCGCGACGGTCAATGAAACCATCAATACGGAATCCAAACGGTCCAATACGCCACCCATGCCTTTTAAAAGGGTGCCGTAATCTTTAAGGTTGAAATTGCGTTTGATCGCCGAGAACAGGAAGTCGCCAAGGTTCGCCATAAACGGCATGATGACCGAAATGCCGACAATCCAATACCATTGCTTGCTGGTCATAAACGGCAACATCGGATAGCCGAGGCGATCAACAATCAAGGCAAACGAAACGCTCATGACCAATGAAAGAACCACACCGCCTGCAAATCCTTCCCATGTTTTCTTGGGGGAGATGCGGGGATTCATTTTGTTACGTCCGAATAAAACTCCGACAAAGTAAGCACCGATATCTGACATGAACGTTCCTAAAAGCACATAGATAATCAGGAACGAGGCATGCCACCACGGGATGTCTGACACCGGGAGATTTTCGGTTGCAAAAGCAAAACGCGGGAAATAGCGTAAGAAAAGAATGGCTTGGAAAGAGAGCCCAACGAATACGATCATCGTAAACAAGTAGGTCGCATCATTGATGGTAAAGTTCTTATCGAGAATCGAAGTTAAGAAGAGCACGCTGACGATGGTGGCGATGCCGATGGTGCTAACTTCAATCGAAGTCAATCCGTTTTCAAACCGCCACAAATCGAGATTCCAACCAACCGCGTTAACGTTCCATTTGATGAAAATCCAATAAACGGTGGCCATGGTCATCACGAAGATAAATCCGTGGATGGCGAGGTTGTAGTGATTGTGGGCAGGGGCATTCGTGAATTCATGAATGGCTAATGCCAGAGCTGCAAAAGAAAGCGCCAAGAAGTACCAGCTTCCGGCAAAGAGGCAAGGCACGCAAATGATGACCAAAACAATCGCGGTCATGACACGCGAGAACATGCTTTTCTTGGTATCGTTATTCAAATTATTCATTCTTCAGGCCCCCAAAACGGCGTTGACGTGTTTCAAACTCTTCAAGACACTTGATGAACTCGGCTCGGGTAAAATCCGGCCAGTAGGTGGGCGTGAAGACAAATTCGCTATAGGCTAATTGCCAAGGCAAGAAGTTGCTCGTGCGTTGTTCGCCGGACGTACGGATCAATAAATCGACTTCAGGCAAAATCGCGGTATAAAGGTATTGTGTGAATCCTTTTTCATCCAATTGATCGATGGTTTTCTTGCCATCGACAACATCTTGGGCAAACAGTTTTGCGGCCCTCACGATTTCCGGACGGCCTCCGTAGTTGAGGCAGATATTGAAATAGAAGCGGTCGTTATTTTTAGTCATCTCCACCGCTTTGGCAATGGTGGCTTGGCTCTTTTCGGGCAAACGGGAGATGTCTCCGCTGATCAGAACACGGACGCCATCACGCATCATGTGGTCGATTTCGCGTTTGAAGAATTCATCAATATAGCTGAACAAAAAATCAATCTCATCCTTAGGCCGTTTCCAGTTTTCGGTCGAAAACGCATACAAACTCATGGCTTTGATGCCGAATTCTTGACAGGCATTAGAAATATCGGTGATCCGAAAACAACCTTCCCGATGCCCCATATGACGGGGAAGCAAGCGTTGTTTGGCCCAACGGCCATTGCCATCCATGATGAAAGCAACATGGGCTAAAGGTTTATTTAAATGGAATTCTTCGCTCTTTTTGACTTTGGCTTTCATGGTGACTGGACCCCGCTAATACTTTACTATTATACATTAGTAAGGTCGGTTTTAGAATGATTGGCGCCCAAACTTTCTTAGATAAGAAAAGGATCGGAGAACCCGATCCTTACACCACCATAATTTCTTTTTCTTTAACAACCAATTGGTCTTCGACTTTTTTCATGGCTTCATCGACGACTTTTTGAATGTCCGCTTCAATGCGTTCTTTCAAGTCATCCGAGTAGGAATCATCTTCCTTGATGAAACTGAAGTAATCATGACGGATATTGCGAATGGCAATCTTGGCTTCTTCGGTGTACTTCTTGGCCAATTTGACCAAGTCGCGACGGCGCTCTTCGGTGAGCGGGGGCATGATCAAACGGATGTTACCTCCGTCGTTAATCGGGTTAATCCCGATATCGCTGGCGGCAATCGCGGATAAGATGGCCTTGAGGTCGTTACGATCGTAAGGTTTGATGAGCAGTTGGCGAGGCTCCGGGACCGTGACGCTGGCGATTTGATTGATGGGCATTTTATCCCCATAATAATCGGCTTCGATACGATCGAGGAGGGAGGCATTGGCTCGTCCAGTGCGGATGGTGGCAAAGCTGGCCTTGAGGGCTTCAACAGTTTTGTTCGTCTTTTCTAAACATTCCAACGCAAGTTCATCCATAGTTATTCTCCTTTTCTAATCATGGTACCGACACGTTCTCCGTTAAGGATTTTTTCGAAATTGGACAGGTCATTCATGTTGAAGACATTGATTTCAATGTTTTTCTCCATTAATAACGACGCTGCCGTCGGATCCATGACTTTGAGATTTTGGTTAATCATTTCTTTGAAAGTGATTTCCGGAATGAATTTGGCATCCGGATTCTTTTCGGGATCATCGGTATAGACACCATCGACGCCATTTTTGGCCATCAAGATAGCTTGAGCTTCCATTTCCATGGCGCGTAAGCTGGCCGTGGTATCGGTTGTGAAATAAGGATTGCCCGTACCGCCGGCAAAGATGACGACACGGTTCTTTTCGAGGTGTCGGATGGCTTTACGGCGAATGTAGGGTTCGGCAACCGCACGGACTTCGACGGCGCTCATCACGCGGCATTCGATTCCGAGTTTTTCGATTGCGCTTTGAAGGGCCATCGAGTTGATGATGGTTCCGAGCATTCCCATGTAATCAGCCGTCGAACGGTCGATGCCGATTTGTTCGGCGAGTTTGCCCCGCCAGATGTTTCCGGCGCCGATGACAACCCCCACTTGAACGCCTTTGCCAACCATAATTTTAATGGCCTCGGCAATGTTGTCCAACCGGTGGGCTTCTAGAATCATTTTACCAGATTTGTCTGCCAGTGCTTCGCCGCTTAATTTGAGAATGATTCGTTTGTACTTTTTCATTTTTCCCTCCATGTAAAAAAAGAACACTCAAAGAGTGTTCTATTTGACTTGGCTCATGACTTCGTTCGCGAAATCGTCAACGCGCTTTTCGATGCCTTCGCCAACCGCATAGCGGACGAACTTCAAAACCTTATTGCCGGAACGAGCGAGGACGTTTGCGACCGTCGCACCGTTTTCGTCAAGTAGGTAAGCTTGTTCGGCGAGGGTAGATTCGCTGAAGACTTTGTTAACTTTTCCTTCGATGATCTTGGCCAAGGCCGCTTCCGGCTTGCTGGCTAATTTTTCATCGCCTTTGGCAGCTTCGAGTTGAATTTTGGTTTCATGCTCGCGGACCGCGGCGGGAATATCTTCACGAGTGATGTATTGAGGATTGTTGGCGGCGATGTGCATCGCTAAGCCTTTGGCCAGCGCGGCATCTTCTTTCGCCAAGACGACGACGACGGAAATCTTTCCGCCCATGTGAATGTAGGTTCCGACAACGGCGGGATCCGCTTTCACGATTTCAAAACGGCGGAGTTCGAGTTTTTCACCCATCTTGACCGTAGCATCGGTAAAGAGGGAGGCAACACCTTCACGGGCGCAATCGATGCATCCGGGTTGGAGCTTGATCAGGGAATCACGGACATCGTGGACCAATTTGGTGAACGCTTCGCCTTTGGCAACGAAGTCGGTTTCGCAGTTGATTTCCAAGATGACGGCGCTTTTGGAAGCGGCGTCGAGACGGACATCGGTCAAACCTTCCGCAGCAATGCGGGAAGCTTTCTTAGCCGCTTTGGTAATGCCTTTTTCACGAAGCCAATCAACGGCCTTTTCGATATCGCCGTTATTTTCTTCAATCGCCTTTTTGCAATCCATCATGCCGGCGCCAGTGCGCTCACGAAGGACTTTGATTAATTCGATGACTGTTGACATTTCATTACTCCTTTACAGGGGTTTCCGCTTTCACTTCGGCTTTGGGAGCTTCAGCTTTGGGAGCCACCGGGGCGCTTGTGGGTTTATCAGAGTGAGAGGTTCTTTCTTTGTACGGATAACGAGGACGGTAACCGCCTTCGCCTTCTTCACGACGGACGACCGGGCGTTCAGCTTGGCGGATCGCATCTTTCATGGTGACGTTTTCGCCTTCGACATCTTTGGTGTAGGCAACGGTGGGTTGACCGCCTTTGCTTTCGACGATGGAGTCGGCAATAACGGCTAAGACAAGACGGACGCTGCGGATGGCATCATCGTTGGCGGGAATCGGGAAGTCGACTTCATCCGGATCGCAGTTGGTATCAACGATACCGAAAACAGGGATACCGAGTTTGTGAGCTTCGCTGACCGCGTTGTGTTCGCTGTGCGGATCGACGACGAAGATGGCGTTCGGAACTTTGCGCATTTCTTTAATGCCATCGAGGTTTTTGGCAAGCTTTTCTTTTTCTTTGCGAAGGATCGCGGCTTCTTTCTTCGGAAGGAGTTCCAAAGAGCCGTCTTCTTCCTTCTTTTCTAATTCTTTAAGGAACCGGATTCTGTTTTGAATGGTCCGGAAATTGGTCAAGGTGCCACCCAACCAACGGTTGGTGATATAGAAACTGCCCGAGCGTAAAGCTTCTTCTTTGACCGCTTCTTGGCATTGTTTCTTGGTTCCGACAAAGAGAACCTTTCCGCCTTCATCGACAATCTTCTTCATGGTTTTGTAGGCAATGTCGATTTTGGCAGCGGATTTTTGTAAATCGATAATGTAGATACCGTTACGGGCGCCGTAGATGTATTTGGACATCTTGGGGTTCCAACGACGGGTTTGGTGACCGAAATGGACACCGGCTTCAAGCAACTTCTTCATCGTGATGACGGGTTCATTGTCTCCGTGCACGACAGCGGCCATGACATCAACGGGTTTTTCAACCGGTTTGACTTCGGCCTCAACTTTCTTTGCTTCTTCGCTCATACTGACCTCCAGGTTTGGTTTTTTCCTCCATCATTTCTGACAACGACCCCTCAAAATGCCCCCTTGGGCGGTGAGGACCGCGCCGTTGAATCCATGATGTGTGTAGTCTCTCTTTTAAGAGAGCAACTTATTCTATCACAGGGCTTGTCCGACATGCAATGAAAAATTCGGTTGTTTTCGGTTTGCCCTGACGCTAGCGTCATCGATTCATTTTCTTCTTCGTCCTTGGAAAAGCGAGATCATATTGGGCTTTCATCGCCTCTTGCGTGACATGGGTGTAGATCTGCGTGGTCGACAAGCTGGCATGGCCGAGTAACTCTTGAATTACCCGCAAATCCGCCCCATTTTCCAATAAGTGGGTCGCAAAGGTGTGCCGCAGCAAGTGCGGATGAAGGTCAATATAGTCGCCGGTTTTCTTTTCGATGTTCTTGAGAATGAACTCAAGTCCTCGTGTCGTTAACCCTTTGCCTTTATCGTTGAGAAAGAAAAAACTGGCATCTTTATAATCGGAGTTCTTGCTTAAGAGCGTCGGGCGAAGATTCTTCATGTAGTTTTCAAGGGCGGCTTTTGCGGTCCGCGAAATCGGGACCATCCGTTCTTTTCGGCCTTTTCCCAAGACACGGATAATCCGTTGCTTGAAGTCGATATCTTGTAGCGTCAACGAAACGAGTTCGGCGGCACGAATGCCGGACGCATAAAGGAGTTCGATGATCGCTTGGTCACGGATGGCCAGTTCATCGGTTCTTTCAGAGTTCATTTTCAAAAGTAACTCGACCTGTTCTAGGTAGAGGACTTTAGGCAACTTGACTTGGGCTTTCGGAGAGGATGAAATCAAAAAGGGATTGGTTTTTACATAGTTTTTCGTCACCATGAAATTGTAATAATGACGGAGGGCGCTCATTCTCCGTTTGAGGGAACGTTTCCCGACATTGTTTGCTAATTCAGTCGAAAGAAAGTTCCGGATGAGAAGCGAATCAACTTCCGAAGCTAAGGCATCTTGGGCATTAAGAAAACGGTAGAACTTTTCGATGTCCCGCCGATAGGAGTCAACGGTCTTCAACGAATAGTTCCGCTCGACCTGAATATGGTTTAAGAATTCCGATAAAGGTTTATTCATCGATGTTCGCCCACCACTTTCTTATGGCTTCTACAGATTGCTCGGCCATCTGTTCGCGATTGTTTTTATTGGCTCCGTGCAAAATGCCATAGTTCGCATTCATCGGCGAAAAGTTGTCCGGAACACATTGGGTAATATAGTTCACAAGCGCTCCAAGCATCGTATTCAAAGGAAGCGTTTTGGAGGGTTTTTGCCGAAATAATCGCATAGCAGTAACCCCCGCAAGGATTCCCGTTGCGGCACTTTCGACATAGCCTTCAACGCCGCACAATTGTCCTGCAATGATGATATTTTTTTGCTTTTTCAATGAGAGTGTTGAGTCAAGGACTTTTGGCGCTTTGAGATAGGTATTCTTATGCATCAGACCATAACGGACAAAGTTCGCATTCTCTAAGCCTGGGATTAAACCGAAAACACGCTTTTGTTCCGGATACGTTAAATTGGTTTGGAAACCGACGATGTTATAAAGGTTCCCCGCAACATTGTCTTGTCTGAGTTGAACCACGGCATAAGGACGATCTTCGGGAGTTCTTCTGAGCCCCATCGGTTTTAAAGGCCCGTAACGCAAGGTATCAACGCCTCGTTTGGCCATGACTTCCACAGGCATGCATCCTTCAAAATAACCAGTATCGAATTCATGTTTCTCAACCAGTTTGGCGTTAATCAATTCGTTGTAAAACTTTTCGTATTCTTCACGGTTCATGGCGCAGTTGATGTAACTGCCCTCATCTTGTTCGTAACGGGATTTAAAGTAGGCCTTGTCAAAATTGATGCTGTCTTTTTCAACGATGGGTGAGGAAGCATCAAAAAAGGAAAGGTTATTTTCTCCGGTGATTTTCGAAAGCGTCGCAATCAAGGCATCGCTTGTGAGAGGACCGGTGGCAAGAATCGTAATACCGTCTGGAATTTCGGTGATTTCTTCGTGATGGATAATGACATTGGGAAACGAACGGATCTCTTCCGTTAATCTTTGGGCAAACATGTCACGGTCCACACTGAGAGCTTGTCCTGAGGGAACCGAAGTTTCTTGGGCAATCCGCATCGTCAAGGAATCCATGCTCCGCATTTCTTCTTTTAGAAGTCCGCAGGCATTATCCAAACGATTGCTTTTCAAGGAATTGGAACAGACGAGTTCGCCAAACCATTCCGTATGGTGGGCCGGAGTCATGCGTTGAGGGCGTTGTTCATGTAAATGCACTTCAAAACCACTTTTAGCCAAAAAATGGGTGGCTTCCACCCCTGCTAAACCGGCACCGACGACGTGAATGACTTTTTCCATAGTGTACCCTGTTGCCATTTTATCACAGCAAAAAGAAAAGTGAGATTA
>CALMWE010000225.1 GCA_937873795.1 uncultured Caryophanales bacterium
GAAACTCAGAGATGAAAAAACATTGATTGTCGAAATTCCCGACCGTCACGGAACAAATCAAATGGGTAGCGCGATGGACGACTATGTCAGTAAAGCCATTGGCGTTCGCCTGAAAGGTGATGAAAATGGATAATCGAAACAAAGAGCAGTTGTTTCAATATTTTAAGGATTCGATTCAAAAGGAATCCGGGGTTCAGATTAAAGCGCTTAAAACCGAGATTGATAGTTTGAAAGATCAAGCCGAACAAGCGTTTGAAAAAGAACTCAAAGAACAACTAACTTCTGAATTGGAAAATGCCCGCACCGATTTGATGCGTCGTTTTCACGAAACGCTCACGGAAGAGCACCATCGCTACGACTTGGAAATCAAAGACCAACGGCAAAAATTAATGTCCACGATCTTTGACGAACTGAAGGAACGCGTTTTGGCGTTTCGGCAAACGCCGGACTATGGCGTTTGGCTGGATCGGCATTTAGCGTCTTTCCACTTAAGTGATTTCGACGCCATCGAAATCGACCCTGAAGATAAAATTTTACTTCAAAAGAACCCCATTGCTAAGCTCGTTTCGACTCCCGGGTTGATTGCCGGATTTATTCTTCATACGAAGGATGGGAAACTCTTGATTGACGAAACCTTTAAATCAAAAATCGAAAATGCCCAACAATGGTTTTATGACCATTCGAAGTGGTACACGGAAACGGAGGATCCCCAATGATGACACCCCAAGTTATTGCGATTAACGGACCGGTTGTCAAAGCCGATCAACCCTCCATGTTTTCGATTTTGGAAAAAGTCCTTGTCGGTCCGCGACATTTGATCGGCGAAGTTATTTCGGTGAACGAAAAACAAGCCATTATTCAAGTTTATGAAAGCACTACCGGATTAAAAACCGGCGATGAAATCGTGGCCACCGGAGAACCGATTTCGGTGAATCTGGGACCCGGTTTGCTTGGAAATATTTTTGATGGCATCGAACGGCCTCTCAAACGGATTGCCCATGAAATGGGCATTTACATCAACGCCGGAAGTTCCATTTCACCTTTGGACGAAACGAAGCGGTGGGATGTTACGTTCACCGTCAAAGCCAATGACACGGTTTCCGAGGGTCAGGTTTTTGCGACTGTTTCGGAAACATCGTCGATCACCCATCGGCTTTTGATTCCTTTCGGTTTAAGCGGCAAGGTCACGCGTGTCTCTTCCGATGGCGCCTATACCCTTGCAGATCCTGTTTTAGACATATTGACTCCCGCTGGCAACACCGTGAATTTAACGATGATGCAACACTGGCCGATTCATAAACCACGCCCTTCATCGGAACGATTGCCTCTTTCGCGTCCGCTTGTTACCGGACAACGCGTCGTCGACACCTTATTTCCGATTGCCAAAGGCGGAACCGCTGCGGTCCCGGGTGGCTTCGGTGCAGGGAAAACGATGTTGCAACATCAATTGGCCAAATGGTG
>CALMWE010000226.1 GCA_937873795.1 uncultured Caryophanales bacterium
ACCACCGAAGAATTGGAACGACTCCGTGCCGAACAAGAAAGCCTGAAAATCGTTCCGGGATATTATGGCAAATTTGCGACCTATCGCGACCTTCCTGTGGATGAAGCCTACAACCGCATCCTTCGCGGGGATAAATTTGTCCTCCGGTTCCGCAGCCAAGGCAACCATGAACGTTACATTCAAGTTCATGATTTAATCCGTGGCGACTTATTCCTATCGCAAAACGATCAAGATATCGTGATTCTCAAAAGCGATGGCCTGCCGACGTATCACTTCGCCCATGCAGTGGATGACCACTTCATGCGGACCACGACCGTGACCCGCGGCGAAGAATGGCTCTCTTCCTTACCGATTCACATCGAACTTTTCGATGCTTTGGCTTGGAAAGCCCCGGAATATGCCCACCTTCCCGTTATCATGAAACTGGATGAAGGCAATAAACGTAAACTCAGCAAACGCAAAGACCCCGAAGCGGCGGTCTCTTATTTCTTGGACGACGGCTATCCCCCTTCAGCGCTCATTGAATACTTGATGACGATTGCCAACAGCAACTTTGAGGAGTGGAGGATGCAAAATCCTTCCGTTTCTCGCGATGAATTCGTCTTTTCCTTTGACAAAATGTCGCTCGATGGCGCCTTGTTCGACATCATGAAACTGAAGTTCGTGTCCAAAGAAATCCTTTCGCGCGAAAATGCCCGCCGCATTACGGATGAAGCACGGGACTACGCCACTAAACACGACCCCAAGCTCTATGCCCTTATCACCGGCGATCAATTGTATTTCGAAAGCATTATGAACATCGAACGGGAAAAAGAAAATCCGCGCAAAGACTATGAAAAATTCTCGGATATTTTCCCACTAGTCCGTTTCTTCTACCGCATGGAATACGCCGAAATCATTTCGGGTACACTACCTTTCAATCCTGCTTTCCCAACCTCGCTTATCTCGGAAGTCTTGGAAGACATCCGCGAAACCTTACAATTGGATTATGTCAGCGAAGAACAATGGTTTACGGATTTAAAAACCGTCGGCGAACGCCATGGCTTTGCCCCGTCGGGAAAAATCTTTAAGGCCAACAAAGAAATCTACAAAGGACATATCGGCGATGTAGCCGAAATGTTACGCATTGCCGTGACCGGCTCCAAACAAAGCCCGAACCTTTATTACGTGCTCCAAGTCTTGGGGCTTCAAGAAGTCAAAGACCGCCTCGCGATTATCGTTGAAAAACTATCTAAATAGTGTTTAAATAATAACCGCATGGCCCGTTGGAGAAGCGGCTTAACTCATATCCCTCTCAAGGATACATTCATGGGTTCGAACCCCATACGGGTCACCAGGCAAATTATGAACTCGGTCAATCCGGGTTCTTTTTTTAATGATGGAAGGGCCACCCGAGATTCAAAAAACCTTGCAAAAAGCGATTCAAAACCCGAAAAGCATTCCGAAAAATATGGAAAAAGCAAAAAGAATACATTAGTATATATGCGTAAGAAACATGCGAAAGGACTAATCATATGAAAAAACTTCTGATTGCTCTCATTATTGCTATCGGCGC
>CALMWE010000227.1 GCA_937873795.1 uncultured Caryophanales bacterium
TCCTGCTTTTCATCGATATTATCTTGATGGGGCTTGTGGTTTTCGATGTCTTGAGGTTGCTTGGCGTTATGGGCTCATCCTCAAGTTCAAGTTCCGAATCGCTCCTCGCTATCGCACATTGGTTCTAAAAAGAAAGAGTCCGGTTTCCCGGGCTCTTTTATTTTTCATTTCGTTTGAAGTCGCTTCCTGGAACGACTTTTTCGAGATTCTTCTGGAAGACAGCTTTACTCATCGTCCATAACCGGAAGGTCCTGGCACAATAGGCTTGGATGCTGACTAAGAACCAAACCGCACCGACGGAGAATAGCGGGGCAAATACATAACTTGGCCAAGCTTCCCATTCAAAATGTGGGGTATTTAAGACGGGTGGCCAACCGCTGGGAAGATTTAATCCAAAGAAGAGGGCATGCGGCTGATTGGGCCAATCGAAGATAAAGAATAAAGTGGTAATGCCTTTGCTTTGGTAATCCAGTAGGAAGCTGAGATCGTAGTTTTCAATCCAACTGAGATATATGACCATGAACGTGATGGAAACAAACAGCAATAAGAAGGGGATACGCACATGTTTGAAAAGCAAACGGTTGTTTTTCTTAATCGCGATTTTTCTGAAGTATCGAGGCGTATCGACGACACCGGTGGAGACCAAATCATGCATCGCGGTATCCAAATCTTTGGCTTGGAATTTCATTATTTTGCGAATCAAGGAACCGATGTAACTGATAATGACGAAAACCAGCAAGACGATAATAAAAATCGCAATTAGGACACGGGTGTCCTCTTCCGTTAATTTAATCAACCAATTCAGGTTCATTTAGCTTCACCCCCTGAATCGGCCGAACTTCCGTCGCCGGAATCGGCATCATCGGAATCATCTTCCGGAACTTCTTGAGGTGCGGCGCGTTCGATTTCGTGCGTTTCTTCATGGGTTTCATCAGAAACCGTTTTATCGACGGTTTCAGTTTTCTTCGCGCGGGTGTCAACGAGCGTTCCCAGACGACGTTTGGCTTCGATATCTTCGGGCAGGTCATCAAAGACGCTGCGGCCGCTGAAGAACAAAATCAACGATTTGAAGAGCATGAAGATGAAGACAATGAGTCCGACGACGGCAAAAAGGGCCAATAAAACCACGGCAAACGGAGCCGCGATAAGATAAAGGACACCTAATCCACATCGTTTCAGAAACTCAAGCATGCTGTTCACCTCGTGCTTTTATTTTATCGTCTTGGTGTTGGTTTTGAAATAAAAACTTAATAGGCAAAGGACATCAGAGGGCAAAAAGAAAAGGCCGATAAACAGTAAACTTAGGGGAGCTTGCACCCAATCAAAAACCGCTGCAAACAAAAATAGGGTCAAAAACTCGGAAATTGACCAGATAATGTTTAATTTTTGGGTTCTCTTTGGCCAAACTAAAATGAAGGAAAGAATGGAAAAGAAAATAAAACACGGAAGCATTAAATAGGATAACCACGGAGCGACGAACGCGCCGAGGACCATCAAGGGCAAAGTGGCAAATGCTGACCAAGGCAATAACTTCGGATTGGAGACCTCGGTTTTGACTTGGAAACCGAACTTTTTGGTTTCGGATTGAATGACGATGAAACAAAAAGCGCTTTGAGCTAAAGCAAGGACAAAGAAAAACGTAGGCATGATGACACCGATATAGGGGCTTTGATCCATGACAAACATACGGGCAAAAAAGGCGACCATATCGGTTTCATAAATAACGTTGATCAAAAGCATCGTCATATAAGACATGGCGAGTTCCAAAGCGGAAACCGCTAAAATTATCCATCCGGAGTAAATCCGACGTTTAATCAAAAAGCCGAATAAAAATCCGGACAGCAGCGATGGGAGGAGATAAAAAAGGGTTGTTTCAGGACCATTGAAGGTTGCAAGAAAACTGAGGCACAAAGTCGCAAGGGCATAGATGGGGTAGTATTTCTCTTTGCACACCAAGACGACCATCACGCTGGCCATCGGGAGCGCAATCATCAAAAACAAGGATGCCAGAGGGATGAACAAGGCAACCAAAGAAAAAACCATGTTGATGGCCGCCATCAATGCCATGAACGCCAGGTTTTGGATCAACGTTTGTTTTTCTTTCATAAGGTCTCTTTTTTATGTTAGCACACCCCACTCAAAGAATGAGGACAAAAAAAGGGGCGCGATGGCTATCTTTTCCTGAGGGCACCTCATGAGAAAAGGCTTCGTTTTTCTTTGTGCGACGCTGCTGCTATCTTGCCAAACCCAAGAAATCAGCATCCCTTCGATGAAATACACCTACGACGCCATAGATTCCTTACTGATTTCGTGGAAAGGCCTTTTTGATGTCAAAGACGCTCATTATTACGCCCTTATCTTTTCAAAAAGTTGCCATCACTGCTTGGCCATCGAAGAAGCGGTGGTCCGCTACGCGCTTTCGGAAAGCGTTCCCGAAATGTATTTCATCCAAGCAACGCCGTATATTCCAAAAGGAAAAGACATCTCTTCGACTCTTGGTGCGACTACGGTTGACGAAATTTTCATCCTTGGATGGCCCACGTTGCTCGAGATTGAAGAAGACACGCTCATCGGCCATCTTGCGGGCGAAAAAGCCATCCTTAAGAAACTCACTTGAAAAACTTTTCTCAATTTGCCTCTTCGGATTGTCCTTAGCCTTCTTTTTTGGTAAAATTAATATGCTATTAGCATGAAAAGAAGGTCGAGTTATGGACTATCGTAAACTGCTCAATGATCGACAATACGAGGCCGTGACCACTTCCTCGCCATACGTTCGGATTATCGCCGGTGCCGGAAGTGGCAAGACACGCGTTTTAACCTATCGCATTGCATATCTTATTGGTGATATGCATGTCGCTCCGCAAAAAATTCTTGCCATTACCTTTACGAATAAAGTCGCCAAAGAAATGAAAGAACGTGCTGCGCAACTCGTCCCGGAAGCCTCGATGAGCCTCCGCGTGTCGACGTTCCACAGTTTTTGCGCACGCTTTTTACGCGAGGAAATCACGCCTGCGCTGGGTTATCCTGCGCAATTTACTATTTTTGATGAAGATGACCAAGAAGCTTTGATCAAATCAATCGCCGTGGAAATGGGCTATAAGAAGAGCGATGAGATTGTCAAATTATCCATTTCTTATATCGGCACCAACAAGACCTATGGGCGATACCCCGAAGACATCAATATCGTCAAACCGAATTTCCCGCAAGAAAAAGAATGTCTCAACTTTTTCACGGTTTATGAAGAAAAACTGCACTCAATGTATGCCATCGACTTCGATGACTTACTTTTGAAAACGATTCGCATCCTGACTGAATTCCCCGATATCCGGGCCAAATGGCAAAAACGTATTGACCATGTGCTTATCGATGAGTTCCAAGATACCAACGATGTCCAATACCGTTTGTTGAAGTTGCTTTTGAAACCCGCGGCGACGTTGTATGTGGTGGGCGATCCCGACCAAACCATCTATACATGGCGCGGGGCCAATCAAAACATCATTTTGGACATGGATAAGAACTATCCGATCGAAACCATCATTTTGGACCGCAATTACCGTTCCACGCAGATGATTTTGAATACCGCCAATAAACTCATTGATCACAACCGGCAACGGGTTAAAAAAGACCTCTATACCGAAAATGCCGGCGGCTCCGAAGTCGTGACGCACCGTGCGCTTCGTGCTGATGACGAAGCCGAATGGGTGGTCCGTGAAATTCAACGTCTGCGATATAACAAGAAATTCAAATACAGCGACGTAGCGATTCTTTATCGCGCCAGCTACCTGACTCTTGCTTTTGAAAACGCGTTCAACCGTTATCGGATTCCCTACAAAGTTTTTGGCGGCGTCCGTTTCTATCAACGCACCGAAATCAAAGACGTTATTGCGTATTTCCATCTGCTCTCCAACATCAAAGATGATGTTTCCTTTGAACGGATCATCAACATTCCGCGTCGTGGAATCGGCGAAAAAACGGTTGAGATTTTAAAATCCGAAGCCCATTCCGCCAACCTATCCCTTTACGAATACCTTCGTGAAGTGGAAAACCATAGCACCGAAATGAAGACAAAGTGCGTCGTCGCTTTGACCGACATGATCAGCAAAATCGATAAGTGCCGCGAAAAATTGACCAGCGACCTGGAAGCTTTCTCGGAAGTCCTCAAACAATTCATCATTGATTTAGGCTATTTCGATTACTTGGCTGACGATGAAGATAAAGGCGATTTCCGGATCGATAACGTCAATGCCCTCTTTGACGATATCTTGAGCTACATCAAAGATAACCCGCAATCGGGTTTCGAAGAATATTTGCAAAACGTTGCTTTGACCTCCGCACAAGATGATCTTAACGATGGCGAATATGTTTCCTTGATGACCGTTCATACGGCCAAAGGTTTGGAGTTCGCCAATGTCTTCGTAGTGGGCCTCAACGAAGGTGTCTTCCCCAGCGAACGCACACTCAGTGAAAATGCTTTCTTGGGTTTGGAAGAAGAACGCCGTCTTTGCTACGTTGCTTTAACCCGCGCCAAAGAAAAACTCTACCTCAGCTGTAATGGCGAATATTCCTACGTCATCCAATCGCGGAAAGTCCCGTCCCGCTTCTTCAAAGAAGCCGGCATCGACTTCGACCGCGGTCAACAAATGCGCTATGGTCCGCAAGAAACCCCGACTTCGCGAGCGCCTACGATGGCCAATGCGATGGCCAATAACGGCATCCTCGATTGGGCTCCCGGCGATCAAATCAGTCACAAAGTCTTCGGTCCCGGAACCGTCGTTTCCGTCATCGATAACACTATCATCGATGTCGATTTCCCCTCAGTCGGCCGTAAAAAATTAATGTCTTCCCACCCCGCTATCACACGGGTTGAAAAAAATACCGGAGGCATGTCATGATTCCCAGCGAACGGGTCAAAGAGTTGACCGCGTTATTAGAAAAATACAACTACGAATACCATGTATTAGATCGTCCGAGCGTTTCCGATGCCGAATACGACACCCTCATCAATGAACTCATTCGTCTGGAAACGCAATATCCGGAACTGAAATCGCCCTTGTCTCCGACGCAACGTGTCGGTGGACAAGTTGTTTCGTCGTTCAAAAAAATCAAACACAAGCGGATGATGCTTTCCTTGGCCAACGCCTACAACGAAGCGGATGTCCGCGATTTTGATCGCAAAGTTTGCGAAGTTTTGCATAAACAAAACGTGACCTATATGGCGGAAATGAAAATCGACGGTCTGGCCATGAGCTTGGACTTTGTCGATGGCCGTTTGAATTATGGGGCCACCCGCGGCGACGGCGACGTCGGCGAAGATGTGACCAGCAATATTTTGACTATTAAATCGATTCCCGTCCGAATCGGGATTTCTTCGCCTTTGGAAGTCCGCGGCGAAGTTTACATGCCGAAGAAAAGTCTTGAAAAGTTAAATGCCGAACGTCAAAAAAACAATGAGCCGTTATTGGCCAACGCCCGCAACGCAGCCGCCGGATCGATTCGTCAACTCGACAGCCGCATCGCCGCTTCCCGTCAATTGGACGCGTTCTGGTATTATTTCGTCAACGCTTCCGAATTCGGCATCAAGCGCCACAGCGAAGCGTTGGATTATATCCAACAACTGGGTTTTAAAACAAATCCGGAACGACGCTTATGTCATGGTGTCGAAGAAGTCTTAGCCTACATTGCTGAATACGCCGCAAAACGCCCCTCATTGGCGTACGATATCGATGGCATCGTCATTAAAGTGGATGACCTGACGGTTTATGATCTTTTAGGCTATACCGCCAAAACACCGAAGTGGGCCATCGCCTATAAATTCCCGCCGGAAGAAGTTCCGACCCGCTTGGAAGACATTATCTTTACCGTGGGACGTACCGGAAAAATTACCCCGAACGCTGTTCTTTCACCGGTCCGCGTCGCCGGTAGCCTTGTCCAACGGGCCACGCTTCATAACGAAGACTTCGTCATGGAAAAAGGATTGATGATCGGTGATACCGTGATGCTCCGTAAAGCGGGCGATGTCATTCCTGAAGTGGTGCGTGTCCTCAAAGACCGTCGCGATGGACACGAAACACCTTTTGTGATGATTGAAAATTGCCCGGTTTGCAAAACCCCGTTAACCAAAATAGACGCTATGCATTTCTGCTTAAATCCGGAGTGCGATGCTCGTTCCATCGAAGGCTTGATTCACTTTGCCAGCAAAGATGCGATGGACATTGAAGGGCTCGGCGAAAAAGTCACCGAAATCTTCTTTAACGAAACCTTCATCCGCTCAGTACCGGACATCTACCGCTTGGGTTCACGCCGCCAAGAAATCATTGAAGTCGAAGGCTTTTCCGATAAATCCGTCGATAGTCTGCTCATGGCCATCGAAAAAAGCAAAGGAAACTCGCTCGAACGGTTGCTGTTTGGCTTGGGCATCAAAGAAGTCGGCGAAAAGATGGCCAAGACGCTCGCAAAACATTTCGATTCGATGGATGCTCTTGCTCAAGCAACCACAGAGCAATTGACCGCGATTGGGGATATTGGTCCCGTTGTCAGCCAATCGATCGTTACTTATTTCCGCTCCGAAAAGCATTTGGCGATGATCGAAGAACTCAAACAATTGGGCGTTAACATGCTCTATTTGGGCCCGAAGGTCGTGGATAACCAAAGCTATTTCTTTGGAAAGATCGTCGTCCTGACGGGAACGTTGACGAAATACGGCCGTAAAGAAGCCACCGATTTGTTGGAGTCTTTGGGCGCCAAAGTCACAGGCTCGGTTTCCAAAGCCACCCACATCGTCATCTACGGTGCCGAAGCCGGTAGCAAGCTGACCAAAGCGCAAGCGCTTGGCGTACAAACCATGGATGAGGATGAGTTCCTCTCGCATCTACAAAAAAACGACAAATAATGCTATGATTTTGAAGAATCTTTGAGAGAGGTAGTCGCATGAAAGAAATTAACAAAAATGTCTTGAAAGACGCCGCCCATCGGTTGCTGTTCGATATGACCGAAGAACAATACGACGTCTTGGAAAAAGAATTCACAGTTTTAGTCAAACAAATGGACCTCATCGGGACCATCGAAGGCATCGATGATTATCAACCGATGACGTTCCCATTTGAGGTTTCGACCTCGTATATGCGTGACGATATTCCGGATACTCCGCTTCCCCGCGAAGTCGCTTTGGCCAACGCCAAAGACGTGGTGGACGGACAAATCAAATTGCCAAAGGTGGTGGGCTAATGTCTTACTTAGATTTAACCATCACCGATATGCACGAAGCCCTCGTGGCCAAAAAAGTCACCCCCTTGGAGTTAGCCAAGGAAGCTTTGGAACGTGCCAAAGCCAATAACGACAATGCCTTCGAAGGCTACATGGATGAGCAAGCCTTATCCATCGCCGCCTCCTTAAAAGAACCCGAAGTCAACAATCCTTTCTGGGGCATTCCGTTTGTCATCAAAGATAACTTTGCCACGCGCAATTTCCCGACCACCGGAAGTAGCAATATCCTGAAAGACTATGTTCCCTGTTTTGACGCCACCGCGGTCGCCAAACTCTTACAAGCCCACGCAGTCCCGATTGCCAAATCCACCTTGGATGAATTGGCCATGGGCGGCTCGGGTATTACCGGTCACAAAGGACCGACATTCAATCCTTATGATTCTAAACACGAACGTATGATTGGCGGATCCAGCTGTGGTTCTGCGGTCAGCGTTGCCGCCAGCATTGTTCCCTTTGCCTTAGGCTCTGATACCGGTGACTCGGTGCGGAAACCCGCCGGTTATGCCGGCCTTGTCGGAATGAAACCGACTTGGGGACGCATTTCCCGTTATGGCTTATTCCCCTTTGCGCCGTCGCTCGACCACGTTGGTTATTTTACCCGCAGCGTCGAAGACGCCGCTTTATCTTTAGCCGTCATTGCCGGAAGAGACTTGGAAGATTCGACCTCTTCCACGCGTCCGGTCGAGGATTATACCCGCCTTTTGAAAACGGATCTCAAGGGCATTCGCGTCGCCGTGATCAAAGAAATCATGGATACCATTACCAATCCGACCATACTCAAAGCATTCGATCAATCGATCGTTGCTTTACGTGAAGCTGGCGCCGTGGTGGACAATGTCCATTTCGACAAACGCTTGCTCGGCACGATTTATCCTACCTATATCACCATCAGCTGCTCCGAAGTGACCAGCAACAACGCCAATCTCGATGGCATCAAATTCGGTCCTCGGTTTGAGGGCAATACCTACCAAGAAGTCATGTTCAATGCCCGAACCGCCGGATTTAGCGAATTGATTAAGCGTCGTTTCGTAATCGGCTCGTTCGCCTTGATGAGAGAAAACCAAGACGTGCTCTTCTTAAGGGCACAAAAATGCCGCCGCAAGATTGTCGATACTCTTAACGATATTTTGAAAACCTACGATGCGGTTTACTTACCGTCCGCACCGACGATTGCCCCGAAATTCAAAGATTCCCACGATCAACTCTCCGATGAATACCTCATCGCCGATAACCATTTGGCATTTGGCAACTTTGCCGGATTACCGTCCTTGACGCTCCCCATCGGTTTTGAAAAAGGCATGCCTTTAGGCGCCAACGTCATGGGCCGCGCATTTGAAGAAGCCAAAGTGTTCCAAATCGCCCAAGCCATCGAAAACAAAACGGGATACCGTAATCTTTCGGCTAAGGAGGTCCGGGTATGAACTTCGAACCTGTCATCGGCCTTGAAATCCACGTCGAAATGAAGACCAAAAGCAAGATGTTCAGCCGCGCCCCAGTCACGTTCGGCGCAGCTCCGAACACCTCTGTTTTACCGTTAGATATGGCGTTCCCGGGCACCATGCCTGTGGTCAATAAACAAGCCGTCATCAACGCCATCCGTGTCTGCGATGCACTCCATATGAGCATCGACCGCGAATTATGGTTTGACCGTAAGAATTACTTCTACAGCGACTTACCCAAGGGATATCAGATTACTCAAGCCAAACGTCCGATTGGATCGGATGGCTATTTGGATATCGAAGTCGACGGCCGCACCAAGCGCATTGAAATCGAACGTCTTCACATGGAAGAAGATACCTGTATGCAGCACCACCTGAGCGATGGCACCCTTTTGGATTACAACCGCGCCGGGATTCCGCTCATCGAAATCGTCTCCCGCCCGAACATTTCCAGCGGTACCGAAGCGATGAAATACGTTGAAAAAATCCGTTCCATCGTTCAATACAGCGATGTCAGCGATGGCAAGATGGAAGAAGGCTCGCTCCGTTGCGACGTCAACATTTCGCTTCGGCCCTATGGTGTCAGCAAACTCGGCACCAAATGCGAAATCAAAAACTTGAACTCCATCGCCAACGTTGAAAAAGCGATTGAATTCGAAATCGCCCGCCAAGAAAAACTCTTGCTCTCGGGCATTCCCGTCGAACAAGAAACACGCCGCTATGACGAAATGCACAAAGAAACCGTGTTGATGCGTAAAAAGACGGATGCGGTGGACTACAAATACTTCACCGAACCCAACATCACACCGATTGTTCTTTCGGAAGATTTCATCCAGCACGCCTTAGAGACCTGTCCCGAATTGGCCGACTCCAAAAAAGCCCGTTACATGCAAACGTACGGACTCAGCGATTACGATGCCAATACGCTTTTATTGGACAAAGATGTTTCTGCTTACTTCGATGAAGCGATGAAACACAGTCCGTTAGCCAAGCTCTTGGCCAACTGGATTTCCGTGGATATCGCCGGTTACCTCAACAAAGAAAACAAAACCATAGTTGATTTCCCGATTGAGCCCAAACGTCTTGCCGAACTCATCACCATGATTGATAAAGGCGATATTTCCAATAAACAAGCGCGCAGTGTCTTCGAAGCGATGTTAACGTCCAAAGACGCTCCTCGCGTGCTCGCGGAAAAACTGGGCATGACCCAAATCAGCGATACCTCGGCGATTCTGAAAGTCATTCACGAAGTGGTGGATGCCAATCCGCAATCGGTTGTCGATTTCAAAGCCGGTAAAGACCGGGCCGTCGGTTTCTTGATCGGACAGATCATGAAAAAAACCGGTGGCAAGGTCAACCCCGGATTAACCTCCAAATTGTTGATTGAAGAATTGAACAAACGGTAAACGAAAAGCGCCATCAAGGCGCTTTTTTCTTAGCGTTCTTTTCCAAAGAAGAATAAGGCAATCGTTCCCGGACCGGAGTGAGCTCCGATCACCGGACCGACATGGTTGATGAGGAATACTTTGGTGTTGGGATGTAGGGCAACAATGGTGTCTTTCAGTTGCTCGGCTTCCGCTAAACAATCACCATGGCTGATAAAAATCAAACGGTCTTCCATGATGGTTTCTTCCATGCGGTCGATCAATGCGCGTAAAGCAACTTTACGGCCGTGTTTTTTGCCCCACGGAACCAAACGTCCGTCATTATCCATGCGCATCACCGGTTTGAGGTTTAAAATCGTCCCGATGAAAGCGAGCGAAGCGGTGAGACGTCCGCCCCGTTTGAGCGTTCCTAAATCATCGACGGTGAAGAGATGGTTCAACCGTAATTTGTTATCTTCAATATATTGGGCGACGGTATCCAACGATTTGCCTTCTTGTTTCAGTTCATTGGCGCGGTACACCAACATGCCTTGGCCTAACGAAGCGGACAAGGTATCGATGACCACGATTTTACGAGCGGGGTAGCGTTCGCGTAACTCTTCCGCGCCTAAACGCATCGAGTTATAGGTTCCCGAAAGGGCACTGCTGAAACCGAGGGCTAAAACGTCGTTGCCCGCTTTGAGCAAGGGTTCGACCGTTTGAACAAAGGCATCGGGTGACAGTTGAGCTGTCTTTCCTACTTTTTTGGCGCGCAGAAGCTCGTAGAAGTCGTGAAATGTGATGTCACGTTCATCCGGATAGTTTCGATAGGTTTTTCCATCGATATCGACGGTGAGGGGAATCACTTCGACACGGTTGGCCGCAATCCAATCGGCCGGTAAGTCACAACTGGAATCGCTGACGATGACGTAATTTGACATAATCTTTCTCCTTTATTTGAACGAATATTGTCGTGCAATGATCAAGTCGGATAAGCGGCGGTGGCCTTGAGCGTTGAGGTGAATCCCATCGCTGCAGAGGCAGTCGTTATAATCGCGTTCGCGAAGCAGTTCGGTACGAACGTTAATCAAGGGAACGTTCAATTCGCGGGCGAGGTCGTTGAGTTCGAGGCTATACATTTCTTGCGTGCGGTAGATGTTGTTGACATCTTGCAGCCACACCAGGATTTGGTCGGGATTGAGGTTTGCGGATAGAAACTTGAAATAACGTTCGGCGTTGATTGGAGGCAAATTGGTGATGACCGGGACGATTCCGTATGAACGGATTTCGTTGACCATTTCGGTCAGGTTCCGACGGAACTCCGATAAAGGGATTTTCGGAGCGTGGTCCACCTTGGGGTTTTCCGCGATTTGTTTCCAGTCAAAGTCGCAGTCGTTGCCACCGAGTTCGATGATGGCGATATCGAAGTCATGATCTTCCCGCAGTTTCTCTTTCATTTTGGTTAAGGCGCGGTCGCTGGTTTGGCCAAATTGGGAGAGATTAGTAAAGGACCATTCTTTTTGTGATTGCCCGAGAATTTCAAGGCACGAATGATCTAAAAAACGATAACGTCGGGAGGGCTCGTCGTAGATGACCCCTTTAAGCAGGGAATCTCCCCAGACAACGATTTTTCTTTTCATGGTGGACCTCCTTCAAAAATATTCATCTAGTAAGCGAAACTAGATTACATCGTAAAAAATAACTTGTCAATGGTTTTGCCACACGAAATGTTGATAAAAATGAAGCCAAATGCTAGTATTACAAGGAAAAGAGGGGAAAATCGATGGACAAACACGCAGAAGATTTAGGCCAATGGCTCCGTTCATTAAAAGATTTTAACCTCCCCGAATATCAACAATTACCCGAAATTGACCTCTATATGGATCAAGTTCTTTCCTATATGGACAAACGTTTGGCACCCCTGGTTTCGACTCCCGGAGAACCCGCGATTACCTCCTTCATGGTGAATAACTATGTGAAGGCAAACTTGATTAATCCCCCAACCCTAAAAAAATACTCCCGCGTGCAAATCGGTTATCTGATTGCCGTCAGCAGCGTGAAACAAATCCTTTCGATGAGCGACATCAAGTTGCTCTTTGACATGGATAATCTTGTCAGTCCGGAAAAGGATAAGCTTTACAGTTTCTTCCGCGACGTTCATGATGAGATTCTTCACGATGTTGAAAAACAAGTGAACGCCAAATACGACATCATCATGCGCCGCTATAAAGAAGACCTCGAAAAAGGCAACCCGCAAGCGGTTGAAATCTTGAGAGCAAATCTCAGTTATGTCGCATTCAAAATGTCCATTGAGGCGGAGATTAACAAGGTTATTGCCGATCGCATCATTTTTGAAGTCGGAGAAAGTCTCAAAGAAGAAAAAGCGGAAGCGGCTCGATTGAGCGCGCTGGCCGAAACCCAAAAAGGGAAAAAGAAAAAATAAACGACGAGAAGATGTTCCCTTGCCCAACCATCTTCGAAAACAACAAAACAAGGAGATTCCCCATGAAAACGATGACTTTAAGGACCATTACCGATAACGCCCTTGTGGCGGCAACCTATGTGGTCCTGACACTGTTAACTGCTAGCTTCGCCTATCTTGGCATCCAATTCCGGATTGCCGAGATACTCATTTTACTTTGCTTTTTCCGCAAAGATTTTATCTATGGATTATGCTTGGGAACATTAGTTGCCAACGCCTTAGGACCTTTAGGGTTTTATGACGTTCTTTTTGGAACTTTGGCAACGTTTCTCAGTGCGTTTTTGATCTCAAGAATGAAGAATCTAATCTTAGCCAGTTTATTCCCCGTGATCATCAACGGCTTGGTCGTTGGGGCTGAACTCTATTTTCTGCTCGGAGTTCCGTTTTGGATGAATGCCGGGCTTGTGGCGGTGGGTGAATTTGCCGTCGTCAGCCTCGTCGGCGTGGCCTTATTTTCGCTGCTCAGAAGAAACCGTAAATTCCTCGAAGCCATCCGTGCGGAACAAAATTTCTAAGATATTCATCTTATGCTATAATGACAACTACATTGAGGTTATGGCATGAAGAACTTTTATTTGGAAATCAAACACATCGACAAACAAACGGGAGCCCGCTATGGAATTTTGCATACGCCGCATGGCGATGTGGAAGTGCCGATGTTCATGCCGGTCGGAACCTTAGCGACCGTTAAAACTTTATCTCCGGAAGAAGTCCGCGATGCGGGTGCCGGAGTCATTTTAGCCAATACCTATCATTTATCCATCCGTCCCGGTACCGAGATTGTGGAAATGGCAGGGGGACTTCACAAATTCATGAATTATCCCGGCCCGATTTTGACCGATTCGGGCGGTTTCCAAGTCTTCTCGTTAGCCGAAAAACGGAAAATCACCGAAGAAGGCGTTCATTTCAAGAATCACCTGAACGGCGACCCCTTATTTTTTACACCCGAAAGTGTCATCGAGATTGAAGAAAAATTGGGTGCGGACATCATCATGTCATTTGATGAATGCATTCCTTATCCTGCAACTCACGAGTATGTCAAAAAGAGCACGGAACGGACGCTCCGTTGGGCCAAACGCGGACTCGACGCTCATAAACGTGAAGACCAAGCTTTATTCGGCATCGTTCAAGGTGGGGCCTACTCCGACTTACGTGAACATTGCGCCCAAGAATTAGCCAAAATGGATTTTCCGGGATATTCCATCGGTGGAACTTCCATCGGTGAACCCAAGGAAGTCTGCTTTCAAATGGTCAAAGACGCCATTCGTTATTTACCTCCCGAAAAACCCCGTTATTTGATGGGAGTCGGTTCCTTGGATTACATCCTTGAAGGGGCGGCGATGGGCGTGGATATGTTTGACTGCGTGCTCCCGACCCGCATTGCCCGCCACGGTGCACTAATGACCAGTGCCGGACGCGTGAACATCCGCGACGCAAAATACGAGAAAGATTTCACCCCGTTGGATCCCGAATGCGATTGCTATACGTGCCGCAACTACACGAAAGCGTATTTGCGCCATCTTTATAAGAGCGAAGAAACATTTGGCAAGCGGTTATTATCGCTTCATAACGTCCGCTTCCTGATTCACATCATGGAAGAAGCACGCAAGGCCATTCAAGAAGATCGGTTCGGCGATTTCAAAGCCGAAGTCTTGGCCAAATACGGCGACAAAAGAGGTTTCTGATGGATATTAACTTATTTGATTTTGATTTACCTGAAAAACTCATTGCCCAAACCCCGGAAAAGGTCCGCGACCATTCTCGGCTTTTGGTCGTGAATAAAGCGACACAGACCACCGAAGATAAACATTTTTACGATATCTTGGATTATCTTGTTCCAGGGGATGTTTTGGTCCGTAACGACACCAAAGTCATTCCGGCACGCCTTTTAGGCGTGAAAGAAGATACACACGCTCATGTCGAAGTGCTCCTTTTACGGCAACTTCACGGCGATGTTTGGGAGTGCCTCGTGGGCAACGCCAAAACCGTCAAACCCGGCGTTCGCGTTGATTTCGGTGAAGGCAAATTGATTGCCGAATGCATCGAAGTTTTCGATGAAGGCATCCGCCACATGAAGATGATTTACGAAGGTATTTTCCTCGAAGTGTTGGAAACCCTCGGCAAAATTCCCTTGCCTCCGTATATCAAGACCCAAGTCAGTGACAATTCCCGTTACCAAACGGTGTACGCCAAAGTCGAAGGCAGTGCTGCCGCCCCGACCGCAGGCTTCCATTTTACGCCCGAGCTTTTTGAAAAAATCAAAGCCAAAGGTGTGACGGTAGTGGACGTTACTTTACACATCGGTTTGGGTACGTTCCGACCGGTCAAAGTCACCGATACCACTCAGCATCATATGCATAGTGAATTCTATATTGTCTCGCAACAAACCGCGGACATTTTAAACCTCGCCAAAAAAGAAGGTCGCCGCATTATTTCGGTGGGCACGACCTCGACCAGAACCCTTGAAGCGGTGTATCAAAAATACGGCCAATTCAAAGCCTGCAGCGGGGATACCGATATCTTTATTTCTCCGGGCTACAAATTTTTAGCGATCGATGCCTTGATCACCAATTTCCATTTGCCGAAATCCACGTTATTGATGTTAGTCAGCGCCTTTGCCGGCCGCGAATTCATGTTACGGGTTTATCAAGAAGCCGTATCCAAACAATACCGCTTTTTCAGCTTTGGGGATGCGATGTTCATCTATGGCAAATAAAATCAATTATTACGAACAATCTCTGAAAGAATTTGAAAGTTTGGGCAACCAACGCCCCAAGATTTTGGTTCATGCCTGCTGTGGACCTTGTGCGACGTTTCCGTTGATCTTTTTATCGCAACATTTTGAGGTCACGATTCTTTTCAATAACTCCAATATCTATCCTAAAGCCGAACACGACCGCCGTTACGAAGAACTGCTCCGCTTGGTCAAAGAACTCAACGGAGAAGAACATCTTGATATTCATGTTCTGGCTAAGCCTTACGATAACGAAACCTACAACCAAGATTTGGAACCTTTCGCCGATGAACCCGAAGGCCTACATCGGTGTCGAATCTGTTATGCTAAAAGAATGAACGAAGCCTACCAGTTCGCGTCCGAGAATGGCTTTCCGTGGTTTACCACGGTGATGACCATCAGCCGTCAAAAAGACTCGCAAATCCTCAATCAAATCGGTGCGGCTTTGCAACACCGTTATCCCAACACCCGTTACTTCTTCAGCGATTTCAAAAAAAATAAAGGCATCGACATTGCCCGCGAGATGCGTCTGGAACACCATTTGTATCAACAGCTTTATTGCGGTTGCAAATACACCTACGCCAAAGGCGAAGAGAAAAAACGCGCTTTGGAGAAAGATGACTATGAGGGATAAACTATGAAAAAAACATTTTCCATCCTATTCCTTTTGTTGGTCGTCAGTGTCACCAGCGGTTGTCAACCGAAAGTCGCCCCATCCAACAGCGAAGTCACCGGTGAAAACCTGCTTCCTCGTCCTACGGACGTCGTCCATAATTTGCAGGAACTCTGCGACTTTGTCGACTATGGGGTTTTCAACCGCTTGGACTACGTCACGGTGACGCTCCAAGACTATGAAATCGAAGACCTCGAAACCGAACTTGCCAAAGTGTATTGGACCGCTCAACTCGTGGATATCAATCCCGTCATCAGCGGCGAACTTTACGATGATCAATTAACCATCAATATCGTTTATCGCGCCAAACGGACTTTAATTTCCGCCAGTGATCATGACGCGTATGTCCACGGACACGATGTAGCGTTTGTTCCTTATATTCCCCTACGCGACGAAACGTTTACCGACTTTGCCTACAAGGACTATGAAGTGGCAGTGGCGCTTTCGACGTCCGATCAACTTTGGTATTGCCTGGACCAAGGATATCGTCCGCTTCCTGAGCCGGGTTCCATAGCCGAAACGTATTTGGCACAAGCCGAAGACATTCTTCGCGATATCGTCGATGATTCGATGAGCGATGAAGGCAAAGTCCGTGCCATTTACGACTGGATGTCCGCAAATATGACCTACGATTTTGACGCCGCCACGCTCTCCACCAGCGATGAATTGGCCGCAATGTATGATGCCTATTATCTCGAAGGCGTCATGGATAATTACCGGGGTGTCTGCGATGCCTTTGCAAAGCTGTTTACGCTCTTGGTCAATATGGAAGGCATTCCTTGCAAACGCGTGCTCGGTCCGTCCTTAGCAGAATACAATTCTCCCATCATGGGCTCTGTCGGCCATGCTTGGAATTTGGTTCAAATCGGAAGCACGTGGTATACCATCGATCCGACCGGTGCCAACGCGATTTTTTCCAGTCACGGCTTTGGCATTGCCAGCCATTTTTACTACCTGACTTCCGAACAAAAGCACCTTGATAATTACGCGGGTGGCTACAAACGTTACGGCTATCCCGATATTAACCCAATCCAAGAATATAACTACTACGGAAATACGCATTATGACCCCGCCCGGAATCCCACGAGCGCCAACGATTTAGTCATGTTCAACCTCGCCGAACTGACGGATTATCTCACCTATGCGCGGACGCTTCCGGATGAAGGGGATTATCATTACCTTAGCGCCGAAGTCAAACTCGGTTTCAGCCCCGGCTATGAGATCGATGACGAAATCGAAACGGCCATCACCAACAGCGGTTGGGCTTCCACCTGGGAAGGTATCTACCGCTATTACGAAGATACAAACCGTTTGATCATGATTCTCCGGTGCAACGTCGAATTGCATCAACAAGCTTAATAAAAGAGGTGCCCAAAAGGCATCTTTTTTTCATTTTTTCAGACCTGTTTTCTCGGTTTTCCACGGTTTTTCGCTTTTTTCCGGTCTCCATTTTGAATCCAAAAACGCCGATCCGTTTTTGACCCCTTTTTGCCCTCGTTCGAGTGGTGCATTTACTAATATATATAATAAATCGTCTTTTTTAGGCTAATTTTCCTTGACGGGACAAGTGCCTTGGGGGTATTATTCTAATGCTGACGACCGGCATTGAAGTGCGAGGTTGCCGATACACCCACAGGCGTTGTCATGAAGGGATATCGGGGAATTCGCTCGGAGCCGAGAACGTCACAAGCCTGATAAAAATCATAGGAGGAAAAATTCATGGCTAAGACCAAAAAGATCCGGGTTCGCTTACAAGCTTACGACCACAAGATTCTTGACTTAAGCGTCGAGAAGATCGTCGAAGCGGCGAAAAAGACGGGCGCCACCATCGTTGGCCCCATTCCGCTACCCACGGAAAAGCAAGTCTACACGATCCTGAGAGCAGTCCACAAATACAAGGATGCTCGCGAACAATTCGAAATCAGGACCCACAAACGATTAATCGATATTTGCAATCCCACCAAGGAAACAGTCGACATCTTACGTCGCCTTGATCTCCCCAGCGGCGTCGATATCGACATCAAACTGTAGGAGGCAAGACAATGAAATCCATATTCGGACGTAAAATGGGCATGACTCAAGTGTTCGGAACCGATGGCACCTGCTATCCGGTCACCGTCGTTGAAGTCCTCCCGAACGTCGTCACACAAGTGAAGACGGTTGAAAAAGATGGTTACGAAGCCGTCCAAATCGGTTACGAAGAAAAGAAAGCCAACCGCGCCATCAAAGCGGAAAAAGGCATCTTTGAAAAAGCCAAGACCACCCCGAAGTACGAATTAGCCGAACTCAAGGGTGACGAAATGAAGAAATACGCCGTCGGCGATCTCATCACCGTCGACTTATTCCAAGTCGGAGACATGATCGATGTCACCGGCACCACCAAAGGTAAAGGTTATAGCGGCCCGATCAAACGTTGGCACTATAAGATTGGACCTAAGGCTCACGGTTCGGGCTATCACCGGCAAATCGGTTCGTTGGCTACCAACGGACGTACGAACAACCGCGTTCACCCGGGCAAGAAGATGGCCGGTCACCACGGCAATTACCAACGCACGATCCTTAACCTCATCGTCGTCGGAGTTGATAAAGAGAAGAACGCCATGCTTGTCAAAGGCGCCATTCCTGGACCGACCAAGTCACTCGTGACCATTCGTTCCGCAATCAAAGTCCAACACGGACAACCGCAAAAGATTAAACCGCTCGTCAATTACGCTGCGGCGCAATCGAAGTAGGAGGAACCTTCAATGGCAGAAGAAAAAATCAAGACCGTTAGCGTCAACGTTGTGAACCAACTTGGCGAAAAGATCTCGACCACGAGACTTCACGGTGAAGTATTCAACATCGAACCGAACCAACAAGTGATGTTCGATGCCGTCCAAGTTTACCAAGCCAACTGCCGTCAAGCGACGGCGAAGACCAAAAAGAGAGACGAAGTTTCCGGCGGTGGCAAAAAGCCGTGGAGACAAAAAGGTACCGGGCGTGCCCGTGCCGGCTCGACCCGCTCCCCGTTATGGGTTGGCGGTGGTAAGGTCTTCGGTCCGACTGGAGTTCAAAACTTCAAGCTCGACCAAAACAAAGAAGCACATCGCCTTGCCCTTCGTAGCGCGCTTTCGCAAAAAGCCGCTGCCAAGCAAATCATCGTGCTCGACAAACTCGAAGTCAAAGAACCCAAAACCAAAGATGTCGTGGCGGTCTTAAAAGCCATCGGCGTCAGCGGCAAAACGTTGCTTGTCGTCAAGGATGCTTCCGAAGCGTTAGAGGCCAGTGCCCGCAACGTCGAAAAGCTCACGCTTGTCGCCGAGGACAATGTCAGCGTCTACGACCTGCTCAACCATGAGACCGTCGTGTTCACCAAAGACGCCGTTAAGAAGATTGAGGAGGCCCTCGAATAATGGCTACTGAAAAGAAAGTCGTTGCCAAGGAAGAAAAAGCCGTCGCCCCCAAAGCGAAGAAGGCCACTGCTCCCAAGGCTAAGAAAGCCGCTGTCAAAGAAGCCCCGAAAGCTGAAAAAGCCAAGAAGGGCAACATCCGTTATTTTGATTCCATCATCCGTCCGATCATCACCGAAAAGACGATGGCGCTCATCCAAGAGCAAAATAAAGTCACCGTCGAAGTTGCCGAGACCTGCGACCGCGATGCCGTCAAGCTCGCGTTCGAATCCGTCTTCGGTGTCAAGGTCGCTCACGTCAATATCATTAACGTGCGTGCCAAAGACACTCGCCGTGGTGGCCGTTATCAAGGAAAAGTCCCTGGCTTCAAGAAAGCTATCGTGACGCTGGCGGAAGGCCAAGCCCTTGATTTATTCAAGGAATAAGCGAAAAGCTTATCCATTATAGGAGAACAAAACATGTCAATCAGAAGTTATAAACCGACGACTCCAAGCCGTCGCAATATGACCAACTCGACGTTTGAAGAAATCACCACGAGCACTCCTGAAAAAAGTTTGTTGGTCAGCCTGTCCAAATCCGGCGGCCGCAACAACCAAGGCGTGATCACCACCCGTCATATCGGTGGCGGACACAAACGTAAGTATCGGGTCATCGATTTTAAGAGAAACAAGGATGGCATCGTCGGAACGATCGCCACGCTTGAATACGATCCCTGCCGCAACGCGTTCATCAGCTTAGTCAACTACGCCGATGGCGAAAAGCGCTACATCCTCGCTCCGAAAGATTTGAAAGTCGGTTCGAAGATTGTCTCCGGCGAAACCGTGGATATCCTCACCGGCAACGCCATGATCCTCAACAACATTCCTGAAGGTACCTTGATTCACAACATCGAACTCACTCCGGGCAAAGGCGGTCAACTCTGCCGTGCTGCTGGCGCGAGCGCGCAAGTGCTTGGTAAAGAAGGAAAGTATGTCATCGTCCGCTTGATGAGCGGTGAAGTCCGTAAGATCCTCGGCACCTGCCGTGCGACCATCGGTATCGTCGGTAACGAAGAATTCAACCTCATCAACCTCGGCAAAGCCGGTAAGAACCGTTGGTACGGCAAACGTCCGACCGTTCGTGGATCGGCCATGAACCCGAACGATCACCCGCACGGTGGTGGTGAAGGTAAGGCCCCGGTCGGCCGCGATGCTCCTCGGACTCCCTGGGGCAAACGCGCTCTCGGTGTTAAGACTCGTTCACGTAAGAAAGCCTCAGGCGCTCTCATCATGAGACGGCGCAATGGCAAATAGGCTAAGGAGGGCATGAAACAATGGCTCGTAGTTTAAAAAAGGGACCGTTCTGCGACGAACACTTGATGAAAAAAGTGGAAAAGCTGAACAAAGCCCACAAGAAAGAAATCATCAAGACGTGGTCACGTCGATCCACGATCTTCCCATCATTTGTCGAACATACCTTCGCTGTCTATAACGGACGCGAACACATCACCGTCTATGTCACCGAAGACATGGTCGGCCACAAGCTCGGCGAATTCTCCCCGACCCGCAAGTACACCGGACACACCGGTCACACGGCCGAGGACAAGGCAGCCACCGCGGAATCCGCGTCGGCCAGTAAATAAGGAGTAACGGAACATGAAAGCAACGCAAGCTGTCGCCATCGCCCGTTCGATCCGCATTACCCCGCGCAAAGTCCGCTTGGTCATTGACCTCGTTCGCGGTAAAGACGTCAAGGTTGCCTTAGGCATCCTCGCCAACGTCAATCGTGCGGCCTCGCCGGTCGTCATCAAACTCATTAAGAGTGCCGCGGCCAACGCCATCAACAACCACGAGATGGAAGAAGCCAAATTATACGTCGCCGAGATTTACGCCTGTGACGCCACCCGCATGAAACGTTTCCTGCCGCGCGCCAAAGGCTCTGCCTCGGGTTTGATTAAAAGAGCCTCGCACATCACGTGCGTGGTGAAAGAAAGATAAGGAGGAAGCACAATTATGGGTCATAAAGTTAATCCCGTGGGTTTCCGGATCGGCATCAATCGCGACTGGAACTCCAGATGGTACGCTAACAATCAAGAATACGCTTCTTTCTTACAAGAAGACCTCAAAATCCGTAAGTTCCTCAATGAAGCCCTCAAGGCTGCCTTGCTCTCGCACATTGAAATCGAACGGATCAAGACCGATAAAGGCCACGCCGTCACCATCCTCGTGTTCGTCGCCCGTCCGGGTGTCGTCATCGGACAAGACGGAGCCAACATCGAAAAGATCAAAAAGTCCTTGGCCAAAATCGTCAAGTCCGGGACCCTTCGCATCGACGTCGTCGAAGTGAAGAACCCGGATCTCGATGCGGTGCTTGTCGCTCAATCGATTGCTACGCAACTCGAAGAACGCGCCTCGTTCCGTACCGCGCAAAAGAAAGCGATCCAACGCGTTCGTAAAGCCGGCGCCAAAGGCTGCCGTACGCTCGTCTCCGGCCGTTTAGCCGGTGCTGATATCGCCCGTAAGGAAGGCTATAAGGATGGAATCATTCCTCTTCATACCCTTCGTTCCGACATCGATTTCGGTTTGGCCGAAGCCCACACGACCTATGGTCGTTTAGGTGTCAAGGTCTGGATTTGCCGCGGTGAAATCCTGCCGGCGCGCAAAGTCGTCGCGTCCGCTCCAGTCGAGAATAAAGGAGAGTAGTCGCCATGTTACAACCAAAGAGAGTCAAATATCGTCGTCCTCACGGCATTAAATATGAGGGATTGTCCAAAGCCGGTACCGAAGTCAGCTTCGGCGAATATGGTCTTCAAGCCATTTCCGGTAACTGGATTACCAGCCGTCAAATCGAAGCGGCCCGTATTGTCTTGGCGCGTTACACCAAACGTTCCGGACAAATCTGGACCCGCATTTATCCGCATTTAGCGAAAACCAAGAAACCCGCCGAAGTCCGGATGGGTTCCGGTAAAGGAAATCCGGAATCTTGGGTGGCCGTCGTCAAGACCGGCCGGGTGATGTTCGAAATCGGAGGCGTGCCTGAAGCCGATGCCAGAGAGGCATTACGCTTAGCAGCCTACAAACTTCCGATCAAATCGCGCGTCATCGCCAAGGAAGGAAAAGGTGAATAACTATGAAGTTAAGCGAAATCCGTGAAATGAACCTCACGCAACTCAACGAAAAAGTTTACGCCTTGAAAGAAGAACTCTTCAACCTTCGTCGTAAACAAGCCGTCGGCCAACTCGAAAAAGGCAAAGAAATCACGAGCATCCGCAAGGATATCGCGCGCATCTACACCGTCATTCGCGAACGCGAACTCGGTGTGAGCAAATAGGGAGGATTAAAACCATGGAAGAAAGAAACAACCGCCACATCTTTACGGGCGTCGTCGTCTCGGACAAGATGGCCAAAACCATCATCGTTTTAGTCGAAACCCACAAGAAACACACCAAATACGAAAAACGCGTTAAATACGGCAAGAAATACGTTGCCCACGATGAACTCGGAGTCGCCCACATGGGTGATACCGTCGAAATCATGGAAACCCGTCCGCTCAGCGCCACCAAACGGTATCGCTTAGTGAACGTCGTCAAGAAAGCCGTCTCTAGCGTCGAGCTTAAGGAGGGCGAATAATCATGGTTCAAAACGAAACCAACCTGGTCGTCGCTGACAACTCCGGCGCCCGGTTCGTCCGCATCTTCCGTCTTTACGGCGGCAGCACGCGCAAAGTTTCCTCCGTCGGCGACATCGTCTTATGCGCCGTCAAGGATGCCATCCCGAATGGCAAAGTCAAGAAGGGCGAAGTCGTCAAAGGCGTCATCGTCCGTACCAAAAAAGCAATTCACCGCGCCGATGGTTCAACCGTCGCGTTCGATGATAATGCCATCGTCTTATTAAACGAAGATGGCACCCCGCGCGGAACCCGCGTCTTCGGACCGGTGGCCCGCGAACTCCGTGAAAAGGGCGAAGGATTCATGAAAATCGTCTCGCTCGCCACGGAAGTCCTGTAGGAGGTTACCCCATGAAACTCAAAAAAGGCGATAAGGTCATTATCATCGCCGGCAACGACAAGGGCAAAACCGGAACCGTTCAAAAGGTTCACGCTGATGTCAACAAAGTCGTCGTCGAAGGCGTTAACGTCCGCAAGAAACACAAAAAGCCGACCCAAAAGAATCCCGATGGCGCGATCTTAGATATCTACGCCCCGATCGATGCTTCCAACGTCGCGCTCATTGATCCGAAAACCAAAAAGGCCACTCGTGCCAAAATCGAGTTCGTTACGGGAAAAGACAAAAAGGTCACCAAAGTCCGTGTCACCCGCGACGGAAAAAGCAAGTTAGACTAGGAGGTCGCATCATGGCAGAAGAAATCAAGAAATCCGCCGCTGAAAAGCCGGCGAAGCAAGAAGCGGCCCCGAAAGCCAAAGCCGAGAAACCGGCCAAGGTCGAAAAAGCCGAAGCGGTGAAAGAACCCAAAGCTCCGAACCGCTTAAAAGTCCGTTACAACGCAGAAATCGTCCCCGCCCTCATGGCGAAGTTCAAATACACTTCGATCATGGAAGTTCCGGGACTTGAGAAAATCGTCCTCAACGTCGGCGTCGGCGATGCCACGACCAACAGCAAGCTTCTTGATGACTCGGTTCGCGAACTCGGTGAAATCACCGGTCAAAAACCCATCATCACGAAAGCCAAGAAATCCGTCGCGAGCTTCAAACTTCGCGAAGGCCAAGCGATTGGTTGCAAAGTCACCTTACGCGGCGTCCGGATGTACGAATTCCTCGATAAGTTGATTAGTATCGCGCTCCCGCGCGTTCGCGACTTCCGCGGTATTTCCAAGAACTCCTTCGATGGCCACGGCAATTACACCTTGGGCATCAAAGAACAATTGATCTTCCCGGAAATCAACTTCGACAAAGTCAATAAGATCAGAGGTATGGACATCGTCATCGTCACCACGGCGAAAAACGATGAAGAAGCCTTCGCGCTGTTAAGCGCCATCGGCTTGCCCTTCCATAAATAAAGGAGACCGAAACCATGGCGAAAACATCACTCAAGGTCCGCTGCGCGCGGCCCAAGAAGTACAAAGTCCAAGAATACACCCGCTGCGAACGCTGCGGTCGTCCTCACTCGGTCTATCAAAAATTCCATTTGTGCCGTATCTGCTTACGCGAACTCGCTTACAAAGGCGAAATCCCGGGCATGAAAAAGGCCAGCTGGTAAGGAGGTAAAGAAACATATGGTTATGACAGATCCCATCGCCGATATGCTCACGCGTATCCGCAACGCTAACTTGCTTCGTAACGAAACCGTCTCGATGCCTTCCTCGACCTTAAAAGTCCGGATCGCCGAGATTCTCAAAGAAGAAGGCTTCATCGTTGATTACAAGGTCAGCGGCGAAGTGAAGAAAGAACTCACCATCACGCTGAAATACGCTGAAGGCACCCGTGTCATCAGCGGTTTGAAGAAAATCAGCAAACCCGGTTTGCGCGTTCACGCCCAAGCCGACAATTTACCCAGAGTCTTAAAAGGACTGGGAATTGCAATCATTTCCACATCCAAGGGAGTTATGAGCGATACGAAAGCCCGCGCTTTAGGCGTTGGCGGCGAAGTCATCGCTTATATCTGGTAGGAGGTTACCATGTCACGTATCGGTAATAAAGTCATCCCCGTTCCCGCGGGCGTCACCATCACTCAAAAAGATGGCATCGTCACGGTGAAGGGTCCCAAAGGCTCCTTAGACGTCGCACTTGAAAGCGGCTGCACCATTGAACTCAGTGAAGGCCACGTTCACGTCAAACGTCCGAATGACGACCAACAAACCCGCGAAAATCATGGCACCGTCCGTGCCTTGATCCATAACGCCATCGTCGGCGTGACCGTCGGATTCAAGAAACAACTTGAAATCGTCGGTATCGGTTTCAAAGGTCAACTTCAAGGCCAAAACCTGTTACTCAACATCGGTTACAGCCATGATGTCGTGATCGTCCCTGATAAGGGCGCCAAGATTATCGTCGTCGACCCGACCAACATCACGGTCGAAGGCGCTGATCGTCAAGCCGTCGGTCAAACCGCTGCTCGCATTCGTGCCTGCCGCGAACCGGAACCTTATCAAGGCAAAGGTATTAAATACAAAGGCGAGCATATCATCCGCAAGGAAGGTAAGCGCGCTGGTAAGAAATAAAGCGTAGGAAAGGAGAAACATCATGATCAATAAAGAAAGCCGTAACGTCGTCCGTCAACGCCGTCACGTTCGTATCCGGGCCAAGATTTCCGGCACTGCCGATTGCCCGCGCTTAAGTGTCTACCGTTCCAACGCTAACATTTCCGCCCAACTCATCGACGATGAGAAAGGCGTTACCTTGGTCGCCAGCAGCTCCGTCGCCCTCAAGTTAGCTAAAGGTGGAAACATCGAAGCTTCCGTCAAAGTGGGCACCGACATCGCTGAAAAAGCGCTTGCCGCCGGCATCAAGAAAGTCGTCTTTGACCGTAGTGGTTATCTCTACCACGGCCGTATCGAAGCGTTAGCCAACGCCGCGCGTAAAGCCGGCTTGGTCTTCTAGGAGGACACCCCATGGCAGAAGAAAAAGTAATCACTGCTCCGGCCGCTACCGAAGCAAAACCTCAAGCGGCTCGTCCGCAATCCGGTGCTCGTCCGGCATTTGGCGCTCGCCCTCAAGGTGACCGTCGTCCTTCCGGCGATCGTCCCCGCGGTCCGCGTCGCGAACGCGAAGTCAAAGAATATGAAGAACGCGTGGTTTCCATCAACCGCGTCAGCAAAACCGTCAAAGGCGGACGTCACCTGCGCTTCGCCGCAGTCGTCGTCATCGGTGACGGCAAGGGCCAATATGGTTTCGGAACCGGCAAAGCCGGCGAAGTCCCCGATGCCATCAAGAAAGCTCTTGAAAACGCCAAAAAGAAACTTTACAAGATTTCGCTCGCTAAGGGCGACACCATCTCGCATGAGATCATTGGTCAATTCGGAGCTTGCAGCGTTTTCCTTAAACCCGCTCCCGAAGGTACCGGAATTATTGCCGGTGGACCTGTTCGCGCCATCCTTGAATTGGCCGGCGTGAAAAACGTTTACTCCAAAGTCTATGGCAGCCGCGCCCCGATCAACATCATCCGGGCGACCAATAACGGCGTTGCCAACCTCAAGACCTACGCGCAAGTGAAGGCTCTTCGTGGTAAATAAAAACGACTCAAACATCAAAAATCTCAACTAGGGAGGTGCAACTATGAATTTACATCAACTTCAACATACCGAAGGCGCGCGCACGAACGGTTTCCGTAAGGGCCGTGGCGTGGGTTCGGGCAATGGCAAGACGGCCGGTAAAGGCCACAAAGGTCAAAACGCCCGCAGCGGTGGACATGTTCGTTTAGGCTTCGAAGGTGGGCAAAACCCCTACTTCCGCCGGCTTCCGAAAAGAGGCTTCAAGAACGGCTCGCATGTCGAATTTGCCGTCGTGAATGTCGAATCGTTAAACTGTTTCGATGCTGAAACGGTTGTCACCCCGACGTTATTAGTGGAATCCAAACTCGTCCGTAAGGAATTTGACGGAATCAAGATCCTGGGCAGCGGTCAATTGACCAAAAAGCTCACGGTCCAAGCCCACAAGTTCTCCAAAGCCGCGGAAGAAGCCATTAAGAATGCCGGCGGCGCTATCGAGGTACTCTAATGAAAAAATTCGTGAGCATTTTCAAAAACAAGGAAGTTGTTAATCGAATTTTCTTCACGATCATGATTCTGTTCATCTTCCGTATCGGTGCGGCGATTACCGTTCCGAACGTGACGGTTCAGAATTTCAATTTCAGCGACAACAATGCCTTCGGCCTGATGAACTTATTGGGCGGTGGCGCATTACAAAGCTTCTCCGTGTTCGCCCTCGGCGTGAGCCCCTACATCACCGCGAGCATCATCGTCCAACTCTTATCGATGGACGTGCTCCCGGCCTTGACCGAACTCTCCGAACAAGGCGACTACGGCCGTAAAAAAAGCGAAATGGCGACCCGTTACTTGACCCTCCTTCTGGGTGCGGTCCAAGCCTATGGCGTTGTCAAAACGATGGAAAACTCTTCCTACATTACCTTAGCCGATTCGAGTTTCTGGACCTATGCCTACATCGTCACCATCCTCATGGCTGGTTCGATGCTCGTCATGTGGCTCGGTGACCAAATCACGGTCAAAGGTCTTGGAAACGGCGTTTCCGTCATCATCTTCGCCGGCATCGTCCGGAGCTTGCCGATTCAAATCGGCACCGCGTATACCCAATGGTTGTCCGAAAAGCTCGGCCAAGGGGCGGCGCAAGTGCTTAAAGGTTCGCTCCAATTCGGTATTTATCTCTTGTCTTTCGTGCTGATCGTGGCGTTCGTCACGTTCGTCGAGAAAAGCAAGCGCAAAATCCCGGTTCAACACGCCGGAAAGAGCGGCAGTGGCCAAAAATACAGCCAAGCGAGTTTCTTGCCCATCAAGATCAACTCCGCCGGCGTTATCCCGGTCATCTTCGCCAGTTCCATCATGATGGCTCCGAGCGTCATCGCCTCCTTCATCAGCGGCGCGGACACGACGGCCGAATGGTTGGACATCTTCTCTTCAAGCGACACGGTCACCATGCCTTGGTTCAACAACCAAACGTGGGAAATGCCGTGGGGCTTACTCATTTACTTAGTCTTGACGGTCCTCTTCACGTTCTTCTACGCCAACTTGCAGATCAATCCGACCAAGCTGGCTGAAAACTTCCAAAAGAACGGTTCGTATATTCCGGGCATCCGTCCGGGTAACGAAACCGAACGTTATGTGAAGAAGGTCCTCAATCGCGTGACTGCTATCGGTGCGACGGCGTTGGCCTTTATTGCGGCCCTCCCGATCGTGCTCGTCCTCTTAAAGATCGTTCCGGATTCATCCTTGGCTTTAGGCGGTACCGGCTTGATCATCGTCGTTGGCGTGTGCTTGGAAATCAACTCGCAAATCGATGGGTTGTTGGCCGGCAAGAGCTTCGACGAAGTAACCCAATCGAGGGGTGATTAACGATGTTAAACATCATCCTCATGGGACCTCCGGGCGCCGGCAAAGGCACCCAAGCCAAGAAAATCATCGCCAAGTATAACATTCCCCATATTTCCACCGGGGATATGTTCCGCGAAGCGATCAAGGAAGGCACCGAGCTTGGAAAAGCCGCGGCCACCTTCATCAACGCCGGGCACTTAGTGCCTGACGACGTCACCATCGGACTCGTCAAAGAACGTTTGGCGAAACCCGATTGCGCTCAAGGTTACTTACTCGACGGTTTCCCGCGGACCATTCCGCAAGCGGAAGCCCTTGAGGTGTTAACAAAACAAATCGCTCGTCCGGTCGGCATCGTTATCAACTTCGAATGCGATCGCCCCGAACTGATCCGGCGCATCAGCGGCCGACGCGTTTGCGTCTCCTGCGGAGCTCCCTACCACGTCGACACCATGAGATCCAAAGTCGAAGGTGTCTGCGACTTATGCGGTGGGAAACTCATTCAACGCAAAGACGACAACGTCGAATCCCTGATCGTGCGTTTGGACCATTACGAACACCAAACCAAACCGCTCCTCGCGTTCTACGAGAAGAGTGGCTTGCTGGTTAACGTCAATGGTTTAACCGGATATGACAAGCTCTTTGACGAAATCACAGTGCTCCTCGACGAGGTTGCACGCCGATGATTATCGTCAAATCACCGCGCGAAATCGCCTTGATGAGAGAAGCAGGCCACATAGTGGCCTCGGTATTCGAAGCCCTGCGCCCGATGTGCGTTCCCGGTGTCACCACCAAAGAACTCGACACGAAGGCAGAAGAAGTCATTCGCTCCATGGGAGCCACCCCGTCCTTTAAAGGCTACGGCGGGTTCCCTGGAAGCGTGTGCATTTCGGTCAACGATACCCTCATCCACGGCATTCCGGGCAAATATGTCCTAAAGTCTGGAGACATCGTCTCGCTCGACGTCGGTGCCAATTATAAAGGCTACCACGGCGATGCCTGCCGCACGTATCCGGTCGGACTCATCAGCCCGCAAGCGGAAGCTCTGGTCCGCGTCACCGAGGAAAGTTTCTGGGAAGCGATGAAAATCATCCGTCCCGGGGTGAACCTCAGCGATATCGGCCACACCATCCAAAGTTATTGCGAAGCGCATGGTTACTCCTTGCCGCGCGATTACACCGGTCATGGTGTCGGAGCCCAACTCCATGAAGATCCGCCCATTCCCAACTACGGTGCGCCCGGCCATGGACCGCTGCTTAAAGCGGGGATGTGTCTGGCCATCGAACCGATGGTCAACCAAGGTCGTCGCGATACGCGCGTCCTAAGTGACGGTTGGACCGTGAAAACGGCCGACGGGAAATTATCCGCCCACTATGAGAACACCATTGTGGTGACGGAAACAGGCTATGAAGTCCTGACCCAACTGAAGGAGTGATTGCATGTCAAAAGAAGACGTCATCGAAGTAGAGGCAGTCGTCGTAGAAACGTTACCGAACGCCATGTTCAACGTGAAACTACAAAACGGCGTCGTAATTCTGGCCCACGTTTCTGGTAAAATTCGTATGCACTACATCCGCATTTTACCCGGTGATAGAGTTACGGTAGAAATCTCGCCTTATGATTTAACACGGGGCCGCATTACATTTAGATACAAATAGTATCAGGAGGAAATTTTATGAAAGTAAGACCCTCAGTCAAACCCATTTGCCCGAAGTGCAAAGTGATTAAACGCCACGGGACCGTCATGGTCATCTGCGAAAATCCGAAGCACAAGCAAAGACAAGGTTAATTAGGAGGAAACACCAGTTATGGCACGTATCGTTGGAGTCGACATCCCAAATGAAAAACGCGTCGTTATCGCCCTTACCTACATTTTCGGTATCGGAGACAGCACCGCGAAGAAACTCTGCGCCGCCGCTTCTGTCAGTGAAGACATTCGGGTGAAAAATTTGTCCGAAGATCAATTGACCGCGCTCCGCGCTCAAGTCGCTAAGCTTAAAGTCGAAGGCGATCTTCGCCGCGAAGTCGCTTTAAATATCAAACGTTTACAAGAAATCGGCTGCTACCGCGGCCTTCGTCACCGGAAAGGTTTGCCCGTTCGCGGACAACGTACCCGGACCAATGCTCGGACTCGCAAGGGACCGCGTAAGACGATTGCCAACAAAAAGCAAGCCGTCCAAGGTTAAGCTAGGAGGATAACAGTATGGCACAAACCAATAATCCAGCTACCGCGACCACATCCTCGGGGGCCAAGAAGCCCACGACGACCCGCAAGAAGAAAATCAAACGGGCTTATACCAAAGGTATCGCCCACATCCATTCCACCTTCAATAACACCATCGTGACCATTACCGACGAAGCCGGCAATGCCATTGCGTGGAGCAGCGCCGGAGCGCTCGGTTACAAAGGCGCGAAGAAAGCGACTCCGTTTGCCGCTCAATCCGCCGCTGAAGCCGCTGCCAAAAGCGCCATCGATCAAGGCATTAAGACCGTTGACGTAAACGTCAAAGGACCTGGCCCTGGCCGCGAATCCGCGGTTCGTAGCCTGCAAGCTGCCGGATTGACCATTGTCACCATCACGGATACGACGCCCATCCCGCATAACGGATGCCGTCCGCCCAAGAGACCGCGTGGTTAATGAAGGAGGAAACACAGCATGTCAAAAATCGCTAATCCTTTCGAGAAGCCCGAATTCAAAGTCGCCGTTTACGACGACAAAGAAAACTATGGCAAGTTCGTTATTGAACCCTTGGAGAGAGGCTTCGGCTTAACTCTGGGTAACGCCATCCGCCGTGTTTTACTGAGCTCCCTCCCGGGTGCTTCGGTGTTCGCTGTGGAAATCGACGGCGCGCGTCATGAATTCTCCGCCCTTGACGGGGTTCAAGAAGACGTCACCACGATTATTCTCAATCTCAAGGATTTGGTCCTGAAAATCAGCGATGTCGAAACCGGAGCCAAACGCATCGAAGTCGATGTCGAAGGCCCCAAGACCGTGACTGCCGGCGATCTCCAACTTCCCGGAGGCGTCAGCGTCGTCAATCCAACGCTCGTATTAGCCAATGTCGCCGCCGGCGGCCATCTTAAGATGGTTATGCACGCCCGCAACGGCCGTGGTTATGTCACCAGTGAAGGCAACAAAGCCGATCGTTACCATATGAACATCGGTACCATCGCCACCGACAGCAATTACTCGCCGGTGACCAAGGTCAGCTACGTCGTCGATCCGACCCGCGTCGGCCACGATTCGCGGTATGACCGTTTGACTCTCGAAGTTTGGACCAATGGTTCGATGAAACCCCAAGATGCCGTCGGCCTCAGCGCCAAAATCTTGATGGCTCACTTTGAAGAATTCACCAAACTCAGCGATCTCACCAAGGACATCAATGTCATTCAAGAGGTCGTCCAACAAGAAACCAACAAATACGAAGACATGACGATCGAAGAACTCGATCTCTCAGTCCGTTCGTACAACTGCTTAAAGAGAGCAGGCATCGCCACCGTCATGGAACTCACCCAAAAAACGGAAGAGGAAATGATGAAGGTGCGCAATCTCGGCAAGAAATCGCTCAAAGAAGTTAAAGAAAAACTCAATGCGATCGGTCTTGGCTTCCGGGATTTCGAGTAGGAGGAACTCATGGCTACACAAGGACGCAATAACGTACACGGCAAAGCCGGCGTACGGTTTAAATCCCCATACACGACTTCCAAACGGAAGTCCGAACTTCGCAATCTCGTCACTGAACTCATCGTCGGTGGTCGCGTCAGCGTGACCAGCGGCATGGCTCAAGACCTCACGTCTTTAGCCGAACGTTTGGTTACGTACGCCAAAAAAGGTGACTTGCATCATCGTCGGCTGGCCGCCGCGGTCGTCCGTCCCATCGTCATTGACGAGAAGACCGGCAAGACCCCGCTGGACAAACTCTTCGATGAAATCGGCCCCAGCTACAAAGAACGTCAAGGTGGCTACACCCGCACGCTCAAATTGGGCAACCGTCAAGGCGACGACGCTCCTGTCGTCATCGTCGAATTCGTCAAGTAATACCTTAAGAAGGACCGGCCAATGTCGGTCCTTTTTTCATGCTCGATATGTCCTTTTTTTGTCGGCTTCGCTATAATATAAAAGTCAGGGAGGAAACTCTGCGTGGAATACATTAACGGGCTCGATCGTTTGAGCAAAGGCTGGAAGAT
>CALMWE010000228.1 GCA_937873795.1 uncultured Caryophanales bacterium
GGATCCGGAATCATTTGGAACCATTCGCGCCGTTGTTGTTCATCGAATAAAAGGGATTTGACGGTGTTGTCCCAAGTATCGGGAATGCGGTTACCGCCGAAATAACCACAGAAATCGCCGGCGTTTTTAAATTCGGCCAAACCGTTGATGTTACCGGAAAGAAGAATGTAGACGTTGAGTCCGGTGTCGGTCACGATCTTGTTCGGGTCGAAAGCATCTTCGTCTGAGAAATACGGGGTACCGACTGGTTTGGCATAGGTTACCGCCAAATCAAAGGTCGAGGTGCCGGCGTTATACACGAATTTGTAGGCTTCTTTGGTGCCGAAGTCGGCCACGTAGACGCTGCCTTCACTGTCGACGTGAACGCCCGTGGGTTGATCCAAAATGGTTTCGCCGAACGAGGACACGAGGTCATTTTCAAGGTCGTAACGGATAATCCGCGAATTGCCGGTGTCGGCAACGTAGATGATGTCGTTGGCATCAACGGTAATATCGGACGGCGTATCAAGGGTTTCACCACCGAGTTCGGTGGAAATCGATAACGGTAAATAAGCGTCTTGGGTCCAAACGATGTCACCAATCGATGAACTGTAGGTGTAGGTTGAGTACGGCAAACCGTTGGCATTGGTTTCCAATACCTGAGGGGCTGATAAATAAACGAGGCCGATGACCCCTAAAAGGGCAAAGATCTTTTTCATTATTTGAGTCCCGAATAGGCCATGGTCGACATGACCTTCCTTTGCAAGATGATGAAGAGAATCAAGTTCGGCAAGAAGAGAATCAACCCGGCAGCGGCCGCCATGCCCTGTCCGGCGACGCTGTTGGCGCTTCCCGTCAAGGTGGACAGGAAGAAAGCTAACGTACGTTTGGTTTCATCATTGATAAATAAGGTCGATGTGGAGGTATCATTCCAAATCATTTGGAAGGCCAAAATACCGACCGTCGCTAAAGCGGGTTTAATGATCGGTAAAATGATTTGGAAGAAGATTTCCATTTCGGAAGCACCGTCGATTTTCGCGGCCTCGATATAATCGTTGGGAATCTGGTCGACGAATTGTTTGACCAAGAACATCGCTACCGGCATCGTGATGACCGGCAAAATATGCGCGGCATAGGTATCAATCAAACCGGATTTGGCAACGATGATATAGCGCGGGATCTGGACGGCCACAGGAACGAACATCAACGCGATGGTATTGAGTTCAAATAAGAACTTTTTGCCTTTGAATTTCATTTTCGACAAAGCATATGCGGAAAGCGAGGTGAATAGGATGGCAAGGAAGACGCCGATAAGGGTAATCACCAAGCTGTTAAATAAGTAACGGGAGAACGGAACACCCGAAGAGGAAATGACACGAA
>CALMWE010000229.1 GCA_937873795.1 uncultured Caryophanales bacterium
GTGCTAACGTTTCCTATTGCTTTAAAGGCAAATCCATTACCCATGATCGGGCATTCCCGGTGGAAGTCGTTTCAACCTCCGGTGCGGGCGATGCTTTCTTCTCCGGCGTCATCTATGCCAAAGCCCATAATTTGGATGCTTTGAAGTATGGTTCGGCCGCAGCCAAACTGACATTACAAAGTCCTTTGACGAACTCGCCGCTACTTTCACCGCAGGCGTTATCGCAAATCTTGATCGAAAACGGCGAAAAATAGCGAAATCCTTCCCATAGGGAAGAATGTTTTTATGTTTTTCTTTTCAGACCGACGGGCTTATATTTTGTATAATATAAGAACGTAGAAAGAAGGTGACGACATGGGTTGGTATTTTTATATTCCTCTGGCCATTTTGGCTTTCTTTCTTTTGATTCTCCTCCTCGTCTACTTGGCCATCTCCCGTGTCTTTCATCGCCGGTATGACGGCAAATCGCACCTTCGGTATTTGACCGCTTCGGATTTTCCGGGGCTGATGAGCGAAAAGATCGAATTTCCCGGCAATAAGAAACAGCCTCTAAGAGGTTTTTTATATTATCGCGGAAGCCGTGAAGCCGCCAAAGGTTTGATTGTTTTTTGTCATGGCATCGGCGCGGGTCACTATGCGTATACCACTCAAATCAATGCCTTTGCCAAGCAAGGTTATTTAGTCATGGCGTTTGACTATACGGGCTGCGTCCTCAGCGGCGGTAAATCGATCCGCGGCTTAACCCAAGCCATCGTCGACTTAGATTACGCCCTTGCCTACATCGAACGCCATCCGGATTTGGCGTGCATGAAACGGATCCTTTTAGGCCATTCGTGGGGTGGGTATGTCGTCAACAACGTGTTCTCATTGAAACATTCCGTCGACAAAGTCATTTCCATCGCCGGGTTCAACAATGTGCCCGATGTCATTTCCGATATTGGCCGTGGTCTCACTTTCTTTAAACTTTGGTTCCATATCTTAAATTTCTTTGAATTCGGAAAATATGCCACTTTTTCCAGCGCCAAGTCGCTGAAGAAAAGCACGGTTCCCACCTTACTCATTCACAGCCGTTGCGACCAGGTCGTCCGCTTCAACCACTCGATGGCCAAATACATCGTGGCTACCAAAGGCATGGGCAATGTGACCCACGTCGTCGATGAAGAAAAAATGCACAATCCCTACCTATCGATGCGCGCTGAAACCTATTTGAATAAAGTCATGTCCAAGCTTCCGTATATGGAAAGAAAAGCCGGCGATGACGAAGCGCGTGAATTTTATGCGACGTTGGATTATGATTTATTGACTGAGGAAGACCCTCAGTTCATGCAAATGCTCTATGATTGGATTTTGGAGCAATAGAAAATTTGGGGAGATAACGTTATGACAGACTTTCAAATCATGATTTTCGGTGTGGCTTTTATCTTCGTGATGACGACCGCCGGTTCGGCATTGATTTTCTTCTTCCGTAAGAACATCGGCGAAAAATTCAACAAAATCTTCTTAGGCTTTGCCGCAGGCGTGATGATCGCCGCAAGCGTCTGGTCGCTTCTGATTCCGGCGATTGAACAATCCTCCAACGAAGGCTGGGGAACATGGTCGTTTGTTCCAGCCGCAATCGGCTTTTTAGCCGGTGGCCTCTTCTTACTCTTGATCGACGTGGTCGTACCCCACTTCCACAGCGGAACCCACGCCGAAGAAGGCGTGCATACCCATTTAAAGAAAACCACCAAGCTCTTCTTGGCGGTTACCATCCATAACATCCCTGAAGGTTTGGCTGTCGGTTTTGCGTTCGGCGCAGCCTTAGCCTTAAATAGCCATGGTGCCTATATGGCCGCTTTAGGCTTAGCCTTAGGTATCGGAATTCAAAACTTCCCTGAAGGCGCGGCGGTATCGCTCCCGATGTGGGAAGAGACCAAGAGTAAAGGAAAAGCCTTTCTGATGGGCTTTGCCAGCGGTGCGGTTGAACCGGTCGCTGCCGTCATAGGCATTATTCTGGCATCCCAGATTGCCGCTGTGCTACCATGGTTCTTAGCGTTTGCCGCCGGAGCCATGATTTATGTGGTTGTCGAGGAACTCGTTCCCGAAGCCCACTTAGGCGAGCATAGCAATTTTGGGACATGGGGCGTCATGAT
>CALMWE010000230.1 GCA_937873795.1 uncultured Caryophanales bacterium
TGACGAGGCGCTTGAGGGCTCGTAAATCGAGGTCGGAAAGTTGCACCGTTTTATCGACGATGCCCCCGATGGTGAGCTTCGCATAGATGAATTCGTTGATGGATTCGTATTGGTCCATCGCCTTTTTGGATAGACGAGGGGCGGAGGGCTTCTTTTCTTTTTTGGCGTCTTCCGCGGTAATCCACGCTTCGATGGGTTCCACGAGTGATTTCAAATCGTAAGTAAAGTCCATCGTGACGAGGGGATCAAAGAAGGCTAAAAGTTCATTGATAGCCTCGGGGTAAAGGCCGACGTCGCGCGAAAGCGTTTCGCTGGTCACCACTTTGGTTTTGGCGTGTTTGATGGCGACTAAAATCTTTTTGAGTTTGGCTATGGATGGATTATTCACCGGAACCACCTCTTCTTTTTAATCATAAGATGAATTTTTCATTCTTACAACCACGTATTTTCCAAAAAAAGTAAGAAAAAATCCCCGTTTCCGAGGATTTTGAGTGCGAACTGGTGAACCGTATAGGACTTGAACCTATGACCCGCTGATTAAGAGTCAGCTGCTCTACCAACTGAGCTAACGGTCCGTTGACGCTCGCTTATCATAAAACATTTTACGAAAGACTGCAAGCGTAAACAATAGGCTTAGGAAAGGTCGCTTCGAAGTTGACTACCAAGGCATCGCCAAGTGGGGTTGCCACACAGGGGTCGTCGTGGAGTTGGCGCCGACACCATTATTCGCGGAATAGTTCCAGTCGGGAGATTTATCGCCTTCGGGATTGGTCGGATAACCTTTGGTGCCCCAACCGTTCAAAACGGCACGGTGTTCGTTGAATTGAAGAAAGGTCAAATAGGGAACATCTTCATAGGTTAGGGCGATATCGATTGCAGAGAAGGAAACGCCAACATCTTCGGACAAGCCTTCACGGACGGTCAAGTATTGCGAGAGCACGCCGTTAACCCAGACAAGACCCAGCGTTCTGCCGTTGACTTCTTCCAAGGCTCCGCCAGGAATCGATTGGATATAAATCGTTTTGCTGGAGGCATTATTGAGGATGTATTCTTTGTTGTATTTGCTGGCGACATAACCCCACGGCTCAGCATTGACATACGGGCTTTGGACTTCGGGGGTATTGATGTAGTAATAACGGACGGATCCGCCACCGAATGTCGTCGTGGCGCGGAACGCCGCGGTGTCGCCATCATAAGCGGAGTTTAACGTTGTTTGAACAGCACCACCGCCGCCGATGGTGGTAGAGCCTTCTTGAACAAACGGCATGCTCTTGTAACGGTCTTCAAGCACCGGACCGGCATAGAGTTGGTCTAGCGTCTTGATGGCATGATTGTCATTTTTCAATGCAGTGAAATAATCGGGGACATAGCTGATGAAGTTGAACGCGTCAAAGGTCACGCTGGGGGTATAGTCTTCTTTTTCGCCCAACCGGATCATGGTCACGTTTTTGGAGTAATCGACGTCCATGCCTTTACGGCCCAAGAAATCGATAACGGTGTCTTTATACACCAATTCGATGGCGTCGTTGCCGTTAAACGGAAGCGAACCTTCGGTATACGAGAAGTCTAAGGCACTGAGAACTGCGGGAACGCTGTTATTGGAACTTCCGACGGCGAAATAACTGGCGGCCTCGACCGTGCCCGTGAGTTTGATTTCCGCGGTCATTTCGTTCGCGCCGTTGGTATAGAAACGGAACGAGAAATCACCGAGTTCGATGGCTTCGGCGGACGGATTGTAAAGCTCAATCACGTTGTTGCGTTGGCTCGTCGCGGTGAACAGTTTGGAAACGACTAACGGTGAAGAGGGCGTTTCTCCGCAGCCGGCTAACACGGCGGCGGATAAGGCGAGTAAGGTGAACGGTAAGATTTTTTTCATTGTTTGGGCTCCTTGGGCTCGTTAAGAATTTCTTGTTTCATTGCTTCATATTTTGCGTTTTCATCTTTTTTCTTGAGGGCCTGTTTTTCTTTCCATTTGGCACGCACGTGCTTGTGGAAGAAGATGAAGTACGTTAACGGCCCGATGATCAAGATCTCGATGGCCACGTTTTTGACGTAAAGGATATTATACGACGAAAGCTTGCTGACATACGAGGAATCGTAGAAGATTTCCGGGGCAGTTGCATAGGTTTCCCCGTAGGTTTGCGAAATTTCAATGTTTTCGGGGCTAAGAAGCGAAAGTTGTGAGGATTCGACCGATCCCAGCGGTTGAGTGGTTCCCGTGTCTTCCAGCGTGTATCCCAAAGTAATTTCGGAAAACGCGATCGGTTCATTGGCAACCAGTTTGGAAAACTCGATCAAGATAAGCTTGGACGTATCTTCGAATAACGTAATGAACGTTTCCGAGAAGGTCCGGGCGGAAGTATCTCCCAAGGTGACGGTGGTCGAAAACCCTAGCGTCGCGGTTAATTCGTGATAGCCATCCGAGTTGATAAGACTGGCATCATCCTCGATGGACAAATCCGTGACCAGAATGGCCAAGCAATCCACGAATTCGTCCTTTTTGACTTCGCTCACCGAGTAGAACGAAAGATCCAACGAGGCGGAGGAAAGCGTCATCGACGTTGTGTAGAGCGGATTTTTTAAGACAAAAGCGTCGGTTCCGTCATGGTTGTTGGCAATGACGGTCGCCGCTAAAAGTTTGGTGTTATCTTGAAGCAGTTCGGCTTTTTGGTCTTGAAGGAAAGTCACCACTTTTTCGGCTTCGCTGTACATGGAGGTAAAGACGGTCGAAAAAGCGACGAGAATGACGTAAAGCGAGGTGACAAACCAATAGATGCCTTTTGATTTCATGGATTTTCCTTCATTGCGTGGGACGCAATGATATTTTACTCTATCCATCTATAAGATGAAAGTACACTTTTTGAACATAAAAAAAGAGGCACGGAACTAGGTTCCGCACCTCTTGTAGGAATGCTATTAAACTACAGCGATATAATCAACAGTAATTGAATAGATGAACGCGCGGTAGCCAGCTGAGGTTGTAGCAATCGTAAAGGACGAGAGGCCTGAGGCCGAGGTCAATTCGACTGTCGAAGAACCGGTGGTGTAATCCGTGGCCGAAGGAGCGGCAATGGACTGAGTGGCGGTCGTTTCGGTACCACCAGCAATCGTTAAGACCGTCGCATTCATTTTGTATGCGTGGAACACGACGCTGATTTTAGTAGCCGCAAAGCCACTAGCCATATTCACGGTAAAGGTGCCAACGGCGCTTCCTGTACCAAGTTTCATGGCTTGAGTGTCTTCATTCGGATAAACCTTGCTTGCCCCAGTGACGGAAGCAAACTTGTTGCTGGCGCTGGTGAAGAAGGTAGACAAAGTCGCATCCGTATAGGCGGTTCCGCTGGAGCCACCCGAAGTTAATTGCGAAACGGAAGTGACACTGGGAAGGAGTGTGCTTACAACCACTTGGTTTTGAGGAACAACAACGGGTTCTTGCGCCTTAACGGTGAACTCGATTCCAACAGCGGTCGTGGATTCGGCACCAACAGTGATGACATAGGACATCGTCACCGTGGCATCCGGTTGGCCTTCGGCTGGACGAGTGACAACGCCAGCATTGCTGATGACAGCTTCGTTGCTGGAAGACCAAGCAACGGAA
>CALMWE010000231.1 GCA_937873795.1 uncultured Caryophanales bacterium
TGGTGCCGATTCTTGCGCTTCTTATCAGTACCTGGTATTCTTGGCCCCGCCCTTATTAACGAAAAAGCCACCCGCTTGGCGGATGGCTCTTTTTTACTTCTGTAAGTCTAATTGAAGGAATACCGACGGAATCATAGTCGCGGCGAATAACGTCAGAATCAGAAGGAGTGCTAATAAGCCTCCGACCGTCAACGCCAAGAACAACGAGAATAAAATCGGAACCAGGATGAGCAAGTTCCAAAATACGTTTTGGCTGAAGGCCACATGTTTGACGACTTGATTTTTGACGAAGGTATCTAAGATTAATGAAACGATACCTACGAAGGCGGGAATAAAGAAGAGGAACGATGCGCCGCTGAGAATAAATCCGGTGGCAGTGGCCAACAGAAGATTGACTCCGATTCCGGCGAGCATCAAAGATACTTTATCTGCTTTGGTTTTTAAGAACTTCTTCACGAGGAAGCCAAAGCCCACCAACAAAGCCAACATGATCAATAAGGTCGGTAGTTCGGTGCCTTGCATACGTACATAGGTCAAACTCCAAGGGACTTTACCGAAAAACGCCATCAATTTACTGGCAAATAGGCCGATTAAGACCGAAACCACAATACCCCCCAATACAAACCCGAACTGCTTGAGTAGACCCAATGGACGGATTTGTTTCTTGATGAGCAAGAAAACGACTAGACCGATGAACAAAGCCAAAGCGATGAAATTGAGAATAATCGCCCACGTTTCGGAATAAGCCACAAAGACACCGGGCAAGAGGTTAAAGAAGACTTGGTTTTGCGTTCCCACGAAATAATCGGCATTCGCGTAACGGGCATCGGTAACGAACTCTTCGACCAACGGGACGATTTGTTCGCCGTAATGTTGGATGCTGCTGAGATTGATGTTCGTATAGTTATCAAACGGCGTGTGGTAGTAATAGAGTCCATCCAAGACCGCAAAATTGACGCCTTGTTTGCCCACGGCTAAAAACTCGGTAAAATCGGTCAAGTTCGGCATCACCGTGTAGACCGCGGTGGCTAAACTATAAGACACAGGCTTTTGTGCGTTTTTATAGAAATCGATGACTTTGTCATTTTTGACGCTGGTTTCAAACATATACGCCGCGCCTTGAACGCCACGGGCTTCGACGTTGATGACGAATCCGACTTTATCCATCAAGGCCGTTTCTTGGGCCGCCATACGCGCGCCATACAAACCGACTTCTTCGCCATCGGTCATTAAGATATAAATGGAGTTTTCAAGCGTCCGTTGTCCATAAAGACGGGCAATTTCCAAAAGAGTCGCTAATCCATAACCGTCATCGGCCGCACCATAGGAACGGCCCAGTTCTCCGGCTCTGCCGATATGTCCGCGCGAGTCGTAGTGGGCCACGAGCAGGATTCCCGTCTCCGAGGTTCCCGGAATGGTTGCCAATAGGTTACGGATCGGATATTCGCAATCATCGCCGACTTCCTCAGGGGTATAATCCATTTCTTCGACATTCGCCGCCCCGACGAATTCTTCCAATTTATCTTTTAGATAAACACGGACTTCTTCATGGGCTTGAGTGTCGCTGAGCGCATGCGGATCACGCGAGAGTTCACTGATGTAGGAAGCCGCATGGACGGCACTGAACCCGGCGGCATCACTGGAAGGCGTAGGCGTGTATAGCACAAACAAACTTAAGACCATTGAAACGAGAAACACGGAAGCGGTAATCAACAAGTTTTTCTTTTTCATGACTCTTCTTTCCTTTTCAAAACCAAGGGCAAGACTTTTGGGGTGGAATAATAGCACCCTCTTGTCCGGATGAAAAAGATATACCATATTTAGACATAATTGCCAATGTGTCTAAAAAATAACACGCATCGGGCCAAGAAAAAAACCATCCAGGACGGATGGTTCGTTTCGTTATTGACCTTTTTGGCGGCGGATTTCGTCGATGATGGCGGGAACCAATTTCGTCGCATCTCCGACAAAGCCGAGGTCGGCCACTCCGAAGATGGGAGCGGTCTTGTCTTTGTTGACGGCGATGATGAGCTTGGATTCTTCCATACCGGCGACGTGTTGGATGGCACCTGAGATGCCTAACGCGAAGTAGACATCGGGACGGACGGTTTTTCCGGTTTGTCCGACTTGTCTGGACGCATCGAGTAATCCGGCATCGACCACAGCGCGTGAGGCAGAGACGGAGCCTTTTAATTCCTGAGCAAGCGTTTCGAGGCTTTCCAATTTTTCTTTGGGAATGCCACGACCCGCGGAAACAAGGACTTTGGCATCTTCGATTTTGGTTTTATTGACTTTCTCTTTTTTGACATCGATCACAGACACTTTTAAGCGGCTTTGATCGAACGATAAGGGAATGTTGACGACGACGCCTTGACGTTTTTCATCGCGGGGCATGACGTGCATGACGCCGGGACGGACGGTGGACATTTGTGGACGGTGGTCCGGGCAAATGATGGTGGCCATGAGGTTGCCTCCGAACGCCGGACGGGTCATATAGAGCGATCCTTCGGGAGTGACGCTGAGACGGGTGCAGTCGGCGGTCAAACCGGTATTGAGTTTGGCGGCTAATCGCGGAGCCAAGTCACGGCCGATCGAGGTTGCACCGACGAGGACGATGTTGGGCTTATGATCCCGTAAAACGGGATAGATGGCTTGAAGGTAGTTTTCGGTCAAATAATGTTTGAGCAAGGCACTTTCACCGACGTAAACGATGTCCGCACCATGGTAAATCAATTCTTTGGTTAAGCCACTGACGTTTTCTCCAACCAAGACCGCAATCAGTTTCGAAGCGGTGGTATCGGCGATTTCACGGCCTTTGCCTAAGAGTTGCAAGCTGACCGGATGAAGGATGCCTTCGCGTTGTTCGACGATGACATAGACATGACGATATTCTTCGATGTTCATGTTCATTCTCCTTTAAAACAAATAGTTTTCTTTGAGCTTGTCGACGATGAGCTTGGCAGCTTCTTTTTCATCGACCTCATAGACGTGTCCGGCGGGTTTGATCGGTTTGCCGAAAGATTCATAGACTTTGGTGGGCGAACTCTTCAAACCGATGGTCAAAGGATCGACGTCGGTATTGGCGGCGGTCCAGAGTTCGACTTTCGATTGACGGTAGGCGGCGAATAAACGGGCGACGTTCATATAACGGGGTGTATAACCTTCCGCTAGCACGGTAACCAATAAAGGTCCTTCGGCTTTCAAGGTATAGGTCGCATCTTCGACTTTGCGTTCGACGATGAAGTGGCCGTCTTTGAAATGCAGCGAACGGACATAGGTGATTTGCGGTAAATCCAGGAACTCGGCCATTTCGGGACCCACTTGCGCAGTATCGCCATCGATGGCTTGACGTCCGGTGATGATGAGATCAAAAGAAAGTTTTTTGGCGGCAGCGGCAAGGGCATGCGCCGTGGCCCAGGTATCGGATCCGGCAAACTTGAAATCGCTGAGCAGAATCAAGCGGTCGGCGCCCATGGCATAGGCTTCGTTCAGCACTTCTTCGGCTTGGTTGGGGCCCATCGATAAGACGGTGATGGTGCCACCGAGTTCGTCTTTAAGACGAAGCGCGGCTTCGAGTCCGGCTTTGTCATCGGGGTTCATGATGGAAGGAACGCCGACACGGATCATCGTTCCCTTAATGGGGTCAATTTTGATTTCGGCGGTATTCGGAACTTGCTTAACACACACTAAGATGTTCATAGGTCCTCCTACTTCAGAAGCGATCCGGCGATGACCATCCGTTGGACTTCGCTGGTGCCTTCGTAGATTTCGGTAATTTTGGCGTCACGCATCATGCGTTCCACTGGGTAGTCGCGGGTATAACCATAGCCACCGAAAAGTTGGACGGCTTTGGTGGTGACTTCCATCGCCACTTCCGCGGCATGGAGTTTGGCCATCGCGGCGTACATCGATAAATCGGGCGACTTTAATTCTTTGGCTTTGGCGGCTTGTTCGACGAGCAGACGGGCACCTTCGACTTTGGTGGCCATGTCCGCTAATTGGAATTGGGTGTTTTGGAAGGCACTGATCGGCTTTCCGAATTGTTTGCGTTCTTTGGTGTAGTGGATGGCTTCTTCCAAAGCGCCTTGGGCTAAGCCGAGAGCTTGGGCAGCGACGCCAATACGTCCGCCATCGAGCGTTTTCATGGCGATCGAAAAGCCTCTCCCGAGTTCACCGAGCAAATTGGACGCGGGAATGCGGCAGTTTTCAAAAATGAGTTCACAGGTGGACGAACCACGGATACCCATCTTCTTTTCTTTCTTGCCGACACGGAAACCGGGCGCGTCGCTTTCGACGATGAAGGCGCTGATGCCTTTGGTTCCCAAGGATTTGTCGGTCATCGCAAAGATGATGTAGACATGCGCATAACCGGCGTTGGTGATGAAGATTTTCGAACCGTTGAGGATGTAGGAGTCACCGTCTTTGACGGCGGTGGTTTGTTGACCCGCGGCGTCGGTTCCGGCGTTGGGTTCGGTCAAACCGAAAGCACCGAGCCATTCACCCGAGAAAAGTTTGGGCAAAAAACGGGCTTTTTGTTCGGGCGTTCCGAATTCGACGATCGGGGAAATGCACAGTGAGACACTACCGGATAAGATGATGGCGGTGGTGCCGCAGGCTTTGGCGATTTCACTGATGGCTAAGGCGTAAAGCGGATAGGAACCGCCGGCGCCGCCGATTTCCACGGGGAAAGGTAATCCGAAGAGTCCCATCTTTCCCATTAAGGGAATGAGTTCACTCGGGAAGCGTTCCTCTTCATCGAGGGTGGCCGCTAACGGGCGAACATCACGGTCAACGAATTCCCGAAGGAGTTTCGTATAAGCATTTAATTCTTTGGATGTTTCTAAAGGCATGATGTTTCTCCTTACGCCGCTTGATATTTGACTAAGGCGAAACCGGTCGCGACTAAGACGCCGGCTTGGTTTTTTACATCGGTACGGATGCGATAACGGTTTTTCTCGGGGATGATTTCCACGATTTCCGCTTCAGCAGTGATGGTGTCATCGATGAAAACAGGGGCAACGAACTTGATGTCTTGTCCTAAGTAAATGGTGCCGCGTCCGGGCATGTAATTGCCTAAGACCGCAGAGATGAGACCCAATGAGATATCGCCATGTGCGATACGGCGGCCAAAAATACTCTTTTTGGCAACCTCGTCATCGAGGTGAAGTGGATTATAGTCGAGCGATACTTCGGCGAACATGCGGACATCTTTGTCCGTCACCGTTTTGCTCAGCGAAGCTTTTGTTCCAAGTCGTAATTCCATAAATAAATTCCTCCTTTATTAGGCCTACGTACACTGGTAAAAAGACAAACCTGACGAAATCGTCATGTTCCATCAATATCATAGCACCTTAAGCTTTAACTGAACCAAAAACTTTTATTTTTATGAAATTCATGCCCTTTTTCGACACGAAAGGGCTTTCATCCAAAACATAAAACTTGCAATCCTCTCTTTTTTCGTAAGAAAAAGGAGAACTGACAACCAAAAAAAGCGCTTTGCAACTGATTGTTGCTATATAAATAAAAAAGAAAGTTATACAATGCTTCTAGAGGTAGAGTTATGAAAAATAAATTTTCGACCTATTTGGCCAAGAAAGAACCGTTATTGGAAACGCTTATCCAACGGTTGAACGCCAAATACGAGTACGCCAGCGTGCTGGGGAGTGATGTCCACGGCAAGATCTACGCGGTCAACCGCAGCTCGACCAATGTCGGGGACAACCCCGAAATGGAATCCGGGTTTGTTTTCCGCATTTATCACAAAGGGGTCAGTTTTGAATACGCCACCAACGAAGTGACGCCCAAAAAGATTCCGCAAATCGAAAAAGAAATCGCCGACCTTGTGGCTCATCCCCATTTAGGTAAAAACGTCGGCATGGGAGTGCCTCACGAAGAAGCGTTGGTGCAAACCTTTGTCCGTAAAAACCGCGGCAGAGATTACGCCACCGAAACGATCGTGGCCCTCTTATCGGACTTGGTCCAAAAGACCTTGAAAGAGAAAAACGTCGTCAACGTGAGTGTTTCGGCGAATTTTCAAGAAATCTCCAAGATCTTCATCTCCGGCAAACGTCATCTCAAGCAATACTACAATTACTGCGCGAGCAGTGCGTTCGTCATGGTTCGCGATGGCGCCACGACCCGTTATGCCTATGATGGCTTAGACGAAAACTCCTTGGCCGGTGTCCTCAAAGGGTTACCGAAGATGGTCAAGAAGACCTATCGTTTGGCGCTTGATTTACTCAAGGCCGAATTACCCAAACCCGGCGTCTACACGATCATCACTGATCCGTCAATCACCGGTTTGATCGTTCACGAAGCCTTCGGCCATGGCGTTGAAATGGATCAATTCGTCAAAGACCGCGCATTAGCCCAAGAATACGTGAACAAACAAGTGGCTTCACCTTTGGTGAGCATGCACGACGGAGCCGCTGCTGCCAACAGCGTCGCCAGCTACTTCTTCGATGATGACGGCGTTTCCGCACAAGATACGCTGATCATCGACAAAGGTATTTTGAAAGCCGGCATCTGTGATGCCACCAGTGCCTTGCAATTGGGCATTAAACCCACGGGCAACGGCCGTCGCCAAATCTTCAGCCATAAAGCCTATACCCGCATGACCAATACGTACTTCGAAAAAGGCAATGCCTCGCTCGACGAAATGATCAAGAGCGTGAAACATGGTTATTACATTGCCAAAACCAATAACGGCATGGAAGACCCCAAGAACTGGGGCATCCAATGCGCTGCCCACTATGGCCGCGAAATCAAAGACGGCAAATTCACCGGCAAAATGATTTCACCGGTCGTGATGAGCGGATTCGTGCTTGACTTGCTCAAGTCGATTTCGATGGTCTCCAACGACTTTGAAGTCAGTGGTTCCGGCCACTGCGGCAAAGGCTATAAAGAATGGGTACGCGTCAGCGATGGCGGACCTTCCCTGAAAGCAGAGGTAAAAATCGGATGATTAAGAAAATGATCGCGTCGCTTCAAAGCGTCGCCGGCGTCACGGACTACCAAATCGCGATTACCGAAGAAGTTCGCCACGAAGCCTACTTCGTTTTAGGCAAACGCGAAACCGTCCGCAACACGGATGTCACTTCCTATGCCGTCACTGTCTTTAAGAAAATGAGCAAAGATGGAAAAGAACTCTTAGGTTCATCCACCTTCAACGTTCCCTATACGCTCAGCCAAAAAGCGTTGGCTAAGAAAATTGAAGAAGCCTTATACAGCGCTTCGTTCGTTGAAAACAAAGCCTATGAGATTCCGACAGGGGATGGCAAGAAACACACCTTCCATTCTCCCGAAATCACTGACGATCCTTGGAAAACCATCGACACCGTCGCGGAGATCTTCCATGGCTATGCCAAACCCGGCAAAAAGTTCAACGCTCTTGAAATCTTCTTAATCGCGTCCAAAGTCCGGATTATCAACTCCAAAGGCGTTGACTACACCAAGAACTCCGCCGTCTTGGAAGTCGAAGCGATTCCGTCCTTCGATGGCCATAAACCCGAAGATCCGGTCAACCAAAAAGTCGAACTCTACCGTTACTTCCGCTACCGCGAAATCAATTTGGATACCATCCGCGCGGATGCCCAACATGCGCTTGAAGAAGTGGAAGCCCGGTTCAACGCCACCAAGATTCCTGCCCTGGGAACCATTGATGTCATCATCAAGGATGAAGAAGTCATCTCGTTGTGCAATGACTTGATCAGCGACTTGTCCTATGCCGGCGTTTACAACCACGCCACCGATAAGAAAATCGGCGATGTGCTGCAAACGGTCGACAAAGGTGAAAAGTTGACCATCGGTCTGGACAAACGTTATCCCGCCGATAAGTTCGATGGCGATGGCGTGCTCCTCACTCCGGTCACCGTGATTAAAAACGGCAAAGTCGAATCCTATTACGGCGGCAACCGTTTCGCCCAATACCTCGGCGTGAAGCCCACCGGTAACTTAGGCGGACTCAAAGTCGCTTTGGGCAAAACCTCCAAAGAAGATCTCTTCAAAGGTCCGCATATCGAAATCATCTCGCTGTCCGGCATTCAATTGGACATCTACAGTTCCTACATCGGCGGCGAAGTCCGCTTGGCGTATTACTTCGATGGAACCAAGAAAATCCCGGTGTCGGGTTTCTCCTTCAGCGGTAATTTATTCAAGACCCTCGAGAACATCCGCATCAGCCAAGACCAATATGTGACGACTACTTACGTGGGTCCCAAATACATCCGTTTACCCAGCGTCGAAGTTCTCTAAAATCAACCAAAGAAAGTAGGCTTTCCCAGTGGAAGCCTATTTTTTATGCTTTGGAAGGGGTTTCATAAATTGATTGACATACCGGGCCCAGAATGATACCTTGTAGGTAAGACATGAGCGACCGCTCACAAGATAATAAGGAGAATCATTATGGCCTATCAAGGTTTTTCCATCGACCAGTATTTGGATGCCGATGCCGTCACACGGCAACTCGACGCTTTAATGAAAGCGCCTGTTTATACCATCAAAAAGGAATTTTTGACTGAATACGTCGAAAACTATTTCAACAAGGGATGCCCGAAATCGAAAGCGATGATTGAAGACGCCAAGAAGATCATCCCTGGTGGCGTCCAACATAATTTGGCCTTCAACTATCCCTTCCCAATCGTCATCACGAAAGCAGAAGGGGCGAAACTCTACGATATCGATGGCCACTGGTATTACGATTTACTGCAAGCCGGAGGACCCACACTTTTGGGTAGCAATCCGCCGAGCATCCGCGACCACGTCATTGAACTTTTGAATACCTGTGGACCTTCCACGGGGCTTTTCCATGAATATGAATACAAATTAGCCAAAAAGATTTCCGAAATGGTTCCTTCCGTGGAACGTTTCCGGATGTTAGGCTCGGGTACCGAAGCGTGCATGTGCGCGGTTCGTATTGCCCGTCTAAAAACCGGTCACAAAAACATCCTTAAAATGGGCGGTGCCTATCATGGATGGTCGGATCAATTAGCCTACGGCATGCGTGTGCCCGGAACCAAAGGATTAATGTCCAAAGGCGTTCCTTCATTTGTCTTCAAACACACCGACGAATTCTTCCCCAATGACATCAAGGATTTGAAACGGAAATTACGCAAAAACCAATTGAAGGGCGGAACTGCAGCGATTTTCTTAGAACCGGTCGGACCCGAAAGCGGAACCCGTCCGTTATCCAAAGAATTCATTAAAGGTTGTGAGGCTTTAGCCCATCAATATGGCGCGCTTCTCATCTTTGATGAGGTGGTTACCGGATTCCGTATCGGACCTTCGTGCGCTCAAGGCTATTTCGGGGTCGATCCCGATTTAACCATCTTCGGCAAAATCATCGCCGGCGGATATCCCGGAGCGGGCGGTGTCGGCGGTCACGCCGATTGCATGGCCTACTTAGGCGCCGGGCTTGATTCTTCGGGTAAAAAAGTACCCAAGGCACTTTGTGGCGGAACTATGGCCGCCACACCGGTTTCCTGTGTCGCCGGATATTATGCCCTGTGTGAAATCGAACGTACCAACGCCGCGGAAATCGCCGGACGTATGGGAGACCGTTTGACCAAAGGATTACAAGAACTCATAAAGAAATACAAACTCCCGTTCGTGGCCTTCAACCAAGGCTCGATCGTGCACCTCGATAATTGCGCCACGATGCATTTCCATATCGATTGGAAAAAGCCGTGGAAAATCCCGGGTATTTTAAAGGAAACCGCGATCCGTCAAAAAGAGATGGAACATATGGGCGCTGCCTATATGGCCGAAGGTTTAGTGACGCTGGCCGGTACCCGTTTATACACGAGTGCGGCTTATACCGAAGAAATGATTGATGACGTTTTGGCCCGCTTTGAACGCGTGTTTGCCAAATGTGGTCCTTTAGGAAGCTAACTATGGCGTATACCCTCGAAGAAGCGAAGACACTGATTATCCGCGCCGGAAAAGAACTCCTTGCCAAAGGCCTTGTGGCTCGAACTTGGGGCAATATTTCGGCTCGTATTTCCGAAACCCATTTTGCGATTACTCCGAGCGGACGTTCTTATGAAACGATGACACCCGATCAAATCGTCGTGGTGGCCATCGATGACCTGACTTACGAAGGTGACATTAAACCTTCATCCGAAAAAGGCATACACGCCGATTGTTATCGGTTAAGGGAAGACGTTCAATTCATTATTCACACCCACCAAAAAGCAGCCACTGTGATGAGTATTTCCGGTGATCACTTTACGTTGGAAGATTCCAAAGAAATCGCACTTTTGGGGACGATGATTCCCTGTGCGCCTTATGGCATTTCCTCAACGAAAACGCTTCGAAAACATGTCGCTCAAACCGTTGCTGATTTTCCGCAAAGCAAAGTCTGCTTGATGCAATCGCACGGAGCCCTTTGTATGGGAACTTCTTACGATGAAGCATTTGCCTTGGCGGATGCCCTGGAAAACGCGATGCAACAAAGGATTTATCGTTCCATCGGAGTTTCTAACGACAAAGAATTATTAGAAAAATACTTTCAAAACCGTCGCTTGATTTTGGCTACTTCGGCGCTTCCTGATTTAGGCATCAGCATTCGAATTAACGACCGGTTTTTGATCAAACAAAACGGCAAACAAAGCGAATACTCGATTAAAGAAAAATTACCTTCGGAAGCTTGGATTGCCAAAGCGCATCAAACGATTTACAAAACCCAAAAAGCTCGTTGTATCGTTTACGAAAATGACCCCTTTGTGGTGGCTTTCAGCGCGACCAAGAAAACCCTTCGCCCGTCCATCGATGACCTTGCCCAAATCGGTGGGGCTACGATCAAAACCGCGACCTCTTCCAAAGTGACCTCAAAACTCAACGGTCGAAACGCCGTGTTCATTTTGGGTTTAGGCGCCTTTTGTACCGGACGTACGATGGATGACGCACTGGCTGTTGCCATGATTCTCAGAAAAGGTTGCGAAGCCGAAATCGTTTCTTCACTTCTTAATAAACCCCATCGTTTATCATTCTTCGATGCGTGGATTCAACGTACTGTCTATCTTTCGAAGTATTCCAAAATGAACGCCAAGGAGTAACGCTATGCTTAAAAAACTGACGCAAGAACAATGGACGTACATCCTGGAAACCGGCATCCGTGAGTTTGCCGCTCAAGGTTTTGACCGCGCCAACATCAACGTGATTGCCAAAAAAGCCGGCATTTCCGTCGGTGTCCTTTATAAATACTTCAAAGATAAAGAAGCCTTTTTCTTGGCGTGCCTCAATCAAAGTTTAACCATTCTCGAAGCGGTCCTTCGCGATTCGCTTTCCGGTGAACACAAACTGCTTGAACGTGCGGAAAAAATCATCCGTGCGGTCCAAAAAACATCCCGCGAGCACGTGGATTACATCAATATGTATCTTTCGATTACCACCGGAAGCAACCGCAAATTTGCTCCGGAACTTGCCAAACGGATTGAAGGTATGACCGCCGAAGTGTATGCCCAATTCATTAAAGATGCCCAAAAAAGCGGCGACATCCGCCAAGATGCCGACCCGAAAATGTTTGCTTTCTTTTTCGATAATTTGCTGATGATGTTGCAATTCTCCTATGGCTGCGATTATTTCCAAGAACGGTTTAAAGTTTTCGCCGGCGATGACATCTTGTCCAAAGATGAATTCGTCGTATCCGAAATGCTCAAGTTCTTGGAGTCGGCGTTTACGCTGGAACAAGCATCGATTCACCATCGATCCTAAGAGGGAGGACATCCAATGAAATACGTCATCAGTTACGATGTCGGGACGACCGGAGTCAAGACATGTCTTTTTGGCATCGAATCGAAAATCAAACTCTTGGGAAGCGCCAACCAAGGCTATGGCCTCTATGTGTTAGAAAACGGCGGGGCCGAACAAGATTTTGATGAGTGGTGGGCCGCCATGGTCAAAACGACGCATGAACTCTTTTCAAAAGTCGAAATCAAACCCACCGACATCTCTGGGATTTCTTTCTGCTCGCAGATGCAAGGGTTGGTTCTTGTGGATAAAAACGGTAAGGTCCTTCGGCGCCCGATGAGCTACATGGACCAAAGGTCCAAAAAAGAACTTCATGAAGGCATGGGCAGAGGCCTTAAAGTGGCGGGCGCCAATGTGTTTCGGTTATTAAAAAGCCTGCAAATCACGTGTGGAGCATCGCTCAGTGTCAAAGACCCGCTTTGGAAATACAAATGGGTTCAAAGAAACGAACCTGAGATATTTAAGAAAACCTATCGTTGGTTGGATGTCAAAGAATCGCTCATCGCCCGATGTACGGGTAAATTTATCATGACCCACGATTCGGCGTATTCGACCTTTCTTTACGATACCCGGAAGGGCAAACAAGGATGGAGCAAGACGTTGTGTAAAACCTTTGGCGTCGATATGAACCATTTGGCCCCGATTATCAGCCCAATCGATTTAGTGGGTGGGTTGACTGCATTGGCCGCCTCCGAACTTGGTTTACCTGAAGGAACACCGGTGTTTGGCGGTGGCGGAGATGCCACGCTGATTGGCATTGGTGCAGGCTGTGTCAACGTCGGCGAAACGCATATCTACAGCGGAACCTCCGGATGGGTTTCCACGATTTTGGATCATCAAGTCGTCGATACTGATGCGATGATTGCCGCGATTGTCGGCGTGGAAAAGAATCGTTTCAACTATTTTGCCGAGATGGAAACTGCGGGAAAATGCTTTGAATGGGTGAAAGACCACTTAGCGTTGGACGAAATCGGCGTTTATTTGAACCATACCCACGTCAGCGAAGGCAAAGAAGCCCTTTATCGAAGCTTGTACGAATATCTCACCAAGACCATTTCCGAGGTTCCGGCGGGTGCCGGTGGGGTCATTTTCACCCCATGGCTGCATGGCAACCGTTGCCCGTTTGAGGATCCGAATGCGGCAGGTGTCTTCTTCAATATCCGCTTGGAGACGGGCAAAACCGAACTCATCCGTGCGGTCCTGGAAGGGATATGCTACCATCTTAGATGGATGTTGGAATGCCAAGATAAGAAAATTCAGACCTCACAAACCATCCGCTTTGTTGGGGGTGGAGCGCTCTCTTCGGTCACGAGTCAGATTTTGGCCGATGTGACAGGACGGACCATTGAAGTCGTCGCTCACCCGCAGAATGTCGGCGCGGTCGGCGCAGCGGCTGTGGCCGGTGTTGGTCTCGGCGTCATCGAAAATCTGGAGAAAGTCAAAGATTTCATTCCGGTCATCGGAACCTACCTTCCCAAAACCGAAAATAAAGAAGTTTACGACCGTCAATACAACGTCTTCAAAAAACTCTATGCTTCCAATAAAGCAAACTTTGCGGCTTTGAATCAAAGCCCTCGGGGGAATTAACTATGTCGGACTCACGCAAACAAGAATTCATGCGGACACTCAAGTTTTTCATCTTTTCGATCTCTGCCGGAGCCATTCAAATCCTATCGTTTACTGCGATGAATGAACTCTTAGGCGATTGGTGGGGCTATTGGCCTTCCTACCTCATCGCGCTTATCTTATCCGTCCTTTGGAACTTCACCTTTAACCGTCGCTTCACCTTTAAGTCCGCATCGAATGTTCCCGTCGCGATGCTTAAAGTCTTCGCGTTCTATGCCGTTTTCACTCCGTTATCGACGCTGCTCGGCGACTATTTGGTCAAGACCGTCGGCTGGAATGAATATTTGGTCACGGCGATGAACATGGTGATCAACTTGGTCTTAGAGTTCTTGTATCAACGTTTCTTTGTTTTTAACAAAACGATGGATACCAACGATTTGGCACAAAAGAAAATCAAGGAGTAATTTACATGAGAGACTTCTATGACGATGAACGACGCATCAAAGGGATTGCCAATTATGTCACGGCGCTCTCCTTTTTGGGTTCGAAAGTCGGCAAGAAAGGCATCTTCAAAGTGAAGTATTTTACCGGTGTTAAAACACTGGGTCACATTCGTCAAAAAGAAGACAAAAACCTCAAATTCAGAATCTCATTTCATGTCTCTGAAGGTAAAGCCAAGCTTGTCATGGTCAACGAATATGGCATCAAAACCCTCGTGGAAAATCATGCGGAAGGCGAGATGCAGGTTTTCTTGCCGAAAGGCAAAACACGTCTACGTCTTGTGGGTGCCCGCGCCTTTTTTGAACTGACTTTGGAACGGATTTAGTTCATGTTCTATTCGAAAGCCAAAGGTATTCTTTCCGCGCATAACGGTATCAATATTTACCGTGGTTGTACCCACGGATGCATTTACTGTGACTCGCGGAGCACGTGCTACCAGATTAACCATCCCTTTGAAGATGTCGAGGTCAAAGAAAACGGCCCCGAGTTGTTGGATTTGGCGCTTTCGAAAAAACGGAACAAAGTAATGGTGGGAACGGGATCGATGTGTGATCCCTATTGCGCCATCGAAAAAGAAATTAAATATACTCGCAAATGTTTGGAAATCATCGAAAAACATCATTGTGGAGTCACCATCATCACCAAATCCGATCTCATCTTACGGGATTTGGATATTTTGGAACGTATTAATAAAACCGCCAAAACCGTCGTCCAAATGACCTTGACGACCTATGACGAAGACTTATGCAAGATTTTGGAACCGCATGTGTGTACGACCAAAGCGCGTTTCGAAGTCCTCAAAGTCTTCCGTGACCATCACATTCCAACCGTGGTTTGGCTGTGTCCTTTTTTACCGTTTATCAACGACACCGAAGAGAATCTACGGGGATTGGTCAAATACCTCATCGAAGCTAAAGTCTATGGCATCGTTTTTTGGGGTGTCGGAGTCACGCTGCGTGAAGGCGACAGGGAATACTTCTATGAGCAATTGGACAAACATTTCCCTGGACTCAAACAAAAGTACATCGATACCTATGGAAACGCCTATGAAGTACGAAGCCCGAAATCAAAGCAATTAACCAAAATGGTCATCGATCTTTGCAAACAGGCCGGCATTGAAACCGACACGAACAGAGTGTTTGCGTATTTGAGCACGTTACCCAAACAGTTCGAACAAATGGATCTTTTCGATTCTTCTTCAAACGGATAAAATAGCAAAAACAAATGCGAGTGAGTTTGCTATGATAAATACGTAAAGGAGTTTTTCATATGAATTCATCGTTTGTGTATCATGTGCCCACCAAGATCTATTTTGGTGAAAACCAATTAGCCAATTTAGCCTCCGAACTCAAAGTGTACGGAACGCGCGTTCTGATTACTTATGGCGGGGGTTCCATTAAGAAAATCGGCCTTTATGACAAAGTCATGGCGGCCTTGAAAGACCAAGGCTTGACCGTCTTTGAATTTTCTGGGATTGAACCCAATCCGCGCCATTCAACGATCAACAAAGCCATCGCTTTATGCAAACAAGAATCCATCGATGTCCTTTTGGCCATCGGCGGCGGTTCGACCATCGATGCGACCAAATTCATCGGTGCCGGTGTCTTCCATGACGGCGACGTCTGGGATTTCTTCATCGGCAAAGCCAAAATCACGAAGAGCTTACCAATCCTCACCATTTTGACTTTAGCGGCTGCCGGTTCGGAAATGGATGCTGGCGGTGTCGTCACCAACCTTGATAGCGACGACAAACTGGCGACCGGACATCCCAGTCTTTTACCCAAAGTGTCTTTCCTTGATCCCACGAATACTTATTCCGTCAGTCCGTATCAAACGGCCTGCGGATGTGCCGATATCTTGTCTCATATTTTCGAAGTCTATTTCAACTTAGAGCCCGACCTATTCATGCTGGATACCGTGATGGAAGGTCTCATGCGGACGATCATCAAATACGGTCCCATCGCCATCAAAGATCCCAACAACTACGAGGCTCGCGCCAACATCATGTGGGCATCGTCCTGGGCCATCAACGGATTCATCGAAGGTGGAAAAGATCAAGCTTGGTCGTGCCATCCGATGGAACACTCCTTATCGGCGTATTACGACATCACCCATGGTCTGGGCTTAGCTATTTTGACCCCGCGGTGGTTGCAACATGTCTTGAATGAGAAGACCGCTCCGCGCATCAAACAATTCGGCGTTCAAGTCTTTGGACTCGATTCCACGCTTCCTTCGATGATCGCCTCGAAGATGGCCATCGAACGTTTATCCGACTTCTTATTTGAAGAAATGAAACTTCAAAGTCACTTGGAAGATGTCGGCATTGACGAAACCCATTTTGACATCATGGCCCAAAAGGCCTGCCGTGGACGGACCATCCATGGTTTCCAACCGTTAAAGAAAGAAGATATCATCAGCATTTACCGTCGTTGTTTATAATTCGTTTTTCGGTGTTATAATTGAAAAAAAGGTAAACACCTATGGAAAAACAAGAAAAGAAAACTTTCGATCTCAAACGTTTTTTGCTGTCCGCTTGGCCGATTGTCGCGATGATTGTCGGAATATGTTTGCTGATGTTTGTTTTATCCTTGCTTGCCAATGGCAGCAGCTACTTCATTTTCTGGGGAGTCTCAGCGAATAGTGGAGTAGCGGATCTTGCGAACCAATCCGTCCGCTCGACGGACAATTTCAACTGGACGTTCATCGTCCTGTTTGCGATTGTGGTTTACATCTTTTTCACCGAGCTGAAACACAAGAATTACAAAGGCATCGTTGCCGCATTATCCCTCTATGGCGTGCACTGGCTTTATGAAATTGCCAACGCCATCATTCAATCCGCGACCGGTTATGCCTTATGGACCGTTTCTCCCGAAAGCACCTCGTTCATTCTTTTGATCGGTGTCTCGTGGGAACTGTCGATGATGTTCTCGATTGCCGGTTTGGCGATGTCCAAACTGTTACCGGACAACCCGAAGCTAAAAATCTTGGGCATGAACAACCGGATATTCTTTGCTTTTTTGAACGCCGCATTCTTCGGTTTCTTTGAAATCTTCCTAGCCGGAACCCCGGCCTTTATCTGGGTCTATCCGTGGTGGGGTGCGATTCCTGTGTTCGTGACCACCTACATCCCGTTCTTCTTGGCGGCTTTCCTGATGTATGACGCCAAACCCAGCACACAAAAAATCTTCCTCGGGGTCACCTGGGGACTGGTCGTTATCCTGTTAGCGGTTTTGATTCCTCTCGGCGTGATTTAACCCCCGAAAAAATTAGAAAAAAGTAAGATTTTAACGTTCAAAATGCATGTTTGAGCATTTTCAAGCATATCCATAGAAAATAACACTTAGTTATAATAAGATAAGCGAACGAGGAGGAAACCCCCTATGAGTCTTTATCAAATTACTGTCGAAAACGCCCACAATGAAAAGGTTTTACTGGAAGCGTACAAAGGCAAGGTGCTCTTGATCGTCAACACGGCGACGCAATGCATTTTTACCCCGCAATACCGCGCCCTTCAAGACCTCTATGATCGTTTCAAAGATCGTGGTTTCGAAATCTTGGATTTCCCGTGCAACCAATTTGCCAACCAAGCCCCGGGAACGCCCGAGGAAATCGAAACGTTCTGTTCCACCAAATACTTTACGACCTTCCCGCGGTTCGCCAAACTCAACGTCAACGGACCCGACGAAAACTTGCTTTATACCTATTTGAAGCAAGCCAAGGGTGGATTCATGAAGCCGGCGATTAAATGGAACTTCACGAAATTCCTTGTCAGCCGAGAGGGCAAAGTGCTCAAACGCTATGCCCCCAATGTCAAACCCGAAAAAATTATCGCAGACATTGAAAAGTGCCTGTAAGAAAGGTGCCTCAACGCAAAGGTGAACTATGTTTCTAGCATGGAAAGAAATTAAACACGCCAAAGGAAAATTCTCGCTGATCATCTCCGTCGTGGTGCTGGTCGGCTATCTTGTCTACTTTTTAACCTCCCTCGCTTATGGTCTTGCGTCTTCGTATACCAACGGCGTTTACGCCTGGAACGCCGACAATATCGTCCTGACCTCCGACAGCAACGACAACATCATGATGTCGGTGATGACGGATGAGCAATACGACGATGTCGACGCCACCGAAAAAGCGCGGTTGGGTTTATTCCCCGCCGTCATCAGTGACCCCTCGGCAGCCGTCGTCGACGATACGAAAGAAGAAATCTATGCCTTTGGCATCGATAACGGAAGCTTCATCGCTCCGAGCTTAGCTCTCAACGATAACGAAGTCGTCGCCGACAGCTCCTTAAAGGAACTCGGCTATGATCTCGGTACCGTGATTCGCGTCGCCGGAACCGACATCGACTGGACCATCATCGGTTTTGAAGAAAGCCGGACGTATCAAACCGCTCCGATCCTTTATATGAATATTGCGACGTGGATGGATTATCGCTTCAACCGAGCGACCATTCCTCTCGACCTCTTCAGTGCGGTGGTCACCCAAGGTGAAACCTTGACTGCCAATACCGACCTCAAGATTTATGACATTCAAGATTTCGTGTCCAATTTGCCGGGATATAGCGCCCAAGTGCTGACCTTCAGCATCATGATCGGATTCTTAATCTTCATCATCGCCTTCGTCTTAGGCATCTTCATCTTTGTGTTGACGATTCAAAAGACCAGCATGTTCGGTGTCATGAAAGCCCAAGGTATCTCCAATGCATATATCGGCGGATCCGTGGTTATGCAAACCCTGATCATTACCGGCATCGGCGTTTTCGGCGGTCTGTTATTGACACTTGTTTCCGGATACTTCTTGGCGGGCATCGTGCCCTTCGCCATCAATCCTCTATTCTACGCTGTGATTACGGCCGCGTTCTTCGTCTTCTCGGCGTTCGGTGGCCTGTTCTCGGTGCGAGCAGTTCTTAAGATCGATCCGCGCATCGCCATCGGATAGGAGACCCATATGAGCACCTTAATTGAAATGAAGAATATCACCAAGGATTTCCTCCAAGGTGACGAAGTCGTCCACGCATTAAAAGAAACCAATTTTATCGCCGAAGAAGGCGATTTGATTGCCATCATCGGACCTTCCGGAAGCGGAAAATCCACCTTCTTGACGATCATCGGCGGGCTTCAAACCCCGACCACCGGCGAAGTCCTTGTCGGCGGGAAACCGTTCAGCCGGCTCAACGCCAAAGAACGTTCCAAAGTCCGTTTCGAAAAAGTCGGTTTCATCCTCCAAAGCGCCAACTTGATTCCGTTTTTGAAAATCACCGACCAAATGTACTTATATAACCGTATTCAACGGACCAAACCTAACGAAGAACGCCTAGTCGGTTTGTTTGAAAAGTTAGGCATCACCAAACTCAAGAACAAATATCCGAGCCAACTCTCCGGCGGTGAACGTCAACGTGTGGCGATTGCCAAAGCTATCTACCACAACCCGTTGGTCATCTTAGCGGATGAACCGACCGCGGCTCTGGATACCACGCGCGCTTTCGAAGTCATCAAGCTCTTGGCGAAAGAAACCAAAGCCGAAAAGAAAGCGACCATCATGGTCACCCACGATGAACGCTTGACCGAATACTGCGACAAGGTTTACCAAATCGTCGACGGCGTCATGACGAGAAAAAAATAGCAAACGAAAAGCGGCTTCCCGAAGGAGGCCGCTCTTTTTTTATTTATTTTGGAGAACGCGTTGTTTGACGTTTCGGGCGTTTTCAATCCGCGCCATGAAATTCTTCATGATCATCAGATACAATTCATCGCCCAAGGCTTTATCTTCCCAGTGGTGGTCGACGCTGGGGTTGTCATTGACTTCGATGACATACACTTTGCCATTGGCTTGCTTGAGGTCGACGCCATAGAAGCCATCGCCCATGACCGAAGCGGCGCGGATGGCGGCATCGAGGACTTCTTTGGGAGCGTCTTCGACGAGGAAGGTATCGACGGCACCCACTTGGTCGTGTTCGGTTTTGGCGTGCCAGTTATAGATTTGCCAGTGGTTCTTGGCCATGTAGTATTTGCAGGCGTAGAGCGGTTTATTGTCGAGAATGCCGACCCGCCAGTCAAAGGAACTCGGAACGTATTCTTGAGCCAAAATCAATTCACCGGTTTTGAAAAGTTCTTTGAGTTTGGTGCTGAGCTGTTCTTCGTCATACACTTTGAAAACGCCGAGCGAGCACGCGCTGTCCGGTTGTTTGAGGACAATCGGGAAGCCGATCGCTTTGATGATATCGGGATGACGGGTGGTTTTGCTCACGACCAAGGTCTTCGGAGTTAGGACGCCTTGGACTTTCATGCTTTCATGGAAATACAGTTTGTTGGAACATTTGAGAATCGACCACGGATCATCGATGACCATCAACCCTTCGGCGTAAGCATAGCGGGAGAATTGATAGGTAAAGTCGTTGACGTTGGTGGTGGCGCGGATGAACAGCGCATCAAATTGCGTCAACCGGGCAAAGTCTTCTTTGGTGATGAATTCGGTATAGAAACCGATCTTTTCGGCGGCAATCTTAAAGCGGTCCAACGCCGTTTTCCCCGAAGGTGGAGCGGCTTCGCCGGGTTCCACTAAAATCGCTAAATCATATTTATAGTTTTTCAGCATAGAGGTGGTGAAACTCTTTTGGTTGAAATAATCTTCGGCGAGACGTTCGACGGTTTCGGTGTACTCGATATCTTTGAGCGTTAACGGGGTGACTTTAATTAAGTGCCAACGTCTATTTTTCTCGAATGTGCATTCCAATAACGGCGCTTCGAATAATTTATACAAGGAATGGCTCAATTTTTGATATTTGATGCGGGTCGTCTTACCGAACAGGATGCGAATCGTAATGCTGGTTTTCTTGATATGTTTGAAACTGCTTTGAATCAAGTCTTCGACTTCGTCGCCGAGGGATTCGGTGACCGTTTTATTGGTGAAGTCTTCGATGGTGGCGACGTTCGGGATGGCTCTTAAATTCCGGGCGGACGCCAGCAGGGAAACGTAATAACCGATGGTTTGATATTCATAAGACGAGCAGAGGTTAAAAATACGGAGGTCTTTCGCGGTTTGGAAACGTTCATCGTTGATGAACTCTTCGGCGGTGACGACGTCGACCGCTTCAATTCCTTCGAGCCAACCAACCGGTTGATCGACGACGACGATGTTCGAGAACCCGTGGTTGTTTTTGGGGTCGTTGACCAGCGTCAAAAACATCTTATCGGCGTGTTCGCCTTTGCCATAGAAGTTTTTAATTTTGCGCACGGTCCTAAAGCCAAAGGATTCATACCATTGAAGCAAGTTTTTATCGGCAGAATCGGCCTCTAACGAGATTTGCGGAACGTTGAGTGCTTGGGCTTCATCGATGATGTGCGACAAAAGCTCTTTGCCAAAGTGGCGTTTGCGGAATTCCGGCATCACGGCGATGGAGTAGATACGCCAAGACTTGGCATAAAGGTGGATGGTGGCGGAAGCACACGGCACTCCATCTTCGGATAAGAGGTAGACGTTTTGGTGTTTGCTGAGAATGCTGTGTTTGATGGCGGCCTCATCAAAGCGACGGGATTCGACAAAGCTCAGCTCTTCGAGTTTGACAAGAAATTCTAGGTCATCTGTGGTCGCGTATCGTATGTCCATTCTTTCATTTCCTCCGGGACTTTGCCCGATATTTTTCAAGCACAAAAAAAGGCAAAGAAAAATTCTTTGTCTAATGGGCGAATTTCATCGATTTGTGGCGTTTTTCTTTTTTGGGTTGTGACATCCTAGGTGGAACCGTCAGGGATAAACCCGGAAACGGCGGTTCGCGTGGCTCAATTCTGCGTTTGCTAAAGAGGCTCTTTTTCAAACGCTATATTTCCATTATAGACACTTTTTTGAGAACACCCAAATAAGAGATGAAAGATGCTTTTTTCTTTTTTCACTGTCTTAATTATTTGGAGTATTAACCGTTTATACGGGAAACTCTTTCAATTTTCCATTTATTTTCTTACAAAACTATTACATAATAGGTCGAGGACTTGAAATGCAACCGATCAATCAAGGCACCCAAGGTGTCGAAATCTCCGCACGGGAGAAGGATAATTCGCTTTTAGCTCGCAAGGCCGCTTCAGAGGGCATCGTCCTTTTGAAAAACGCCGGAGTTCTTCCTTTAACCATCAAAAAAGTCGCCCTGTTTGGCCACGGCGCCGTACTGACGCATAACGGTGGTACCGGCAGCGGTGAAGTCAATCCGCGTTACTCGGTGACCATCGCCGAAGGCTTTAAAAATAACGGCCTCGAAGTGGCTACGTCCGCATGGGTCGACGCCTATGCGAAAAACTATCAACGTTCCTTAGATGAATGGAATGCCCGCCGCAAAGCCGCCGTTGGGCGTCTCAAAGATAAGAAAAAGCAACAAAAAATCTTGGACTCTTTGCCCTTCGTCTTTTCCGGCGAAGCGCCTTTGACCCCGAATGATTTCCAAAACCTTGGCACGGACACCGTCATCTATGTGTTGTCCCGCCAAGCCGGCGAAGGCCACGACCGCGTCTTCTCTAAAGGTGATTGGCAATTGAGTGATGTCGAATATGGCAACATTCAAAAGATTACCAAAGCTTTTAAGCACGTCATCGTCGTGATTAACGCCGGATTTTTTATCGATCTTTCATTCATGGATGATTTTCCTTCCATCGAAGGGCTTCTCTTTATGGGCCAAGCCGGCATGGAAGGCGGTAACGCTTTAGCCGATATCCTGACCGGAAAAGTCAATCCGTCGGGAAAACTGTGTGCCACCTGGGCCATGAAGTATTCCGATTATCCGTCATCAACGACCTTTTCGCATAACGACGGGAACCTCCAAGACGAGGATTATACCGAAGATATCTTTGTCGGTTACCGCTATTTCGATACGTTCAAAGTCAAACCCCGTTATGCCTTTGGCTTTGGGCTTAGTTACAGCGATTTCTCGTATACCGTCCGTGAAGTCACATATGAAAAAAGCATCATCAAAATCAAATTTGATTTAAAAAACATCGGAAATTATTGGGCCAAAGAAACCGTCCAACTGTATTTAAGTTTCCCCGGCTATCAGAACATCGAATATCAACGGTTGATGGCGTTTAAGAAAACCAAATCGCTAGCGCCGAATGAAATTGTCACTTTAACCCTAGGCATCGATATGAATTTCGCTACCAGCTATGACCAAGAGGCGGCGTGCTTCTACATGGCTCGAGGCGAATACATCGTCCGTATCGGCAATTCGTCGGATCATACGCAACCCGCTGCCCGCGTTCAATTGGAAAAACGGATTGTCACCGAAGTATGCAAAAACGCCTGCCGTCCGCAACGTCATTTTAAAACGTTGGTGGCACCCAAATGGGCCCCTGAAGAACTTCCCAAAAACCTCCCCATCGTGGAACCCAATGTTTTCTTGTTTGAAACCGATATTGAAAAATACAAAACCTGTTCCTTGGCTTTACCCAGCGTAAAAGCCCTCGCTTTGGTCAGCAAAATGTCGCCTAAAGAACAAATCACCTTGACCATCGGCGGCGGCTATCAAGGAAACTTCCAAATCTGCTTGCAAGGTTCGGCCGGTTACACCACCGGAAATTTGATGAAATCGCATCACCTTCCCAACATCGTGATGGCGGATGGTCCTGCGGGACTTCGCGTCACCAACCAAATCAAAGAAAAACAAAAAGATGGACGTGAAAAAGTCACTTCCTTCTATGCCACTGAATGGCCGACCGCGACGGTCCTTGCCCAAACCTGGAATACCGACATGGTCACCAAGATTGGCGAAGCCATTGGCCAAGAAATGATGGAATTCGGCGTCACCTTATGGTTGGCTCCCGGGATGAACATCCAACGCAATCCGCTTTGCGGACGTAATTTCGAATACTTCTCCGAAGATCCCTTGGTTTCCGGAATTATGGCGGTCTCCTTGACCAAAGGCGTGCAAAAACGTCCCGGTTTGGGAACGACCATCAAACATTTTGCCTGCAACAACCAAGAAGATAACCGTCACCATTACTCTGCGAATGTCAGCGAACGCGCGTTACGCGAAATCTACCTCCGCGGCTTTGAATTAGCGGTCCGCTTGGGTCAACCCAAAGCGATCATGTCCAGTTACAACTTAATCAATGGCGTATACGCTCCCAATAACGAAGAACTTTTGACTGATATTCTGCGTCACGAATGGGGCTTCTCGGGTCTTGTCATGACCGACTGGGCCTCCTGTTCCGCCGGACGCGGTAATCCCACTTTGTGCGTACCGGCCGGCAACGATTTGATCATGCCCGGATACAAAGACGATTTCAAAGCGGTGGAAAAAGCATTCCGCAAAAAGAAAATAACGGCCGATGATTTGAAATTAAGCGCCGCCCGTGTGGTGGATGTCCTTTTAGATAATCCCTTCGTTAAAGTCGAAGAATAATTTCAAAATGCATAAGCCGAAAACAAGCAATTGTTTCGGCTTTTTAACGTGGGAAAGTTATAATAATAGCAATGGAGAAAACAATGAAACGTTATTTGATTGATTACTTGATGAATGCACGCGATTTGGGAGGCTATGTCACGAAGGACCAAAAGAAGGTTCCGTACGGCCAATTCATTCGCAGTGATGCCCCCCATTATTTGACCCAAGAAGGACGCGATGCGTTCTACGCGATGGGGATTACCACCGCGATTGATTTTCGCACCCCGGAGATTGCCGGAAAGTTTGTTTCCACGTTCCGCGACGATCCTCGTTTTGTCTACATGAATTATCCGATCGTCGAAGGCAGCAACGCCTATTCCAAAAGCGAAGAAGACTCACCGCAAACGTACATGCGGATGCTCGACCATATGGATACGTTTAAAAACATTATGTTGGGCTTTATCAACGCTCCCGGAGGCGTCTTCTACAACTGCTCAGCCGGCAAAGACCGTACCGGTGTGGTGACCTTTCTTTTATTGGATCTGATCGGCGTGGACCGTTCGACAATTTTGGATGATTACGCCGTCTCGGAAAAACACATCGAAGAACGCATCGGTTTGGTGCGGGAAGCGCATCCGAAATTTCCAGCCTCGATGGGCCATTCCAAAAAAGAATGGTTCTTAACGTTCTTTGATCTTTTCGATAAAACCTACGGAAGCGCCCGCCAATATTTGCTTAAAGCCGGCTTGACTCCGTATCAAATCACGAAACTCAAAAAGAAATTAACGCGTCCGCAATAAAAGACTTTAGCAGGAGGATTTATGGAAGAAATCTTGCAAGAAACCGTGGCCATTCTGAACGAAATCTTAGGTGTCAAACCCATTTTGTATGCCTCATTTGCCGTTGAGAAAGTTTTAGGGCGTTCCTTTAATGCCCATGACATCGACATCTTGGTTCCCTCGATCACTCCCGAACAAAAGGACGCTTTGATCAAAGAGTTTGCCGAACATGGTTTTTCCTATCTTGATCAATACACCGGAACGTTTACCAAAAACGGTATCGACGTGGAACTCAGCGACCGCGATCACTGGTTTAAGGTGTGCGGTTTTGATCCTCAAGGAACCTATGAAATCAGCGGACTCACGTTCCGTTACGACTTGCTGAGCGCCTCCAATTTATTGAAGCTTTACAACTATTTGACATCCCACTTCAAACGCGACCCGAAAAAACTTGGAAAAGACCAAGTGAAAATTCAAAGCCTCCAAGACGCTTTGGACCACCATACGACCCAGTTCCGCTAAAGCGGAGGTTACTTCTATGGATAACCAACCTGTTTCTTTTTTAGACTCCGAAACCGATGCCTTGATGAAGGACTATTTTTCGGCATCACCGAATGCTTATCCGCTGTTTGTCGCGGTCGCAAATCCGATTGTGGCCCAATTCAAAGAAGTCACCGTCAAAATCCAAAAAACGCAGATTGCTTTTTCATCTCAACACAATTTTGCCTTTGTTTGGCTTCCGCCGTTTAAAGTCAAAAACCGTCCCGAAACCTACATTGTGGTTTCCTTCGGAACGGAGGCTGAAATCAAACATCCAAGAATCGTCGATGCCCGTGAAGTCCAGCCCAAGCGGTGGATTCATCACGTTCTCCTCAGCCGTGTCGAAGAAGTCGACGAAACCTTAATGGGATGGCTGAACATCTCTTATCAACAAGCGAGGCGATAACCATGAAAGTCGAAACCATACTCAAACCGTCAACCACGGTGATCGGCAAACTCAAATTCGTTCAAGCAGGCAGCGGGGTCGAAGATTTATGGAAAGACGCCAATTGCCATTTTGACGAAGTGTTTGCGCTTGCCAAAAAGAATCCGGAAGGAAAACCCTCCGGCGTGTGGGGCGCGATGTCCGACAAAGCGATGAACTTTCTCCCTTGGGAAAACAACTTTTCCGAAGGCTACTATCTTGCCGGGTTCGAATCCAATCTCGACGTTCAAGCTCCTCAAGGGTGGACGAAATGGACGCTTCCCGGTTTCCGTTACCTTTGCGTCAAAGTCGAAAATAATTATCAACTCGTGATGCAACACGTGTTATCGGATTATATGCCTCACCATCAAATGAAACTGGTGGGTGCCATTCAAGAATTCTATCAACCGTCCGAAAACGGACAACTTTATTTATTATTCCCGTTTGAACGGGTCTAACATTAAAGATAGACGCGAAAGCAGGTGACCCGCGATGAAACGGTTGCTCTTGGTAACTTCTCCGCCCGCATGCGGAAAGACCTATATTTCAAAGAAATTAGCAGAAAACTTAAAGCACGTAGTGTATTTGGATAAAGACTCGTTAATCGTGTTATCCAAACAAATTTTCGTGGTGGCGCGCGAAGAATATAACCGCAGTTCACCTTTCTTCGAAAAATATATCCGTGATTTTGAATACGACGCCATCATCGCGATTGCGATGGAAGCCCTTGAATACGACGATATCGTTTTGATCAACGCTCCGTTTACCCGTGAGGTGCGCGATAAAAACTACATGACCCGTTTACGCGAACGCCTGCAGGAAAAGAACGCCCGTTTAACCGTCATTTGGGTTCAAACCGATGTGGAAGTCGTCCGTCAACGGATGATCGAGCGCAACAGCGACCGCGATACCTGGAAAATCGAACACTGGGACGAATACAACAAAAACATCAACTATGACATCCCCAAGGAATTGGATAATCCGAATGTCAAAGATGATCTTTTAATTTTCAAAAACTCCTCGGATGAAGAGTTCCAAGCTTCGATGAAAGAGATTCTTTCCATCATCGAAGAAACCAATCACGATTAGACTTTTGTAAGGCTTATCCTTGTAAGCCACGAGGGTTGTCGTTAGAATGAGTGTAAGTATAGGGAAGAAACGATGCCCCGCAACAAGCGACCTTTCGTTTTTCTGGCCTCTTTAGTCAATACGGCTTTTTTTATCAGTGCTTTTGCCACGTTCTTTTTCATCGCCGTGATTTTCCAAGAGATTCAGGAATATATCGAGTTCATACCGGTTTATATGCTCTTCTATACACTGGCCTTTTTAAATGTACCCGCGATCGTTTTGGGCTTTTTGGGGACGATTTCCTGCAATGGCCGTCCCGGCATTTACCGTCTTGGGAATGTGGCCTTAGTGTTGATGATTATTTGGGATTTCTTCCTTTTCTTCATTGGATTCCTCTTCATGCTTCTCTTTGGCGTGTGGCGGGGAACCTGGACATTTGAAAATATTCTCTATTGGGGAAAATACGCTGCGATTGCCATTCTTTTAATCATCGCATTGGTGGCGGAAGCTCATCGGGC
>CALMWE010000232.1 GCA_937873795.1 uncultured Caryophanales bacterium
GAAATCGTTGACGGTTTGGCGCAACTTTTGACCAGCGGTCTTGATTACGGCGGTTTTTGGGGAGGTCCCGTCAAGGATGAAGACCTTCCGTTCGAAATGATCATCCGATCCATCAAAATCTATCAATAAGGAGCAACGTTATGGCTACATTGCGGGGAGTTAATTTAGGCGGTTGGTTTGTCCTTGAAAAATGGATGAAACCGTCGCTTTTTGACGGCATCAGCGGACCCGACGAAACAGTTTTCAGCATTGAACATATGGATGCAGAAAAGGTTTTGACGGAGCATCGCCAGACATTTATCCAAGAAAAAGACATTAAAGCGTTAGCCGATATGGGCATCAACTCGGTTCGCCTTCCTTTGCCATGGTGGTTCTTAGGCGAAAAACCTTACTACCGTAGCATTGAGAAAATCGATGAGGTCATCGGTTGGTTCGAGAAATACGGTCTTTCCTATCTGCTGGATTTGCATACCGCACCGGGATGCCAAAACGGTTTTGACAACGGTGGCATCACAGGCAAAATCGATTGGCCGAAGGACCCCGCCAACATTGATAAAACGGTTGAAAAACTAGTCTTTTTAGCCAAACGTTACGGACACAATCCGCATCTGTTTGGTTTTGAAGCGTTGAACGAACCGCACTCATCGATCGACTTAGCGGTGGTCCAATCGTTCTACCTAAAAACGTATCAAGCGCTTCGCCCATTAACCAAAGCGGCGATTGTGTTCCATGATGCCTTCAGACCGCAAGATGCATCATGGCCTTCTTTCTTCGCCAATCATGGTTTCGAAAATGTCGCGTTTGATGTTCACCTCTATTATTGTTTTTCCCCGGCATATGCCTCCTATTCGCTGGCTCAGCTCCAACAAGTCGTGTTGGTTGATACCCATGCAATGTTGCAAACCCTTTCCGGTTTTGTGCGCGTCATCGTTGGCGAATGGTCGCTAGGCTTGGATGAAAAACGGTTTGCAAATATGGACGACTTTCAAAGAGATACTTTTTTGAGGGCATTCGCTTCAGCCCAACTGCATTCCTATGAAACGGTTTTCGGTTGGTACTTCTGGAGCTACCGGATCGATCACCCGACGCATCGTACTTGGAATTTTTCGCGGTTGACCGATGCCGGGGTCTTACCCCATGATTATTGCAGGAGGCATGAAACATTATGAAAGCTCAAGTCATTCGATCGGCCTTTGGCCGTTTCTGCCAAAAAGAGGCGGATAAACCTTTTCAAAAAGGCATTCCGACACTCAAAAACCACGTCTCCATTTATCCCGATGTCGCGTACCAAACGCATATCGGTTTTGGCGGTGCCATCACCGAGTCGACGGCCTACACGCTCCTCGAGGAAATGCCCAAATCCGCCTATCGGGAAGTCATCAAAGCGTATTTCTCGCCACGCGGGTTGCGCTATAACCTTGCGCGTCTGCATATGAATTCCTGCGACTTTTCGCTTGAAAACTATACCTACGTCAAAACACCGTCCAAAGACCTCAAGGACTTCGACATTTCCCGCGAAGACCGTTGGGTGATTCCGTTTGTTCAAGACGCTATGTCGTTATGCCCCGATCTCAAGGTTTTGATTTCGCCTTGGTCTCCTCCGGCGTTCATGAAAGATAATCACGACATGAACCATGGCGGTCATCTGCTTCCGGAATACTCTGAAGCGTGGGCGCATTACTATACGTTATTTTTCCAAGAACTCGAAAAACGCGGTGTCCGCGTTTGGGCGTTGACGGTTCAAAATGAACCCGCCGCGGTCCAAACTTGGGACTCCTGCATCTATTCGGCCGAGGAAGAACGTGACTTCGTTAAAAACTATCTTGGACCCGAACTTCACAACCACGATTTGTCGTATGTGAAGATCATGATTTGGGATCATAACTTGGATATTTTGCTTGAAAGAGCTCTTCCGGTTTATCGCGATGATGCCGCAAGCGCTTATGTTTGGGGAACGGGTTTCCATTGGTACGTAGCCGAAATGCCCGAAAATCTCAACAAACTGCACACGCTTTATCCCGACAAGCACTTGATGTTCACCGAAGGGTGCATCGAAGGCGGACCGCGTCCGGGTGTTTGGTCTTCGGGAGAACGTTACGCTCGCAACATCATTAACGACTTCAACAACTATTGCGAAGGCTTCTTTGATTGGAACCTTGTTTTGAATGAACAAGGCGGCCCAAACCATGTGGGCAACTATTGTGATGCTCCCATTTTGGCCGACCGTAAAAGCAAGAAACTCATCTATAACAGTTCCTTCTATTTCATCCGCCATTTCAGCCGATACATCGCTCCCGGAGCGCATCGCGTGGGTCATACCGCGACGTTATCGGAAGGCGTCCGACTGGTAACGTATCTCAATCCCGACGGAACGCTTATCGTGGTGGTTCAAAACGAAACCGACCGCGCCGAAGAAATCACGATTTGCCTCAAAGAAAAACGGATTGCCGATGTTCTTCCGAGTCATTCCATCGTCACGTATGTGGTGGAAGATGTGATAAATTAGCCTAATTGTTTGTTAAAAAAGGCACTTCGGAGTAAAATAAACACTATGAAATCACCCAAACCTCGTCAGACCATTTATGATATCGCCCGCGACATGGAACTTTCACCAAGTACCATCTCCAAGATTTTGCATCATACCGGCAAAGTCAGCGAAGCCACGCGGAAACGGGTTTTGGAGTATGTCAAAAAGACGGGCTTTGTGGCCAATTCGAACGCCCGTATTTTAAAAGCCAAACACTCTTGGACGATTGGCATCGTCTTCTCGGATATCGCTTCGTTTGGATTGGAACACCCGTTCTTCGGAAGCGTCCTTCAAGCGTTCAAAAACTATGTCGAGAAAAAAGGCTTTGAAATCGTCTTCATAGTTAAAAAATTAGGCCAAGCCGAATTGACCTATTATGAATGGTGCCAAAACAAAAGCGTTGATGGCGTGTTGCTGTTGACCGGAGACTTGAATGATCCGGATATCATCGAACTCGTTTCCAGTGAAATTCCCTGCGTCTCCGCGGACATTATCATGCCCGGCCTGCATTCCTCGATGAGTGATGACAAGATGGGTATTGAATTAGGTTTCCAACACCTCTTGAATATCGGATGCCGTTCGATCGGTGCCTATTGCGGACCTTTAAGTTCGCGTGCGTATGCCGAACGGACCCAAGCCTTCCGTTCATTAATCGAAAAACATCATACACCGTTTGAAGAATCGTGGTACACGAACATCAACGGTTACGGCTATCAAAATGCCTATGACAATGCGCTCAAATGGATCGCGTCATGGAAAAAAGCCCCCGAAGCCATCTTGGCGTTCAGCGATGACATGGCCATGGGTCTGATCAACGCCTTAAAAGTCAAAGGATACCGTATTCCGCAAGATATTTCCGTCATCGGTTATGACGATATCGCGTTCGCCGGCATGTTCAATCCGCCCCTAACCACGATCCGGCAAAACAAAGTCGCCATCGCCGAATCCGCTGCCGAAATCCTGCTCAACCTAATCAACGGCGAAACTGCTGAAGGCGAGGAAGAACAACAAGTTCATCGCATTCCGGTCCAACTCGTGATTCGCGAATCCACCCGAAAATAAACAAAAAAAGAGGATTTTAGTCCTCTTTTTATTTGAGTGAGTTTTGATAAGCCTTTTCAATCGCGGCGATGATCCGGGCAAATTCAGTCGGATCTTCCATATCGCCGACTTCCAAGAACAGAATCTTGTTCTTCGGAACTTTATAGTTGATGTAGATTTGGCGAATCGCTTTGTAGTAATTCGCGTAGTGGAAGTTTAAGTATTCTTCTTGGCCTTTTTCGATGTCACGACCGCGCTTACGCACGTTTTTGAAGAGTTGATCGGTCGAGCGAACAAGCACGATTTCCAAATCAAGCGGTGGAAGTTGCTTGATGTGTTCATCGGCAATCGCAAACGACAGCGAAGCTTCGGAGACGGTCATGAATCCTTCCAAGCGGAGCAGTTCGGTATAAACCAGGTTGCTGTACATCGTGGAATCGAAGATGACGTCTTTTAAATCTTTGGTATTCCACATCAAGAGGAACAGGGCACTATAGAAGGCATTTTGTCCAAGATATGAAAAATTTACTTTATCATTGTAAAAATAAGGTAAGTAGGGATTCTTTTCGACGGGTTCTTTCACCAGTTCACAGTGGTAATAAGCCGCTAATTTCCGTGAAAGCAGTGATTTTCCGGCACCGTTCGGTCCGATGACGCCAAGTCTCATTTTCCGTCTCCTTTAAGTTTGAAAGATTATTATATTATAATGTCTTTTTTCCTTAGGCGAAAGTCACCACCTTCCTGAAAGCGGTTTGTTTTAGACTAACCCCACCAATAATGGTAATATTTTGTGTAGGAGAATATTAAAATGGCCCCATCAATCGTTATTGGCATTGCCGGAGGAACGGCGTCGGGGAAAACGACACTCGCTAAAAAACTCATCAGCGAATCCGCAGAGTTTGGAACAGCGATACTTCGTCTCGACGATTATTACCGCGACCGTCCCGAATTAAGTTATGCCGAAAAAGAAAAACTCAATTACGACCATCCCGATTCTTTCGATGTCGATCTGCTCGTCTCTCACTTGATTGCCCTCAAAAAAGGCAAAACGATCGAACACCCGGTTTACGATTTTGTGAACCACGCCCGTTCGACCAAGACCGTGGTGGTTCATCCCGCCCCCGTCATCATTCTCGAAGGCATTATGATCTTCGCGATTGAAAAAATCCGTAAACAATGCGATTTCCGGATCTTCGTCGATACGCCTGCCGATATCCGCTTGTTACGTCGCATTCAACGCGACATCGAAGAACGTGGCCGCGCCCTTGATTCGGTCATCGAACAATACTTGTCGACCGTCCGACCGATGCACGACTCCTTCGTTGAACCGTCCAAGATTTACGCGGACATCATTGTTCCCGAAGGCGGCTATAACCGTAACGCGACCGACTTATTGCTCACCAAAATCGAGGCTTTGGTCCAAGCCAACGATAGCTTCAAAAAATAAAACCGAATGCTTTGAGAGAAATCTTAAAGCATTTTTTTTCGAATGAACCAAACCGCCATGGCAATCATTAATAATACGGTAATGCCGATGGCGAAGTAGGGCGACCCGGCGAACCATAAACCGTCGACGTTCATGCCGTAGAGGCCAAAGATAATCATCGGAATCGAAAAGACCAAGGTAATCGAGGTCAATACTTTCATGATGTCGTTGAGGTTGTTGGAAATAATGGATCCGTAGTTATCCATTGTGTTGGTCAACAACCGTTCGTGGATGTCCGCCATTTCGCGGGCTTGCCGGATTTCAATAAGGATGTCTTCTGCAAACGACATGTCGCCGTTAGCGATCTTTAAGACATTTCCAAGTTTAATCCGTTCCAACATGGCTTCGTCGGCTTTTAAAGACGACGTAATATAGACGAGCGATTTTTGAACTTCCATGAGTTCGAGAATTTCGCCTTTTCCGACGGATTTGACGGCTCTTTTTTCGATTTCCGAAACGATGCGGTCGATTTCTTTCAAAGCTTGCATATATTTAATCGAGGCTTTGCCTAAGAATTGAAGGATGGTTTTGGTGCGGTTGGGGGTATTGAGCGAAGCGACTTTCAGGATTTCATCAAAAAGGTCGTTTTCTTTCACGGAAACGCTGATTAAAAAGTCATCGTTGATCAAAATAAATGCGACCGGCATCGTCGAGGGTGTCGGCTTGCGGGCGTTTTCGGGGGCGGTGGGAAGGTCCACGATGATCAAGGTTTGTCCATTTTCAGATTCGGACCGGGCCAATTCTTCTTCGTCCAACGCATACTTGATGTAGTCGTGGCCGACGCCGAGTTTTTCTAAGTACGCAATGTCTTCAGGAGTGGGCTGAATGACTTGAATCCAGCATCCTTTGGCGGCTTCGGTAAGCATCTCGACTTTGCCTTTGACGGCGTGGATGATTTTAATCATAGCGATTTCCTCACTAAGTTTACTTTATGACCCCCGAGGCAACTTTTCAAGACGTAACTCCGTTGGTCTAATCTTTTTGTCCCTATAAGAGATTTTAGGAAGATAACGCAACCCTCATGGATTATTGTAAAATGGTGCTGGGTAATTAAAATGAACATTCAAGAACCAACCTTAAAACGCTGCCTCGCCAGCGTCCGTAAAAAAACCGACTTCGTTCCTGCCTTGGGTCTCGTACTGGGATCGGGCCTTGGCGACTTTGCCAAGGAAATCACCCCCGTGTGTGAAATCCCCTATGGCGAGATTGATGGGTTTCCGGTGTCGACGGTCCCTGGACACGAAGGAAAACTGATCTTTGGCCATTTGAAAGGCGTTCCCATCGTGGCCATGAAGGGACGTATCCACTTTTTTGAAGGCTATCCGATGCAAACGGTGGTGTTGCCGGTCCGCCTGATGCGACTTCTCGGAGCCAAAGTTCTTTTCCTGACCAATGCCTGCGGGGGCATCAATCCTTCCTACAAGCCGGGTGACTTCATGATCATCGAAGATCATCTTTCCTGTTTTGTCCCCAATCCTTTGGTGGGCCCTAACATCGACGAATTGGGTCCGCGGTTTCCCGATATGAGCCATATTTACGATCCGAAGCTTCGGGCTTCTTTGAAAGCCACGGCGGATCGTCTCCAAATTCCGGTCCAACAAGGCATTTATGTGCAGTATTCGGGTCCTTCCTATGAAAGTCCCATTGAAATTAAAATGTTTGCGCAGATGGGCGCCGATGCGGTAGGCATGTCGACCGCCGTCGAAGCCATTGCCGGGGTCCATTGCGGACTTCGCGTCGTGGCCCTTTCCTTCATCAGCAATCTAGCTGCGGGTATCTCCAAAACCCCGCTTTCGCATGAAGAAGTGCAAGAAGCAGCCAATGCCGCCTCGTCCTCTTTTAGAAAATTGGTGGCCCAAGCCATTCTTGACTTCCATTTGACGGACTAAAGAAACATGCCTAGACTAAACAGTGTTATCTCTTTCAAGGAACTGTTATGAAACCCACAAAAACCGTCTATTATTCCGACGAACTGAATGACGATTTCGCCGGTACCGATATTTCAACGAAAAAGGTCGACGGCCATTTGAAGTACGTCAACCACAATCCGGTATGGAACTTTTTTGCTTTCCTTCTTTACTATTTGATTGCTTCTCCGATTGTTTGGCTGGTGGCCAAGGTCCGTTTCGGATTAAAGATAAAAAACCGCAAGAACCTGCGACTCGCACGGAAAACCGGATATTTCATTTATGCCAATCACACGCAAGCAGTGGATTCTGTCACCCCCGCCATCGTGGCCTATCCCAAAAAAGCCTATTTGATTGCGGATCCCGATGCGGTATCGATCAAGGGTCTTAAAAATGTCGTCTTGATGTTGGGCGCCATCCCCGTTCCCGATACGTTGGGCGGTATGAAACTCTTCATGTCCACCGTGGAAAAACGCATTCGTCAGAAACGCGTCGTAGCCATTTATCCCGAAGCCCATATTTGGCCTTATTACACTGGCATCCGTCCGTTTCCGTCAACCTCTTTCCGTTATCCCTTAAAATTGAACGTCCCGTCGTTTGCGATGGTGACTACCTACCGTGAACGCAAAGGCCATCGAACACCCGGGATGACGCTGACCATCAGCGAACCCTTTTATCCCAATAAAAATTTGGGTTTTAAAGAAGCCCAAGAGGATCTTCGCGACCGTATTTATGCCTACATGAAATCATTGGCCACGGACCCGAAGAACGTCGAATATATCCATTACGAATACCGCGCCAAGAAAGGGTAAAACCATTTCTTATTTAAAAACACGACATGTGCTGTCTTTTTTCCTTTTTGGCTATCCCTTTTTTCCTTTTTAATGCTAGGATAGAAAATAGCTAAAAGGATAATATCATATGCAAAAAATCGCGAAAGCCATCTCCGGCCGCAACCTCTTGCTCATCTGGGTTTTAGGCATGGCCGGGCAAATCTGCTGGAATGTCGAAAATCAATGGTTTAACACCTTCGTCTACGCTGAAATCGCCCCGAACTCGACCATCGTCAACTGGATGGTGGCGGTATCCGCCATCGTGACGACGTTCTCGACGTTCTTTTTCGGAACCATCTCCGATCGGCTGGGAACCCGAAAGCCGCTCTTATCCATCGGCTACATCCTCTGGGGTATCTTCACCATCGTTTATGGTTTAACTTCGTACATCTCGCACTCCATCGAAGGGTTTGTCATGGTGGCCGCCATCTTACTGATCATGGCCGACGCCATCATGAGCTTCTTCGGCTCGATGGGCAACGATTCGGGGTTCAACGCTTGGCTCAGCGACATGCTCAACGACAAAAATAAAAGTGCTATCGGCACTGCGCTAGCCGTCCAACCGGTCTTGGGGACCATCATCGGAACCGTCATCGGCGGGATGATCGTCGCCAGTTTCGGCTATGTCGTCTTCTTCATCTGCATGGGCATTTTGGTCATCTTGATCGGTTTGTTATCGATTTTCACGGTCAAAGACGCCCCGAAACTTAAATCCTATAAAAACGGAAGTTTCTGGCATCAATTCGCCAGTGCCTTCAATTTCAAACGCTTCTTCGCGATGCGCGAACTTTTGTTATTGAACGTCATGGTGACCGTCTTCTTCATCGCCTTCAACGTCTATTTCGTCCACATCGGCAACATCTTTATTTATAAATACGGATTTGCCGCGGATATGTTTGGGTACATCGAAGGAGCCGCTTTGATTTTAGGGGTCTTCTGTACGATCCCCGCGGGACACTTCATCAAAAAGAATCAATCTCCGGGTTTATTGGCCGTCATCTTCGGCATCAACATCCTCGGCCTTGTTGTTTTCTACCTTTGGGGGAACGGCTCGGATCCGGCGAATCTTTTCTCATTAGCCAACATTCCTTTGTTCATCGGTATCATTTGTATCGGTGTGGGTTACATCGTGACGATGCAGACCACGATGGTTTGGGCCAAGGAACTCTATCCCGATGAATCCCGTGGACAATTCGAAGGTGTTCGGATTCTCTTCTTCGTTTTAATTCCAATGGTCATCGGTCCGATGATTGCCAACCCGATCATTGCGTCTTACGGGGATTATTACACGGTCGACTACGGAACCGGTCCGGTTTCAGGCATGGTGCCCAACGGTGTTTTGTTCATCGTTGCCGCGGCCTTATCCGTGCTTTCATTCATCCCGCTTTATTTTGTGAGCAAACATTATCGCAAACGTGTCTCCGCCAAGGCTAAGGAAGCCGAAGTGGCCCTTGATGCAAAATGAGATAAAAGAAAAAACCACGCTTCTTAAATATGACGGACGCTTGGCGGTTCGCGGTTTTGCCAAGCATCTTCTTTTTGATTATGACCGCGCTTCGGTTGCCCGCCCCGGACGTCTCAAGGAGTGGGACTTCTATCAAATCACCGATGGCGATTACGTCCTGCAAATGAACATGAGCGACATCTATTACTTCAGCACGGTATCGTTCACCTTGTTCAGCTTAAAAACCGGCAAGAAATATTCGGCGGGAATGAATCACTTTTTCAGCAAGGGCAGTTTGAATCTTGAAAAAAATGGCGAAGCCGATCACACCACGACCTATTCGGACAAAGATTTTCTGATGCGTTTTGAGGTCCATAACGATACCCGTCATCTCACCTTGAACGCGATTGACGATGTCGGCCAAAAAGTCTTTGTTGACCTTTGGCTTTACGCGCCTCCTTCAAGTCAAGCTATGGTCATTGCCACGCCTTTTAAAAAAACGCGTCAATTCTACTTGAACTACAAGCTCAACTGCATGCGGGCCATTGGAACGGTCACCATCGGTGACGTGATCGTTCACTTCGGCGAGAAGGCTTTCGGCCTTTTGGACTGGGGACGCGGTGTGTGGCCTTTCAAAAATCAATGGTTTTGGGGCAATGGAGCGACAAAACTGAAAGATGGGCGCTACTTTGGGTTCAACCTCGGATTTGGCTTTGGCGTTTTAAAAAACGCCACGGAAAACATGCTCTTTCTGGACGGAGTCGCCCACAAACTCGATCAGATCACGCTCATCCGCGATGAAAAAGACCTCATGAAGCCGTGGGTGTTTCACAGCAACGATAAGCGGTTCGAGTTAACGATGATCCCAACGTATGATAATTACACGAAAACCCAAGCCGGCCCGGTGTTCCTGGAATGTCACCAAGTGTTTGGGTTGTGGTCGGGGAAAGTCGTCACCGATACCGGAGAAGTCATTCCCATCCAAAACATGCTCGCCTTCTGCGAACACGCCAAAAATCATTGGTAGAAAAAAAGCCATCATCGCGATGGCTTTTCATTTGTTCATTTGAAGATGTCGGCAATCGAATCGAGCGTGTAATCGGGTTTGATGTCGCCTGAGATAACATCATCCAATTTTGCTTCACCCGAGAGCACACAGATGGACGTGACTCCCGCATTGATCGCACTTTGGATATCCGTGTAGAGACGGTCACCGATGACGACGGTTTCTTCTTTTTTGTAATGGAATTTTTCCATCACCAGTTCAATCATCGCAGGGCGGGGCTTGCCGATGAAAAACGGCATTTTCCCGGTGGCCTTTTCAATCATGAAGGCGAAGGAACCGCAATCGGGAGCAAATCCGAAATCGACCGGGCATACCCAATCGGGATTGGTGGCGATATAAGGAACGTCCTTTTTCGTCAACAACCGGCTGAGGTCCATCAGTTTTTGATACGTGAGTTCCGTGTCATAGCCCATCAACGCGACTTCGGCATGTTCGCTGTCAGTCAATTCGATGCCCGCGGCTTGGAGTTCTGCTTGCAGGCTTTTAGTGCCGACACAGTAAACTTTTTTACCGGGATAGTGGGCATGAAGATAAAGAGCGGTGGCTTGCGACGAGGTAAAGAAATCTTCACGGTCGCAGCTAATGCCCATCTTGGTCAATTTACGGACGTAGTCATCAACGGACTTAGATGAATTGTTGGTGATGAAGACGTAGCGTCCCCCGAGACGTTTGATCGTTTTCAAAAATTCGGGTGTAGCGTCAAAAAGGGAACCATCGTTGTAGATGGTCCCATCTTGATCCAGCAAGAAAAGTTTCTTGCCGGTGATATGCAGTTTTTTTCCGAAACGGTCAACCATGGAGATTAATCGTCAGCGCCGCCTAAAGCTTCAAGCTTCGTGGTCGGAACAGGCTTGGAATCGCCGTGTTTGACGAAGAACATCGGAATGAAAGCTAAAGCGCAGAAGATGGCGCAGTAGGGGAAGAGGATGTGAATATTGATATCCATCAAAGCGCCTGAGAGAATCGGGGTCGCGATTTGCGCAGCCATGCTGGCGGTGTAGTAGTAACCGGTGTATTTACCGATGTTGGAACCGCGGGACATTTCGACGACCATCGGGTAGGAGTTGACGTTGATGGTAGCCCAGCCGATACCGGCCATTGCCATGACGATGTACATCAAGACAGCGGTGTTGGCGGTGACGAAGATACCTAAGACGAAGGCGGCGGTTAAGATGCAAATACCGATCAAAATGGTTTTGCGACGACCGATTTTGGTACCGATGGCACCAATCGGGATAAAGGCAATCAAAGCAGCGACTTGAGCAACGAGTAACGGAACCGTATAGCCGATATCGAGAACGTCACCGGCATAGACCGAGAATTTGGTCGTGGCGGCGTTGTAACCGAAGAACCATAAGATGATGGCGGTTAAAATCAATATGAAACTCTTTTGAACATCTTTGGGCATTTTTTCGGCTTTGCCTTCGAGTTCTTCTTTGACTTCGACTTGATCTTCAACACCATATTTCAAGGATTGGTCGTGCATGTCACGGACCCATTTGATTTCTTTGACGGTGGTAATGAAGACGATCAACATGACGATCATCAGAATCGCGGTGACCACGAAGGTCAAAATATAGCTTTCATAGTCTTTCGAAGTAAAGGTCATAAACACAAGGGCGATGGAACCACCGACGGTACCCATCAAGTTGATGATGGCGTTGCCTTTACTACGTAAGGGTTTCGGAGTGACGTCCGGCATTAACGAAACGGCCGGTGTCCGGAAGGAAGCCATGGCGACCAAGACGACCAAGAGGATGCAGACAAAAGCCACTAAGTAACCGGGGTTGACTGCGGTTACGTTGGCCCAAATCAAGGCGCGGCGAGCGGTGGCAGCATCTTCTTTCAAGGCATAGCCGAGAATGTCTCCGCCATCAAAGAAATAGCGGCTGAGTCCTTCGTTGAAGGTAATTCCGGAAATACCGGCGCCTTCGACGGCGATTTGTTGGTAGAAGTCGACCACACCGATGACGATTAAGACAACGGCTGCGACGACCGTACCCAAGAAGATGTACGGAGTACGTTTGCCCCATTTGGTTTTGGTTCTATCGGACCAGACGCCAAATAACGGGAGCATAAACAAGGCAAGGACGTTATCGATGGACATCACGACGCCGGACCAAAGTTGGTTCATACCGAACGAGTTAATGAGCATCTTGGAGATGACGGAATCATAGACTGACCAGAACAAGCAGATGAGGCAGAATGCGAAACCGACAAGAATTGTGCGCTTTGAATTGAGTTTCATAAATCCTCCTTAGGACATTATTTTCGCCATGGGGGGATTCGTCTGTATCATTCCCGACCATGTAAAGCACCGACAGGTTAACTTATCTTAACATTTGAATAGAAGTTTTGGTATCGTTCATTAAGAAAAAGTAGCGATTAAACGCGAATTTTTTCGAAAATGACATTGTCCGTATATTTCCGGGCGGTGGCCAGCTTTTCGGGCGTATCCACGGTCCAAGTCAAAATCGGCATGCCTTTTTTCTTGCACCGCGCGACGTGGCGCGAAGGTAAATGAAGGATATCGTAGGCCACGAAGTCGGCCTTGGAAATCTTGAGCACGTTGAGAGTGCCGAAGAGCCATTCCACGAATTTGCTTTGGCCTTCCAACTTGCAAGACGACAATTGCCCTAACCGATAGGGGGCATTGTGGTCACGCAGATAACGCATGACATACGGGTTAAAACTTTGGATGGCGATGTTCTCCGGATTCGGATAACCTTCCAAAACTTTTAAGACGCCTTCCGGCAGTAACGGATTTTTGGCATCGAAGTCACCGGTCACTTTCAATTCGATCAAAACCGGGACACGGCCATTGACCATGTCCAACATTTCTTTGAGTGTCGGAATGGTTTCTTTGCCGATGGTCAGGGGGTATTTTGATAATTCGTCTTTGGTGAGATCTTCGACGCGGACATCAAAGCCGGTCACGCGTTTGAGTTCGTTGTCATGCACGACGACGATGGTTTGGTCTTTAATGACGTGGACATCGAGTTCGATTCCGTAGCCATGTTCGACGGCCGCTTTAAAAGCGCCCATCGAGTTCTCGGCCAAACCGTCGTCATGAAGACCGCGGTGAGCTAAGGGCGTTTTGAGAAAGGATTCAAATGATTTCATAGGATTATTCCCTTCGATAATATATTTATATATTAACAGTATTTGTTCTAATAATTGAAATGTCAATTGCCCTTTTTTCGATTTTGAAATTATTTTCCATCGCGCAAACATCGCATTAAAAAACATTTTTGGAAAAAAAGAACCCTCTGCGTTGTCTTTATTGGCAGGGACTCATCAAAAAGTCCCGATTTGACAAGAAGTATTTAAAACTTTATGCTTTCTCTAGTGTCGACTTAAAAAGGGGAATATTCTATGTCCAACTTGATCGGATTGTCACTCATCGCTGCTTTCCTTGTGCTTGAAGCCGTGCTTGCAGGGGTGTTGCAAAAAGTCAAACTCAAGGAAAAGGGACTCCGTGGTGTCATTTTAGCCATGGCGGTGCTCCCGATGTTCCTGTTAACCGCGATTGATGCTTGGAGGTGGCCCGTTACGGTCAACCCCAATGTCGATTTGCCATTTAGTTGGTTTCACTTCATTTTCATCGCCTTGGTCATTCTGTTTTGTTTCCTCGTCATTCGTTTGGCGGGCGTCCATATCCAAAAAGATGATTCTAAGAGCCGTCTATCCAAAACCGATTGGACCGTCTTTATGTTCGGCGTCTTATTGACCGGCATCGAAATCTATAAGCAAATCTTCTATGCTACGCTGTTTACCAACTATTCATGGTACTTGTTTCCGTTCCAATTCTGCTCGGTTCCGCTGTATGTTTGTTTAATCGCACCGTGGATTAAAAACCAAAAACGCAAAGAAGCCTGCTATTCCTTCATTGGAATCTTCGGTCTTATTGCCGGCTTAGCCGTGATGGCGTATCCCACAACGGTGTTTACCAACCAGATCAGCATCTGCATCCATACGATGGTGTGGCACGGATCGATGATTGTGGTGGGCACCTATTTAGTCGCCCGTTATCGGATTGGCACAAGCCTTCTCCAATGGAGACAAGCGGCCTCGATCTTATCGATGTTCATCCTCATTGCCATCGTCATGAACATGGCCATCCACCTATTTGCCCCGCAAATCGGCCTTAATCCGTTCTTCCTCAGCCCATGGATTTCCAGTCCATTCCCTGTCTTGAGCACGATTCTGGCGAAAGGTCAAAGCTCATGGGGTGTTTTCTGGGGCTGGTTGGTCTATTTAATCTGTTACATACTCGCCTTTTTCCTCGGAGGTATGTTGGTTTATCTGGTCGCCGGCATCTTCACTCACAAACCCAATCCCGCACTCGCCAAACAACCGGCTTAGCCGGTTTTCTTTTTTTCTCATTCATTTTTAACTTTTATCCTCTATAATTTAAAATAAGAAAAGATCTTCCGGAGGAATGAACCATGGATGATTTAAGACTCTTTTTAAAAGACGAAACCAAACGACAAAACGAAGGTTTGGAATTAATTGCCAGTGAAAACTTCGCTTCGGTCAAAGTCCGCGAATTGTGCGGATCAATTTTAACCAACAAATACGCCGAGGGATTTCCCGGCAAACGCTATTACGGGGGATGCCAAAACATCGACAAAATCGAACAATTGGCGATTGACCTCGCCTGCAAAGTGTTCGGATCCAAGTTTGCCAACGTGCAACCGCATTCCGGCTCGTCCGCGAACATGATTGCCTATGCCGCTTTACTTAACCCCGGCGATACCATTCTCTCGCTGTCCCTTGATGAGGGCGGACACTTGACCCACGGCTCGCCGGTCTCATTCTCTTCGCGTTATTACAAAATCCAACATTATCATTTGAATGCTTTGGGTCACATCGACTACGAAGGCTTGGCCAAAATCGCCCAAGAAGTGAAACCGCAACTCATTCTTGCCGGCTTCTCGGCCTATCCCTATGAAATCGACTTCCAACGCATCGGCGCGATTGCCAAAGAAAACGGTGCTTATTTCATGGTCGACATGGCGCATATCGCAGGCCTCATCGCCGCGGGATATCACCAAAATCCGGTACCCTTTGCCGATGTCGTGACCTCGACCACCCACAAGACCTTACGCGGGCCGCGCGGTGGATTGATTCTTTGCAACACCGAAGAAATGAATAAAAAGATTAACTTTGCGTGTTTCCCCGGCCACCAAGGCGGACCGTTGGAAAACATCATTGCTGCGAAAGCCCAATGCTTCCTTGAAGCGTTGACCCCCGAATACAAGGAATACATCAAAGGTGTGGTCGAAAACACCAAGGCCTGTGCCGAACGGTTCCAAGAATTGGGCGCCACCGTCAGCGGAACGCAAACTCACCTATTCCTCGTCGATACCAAACGGAGTTATGGGATGACCGGATACGATGCACAACACCTGCTTGAAGAAGCCTTGATCACGCTCAACAAGAACATGATCCCGGGCGATACCGAGAAGCCGTCCAAGACCTCCGGCATCCGCATCGGATTTGCCGCCTTAACCACTCGCGGATGCACCCTCGAAACCGCTCGTGCCGTTGCCGAAATCATTCATGCCGTCTTAGCAGGCCAAATCTCGACCGAAGTCGCCAAACGGCGCGTCCGTCGGATCAGCTCGAAACTCAAGGACGTCACAACCCTCTAAAAACCGATATAGAAGCGACCGCCACGGTCGCTTTTCGTTTTCTTGATAGACACTTTTCTAAAAAATAATAGCGATGAATTGCCCACATTTTTACGTGGAAGCCCAATTCTAAAAATTTTTATTGCAATGGTAAAAAAAAATACCATAATATGTTTGTAAAAAATACGCGAAAGCGATATAAAAGAGGAACACCGCCAGATGGCAAAAAAACTGATCGAATTGGTCAACGTCACGAAGAAATTCGATGGCGAAACAGTCGTCGACAATCTCAACCTTTATATCAACCAGAATGAATTCATTACGCTCCTTGGTCCTTCGGGCTGTGGCAAAACCACGACCTTACGGATGATTGGCGGCTTCGAAACCCCCGATAGCGGAGACATCATTCTCGAAGGTGTCAAGATCAATGACTATCCTCCTTTCCGCCGGCCGATCAACACGGTCTTTCAACGCTATGCTTTGTTCCCGCATCTCAACGTCTTCGAAAACGTTGCCTACGGCTTAAGAAATTACCACGTCCAAGAACCCGAATTGACCCAACGCGTCATGGAAGCCCTCAAAATGGTGAACCTCGAAGGGTTTGAAAAACGGAAAGTCGACTCGCTCTCCGGAGGTCAACAACAACGCGTCGCCATCGCCCGAGCTACGGTTATCCGTCCGCGAATCCTCCTGCTCGATGAACCTTTGGCCGCTTTGGACTTAAAACTCCGTCAAGCCATGCAATATGAATTAAAGGAAATGCAACGCCGATTGGGCATTACCTTCATTTACGTCACCCACGATCAAGAAGAAGCGCTGACGATGTCCGACACGGTCGTCGTCATGAACAAAGGCTTGATTCAACAAATCGGCCACCCGCGCGATATCTACAACGAACCTAAAAACCGCTTTGTCTGCAACTTCATCGGCCAAAGCAACATTTTTGACGGTGTGGTCATGGAAGATCACAAGGTCCGTTTCTGCAACCAAGTTTTCTCTTATGAAGAAGAAGGTTTTGCTCCGGGTGAAGAAGTCGATGTCGTGGTCCGTCCCGAAGACTTCGATGTGTGCCCCAAAGAAAAAGCGCAACTGATCGCTCCGGTCTTGAAAGTCATTTTCAAGGGCATCCATTTTGAAATCACCGTTGATATTCTCGGTCGCCAAGTGCTCGTGCATGAATACGAGGAAGTCAAGGTGGGCGATATGGTCGGCATTAAAGTCGATCCTTATGAGATCCACTTGATGAAAAAAGCCCATGAATAAACTCAAAGGTTTTGCTCTTCCATATCTGATTATCCTGCTCGTCTTCATCGCTGTTCCGATGGTGACGATGATCGTTCTTTCGTTCGTGACCTCCGAAGGTCTCCATTTTCAAAATGCCACCTTCACGTTCGCGAACTTCGCCAACCTCGCCCAAATTTCCGTTTTGGTGGGTTTGTGGAATTCCATTAAATACGCGACGATTGCCACGCTGTGCAGCCTGATCTTAGGTTACCCGTTGGCCTATATGTTCTCCCGTTTAAAAATCAAAAACGGATTCTTGCTCACCATCCTGCTTGTTTTACCGATGTGGAGCAACATCCTCTTACGCACGAACGCGCTATCCTATTTATTCTCCGAAAACAACATGGTTTCCGGTCTGCTTGCCAACATCGGTATCCACTGGTCGCTCGACATCAAGGGCACCGGGTTAGCGGTGGTCCTCGGGTTGATCATGGTGTATCTTCCGTTCATGATTCTGCCGATTTATTCGGTTTTATCCAAAATCGACAACCAACTTTATGATGCTTCGTCCGACCTTGGCGGCGATCCGGTTCGTACGTTCATGAAAGTGACCGTCCCGCTTTCCTTAAAAGGTGTGACCACCGGCATCATCATGGTGTTCTTACCGTGCTTCTCCGGCTTTGCCGTTCCCCGCATCATGGGTAACGAAAAAATCGTCATGCTCGGTACGATCATCGAAGACTCCTTCGTTTATATGGACTATAACTTCGGTTCCTTGATTTCAATGGTCTTGATCTTTACGATCGTGTTGGCTTTGTTTGCGATTGCCAAAGTCGACAAGGAAGGGGAAACACTGCTATGAGCAACAACGAAATGCAAACCATTTCCTCTTTAAACTACAACGATGCGAACCTGACCGGACTCTACCGTTTCTTTTCCAAACCCGGGGTCAAAAAAGTAACCAAAATCCTTTTCCCGATTCTCAAAGTACTCTTCCTGATCGTTGTGTTCATGACGCTTTACCTTCCAGTCTTGCTGATTGCGTTACAATCGATCAATAATTCCGCGGATCCCGCCAGCTTTGGCGGCGTGACGCTGCAATGGTACACCGAAATCTTCGCGTACCGGAGCTTACGTAGCGCCATCCTCAATACGCTTTTGGTGGCGGTCTTAACCGTCGTCCTCTCCACGGTCTTAGGCACTTTGTTTGCGTTTGGCATTCATGCCTTGGAACGTAAAAAACGTCAAAAAATCATTATTTTAAACAATATTCCGCTCGTCAACGCTGAAATCGTCACCGGTATCTCATTGATGTTGCTCTTCTCCTTACTTCTTCCGATTTTCCCGAGTATCTTTGGACTTCCGACGATGTTGATCGCGCACGTGTTCTTCACGCTCCCGTATGTCGTCTTAAGCGTCCTTCCGAAACTTTCCGAAATCGATGCCAACATGTATGATGCCGCGGTCGACTTGGGCGATACCCGCCTCAAAGCTTTGGCCAAAGTCATCGTTCCTGCGATTTTACCGGGCATCCTTTCCGGCGCGATGTTGGCCTTTACGATGAGTATCGATGACTTCGTGATCAGCTACTATACCACCGGCAACGGTTTCGATAACATTTCCATTTGGATTTACAGTTCCATCGGCAAAACCAGCCTGAAACCGGCCATTTACGCATACTCGACGTCCGTGACGCTCCTCGTTTCGGCCATGATTATCGTGATCCTTGTCTTACAAAACAGAAAGAATGCCAAGAAGGTGACGAAACATGAAAAATAAATTTATCTTAAAAACGCTCGTCCTTTCTTCCGCCATTTTGGTCTCGGGATGCAAAGGCAACAACGTCCTCCTCGTCCTCAACTGGGGCGAATACATCAACGAAGATCTCGTCGTCGCGTTTGAAGACTACTACGATGTCCGCGTCGTCATGAACCTCGCCAGCTCGAGCGAATTGATGGAACAAAAGATCAAAAGCGGGACCACCTGCTACGACATCGTGATTCCATCCGACTACATGATCGACAAGCTCTATCGCGAAGACTATTTGAAACAAATCCAACTCGACCAGTTGGAAAACTACGATGAAAACGTCTTCCTTCCGGGTCTCAAAGACATCCAAGACGTGATGTTCGAAGGCAATCAATCCTACGCTATCCCATATTTCTGGGGAACCTTCGGCTTGGTCTATAACAAAAACAAACCCGGCCTTGAAGAAGCGGTCAAACAATACGGTTGGGCGTCCATCTTCGAGGAAGACAAAACCCCCGAAGGAACCCGCGTCGGTATGTATAACGTCCCGCGCTTAAGCTATGCTGCGGCGATGATGTACTACGATGACGACACCACCAGAGAACGCTACAACGTCGCCAGCGAAGAAAACTTCCAAATCTTTGAAGACGTCCTCCGTCAACGCGAATTCTATGAGTGGGGCACCGATGAACTCAAAAAGCACATCAGCTCCGGCAACCTCGATCTCGCGTTCATGTACACCGGCGACTTCTTCGATATTTACAACTTACGTGCCGAAGAAGGCCAAGGCATGGAAGACATGGGCATCTTCATTCCGCCTTTAACGATTTCGTTCTTCGATGGCATGATCATCCCGAAGAATGCCCAACACTACGACTTGGCCCTCAAATTCATGGACTGGTTCTTAGATCCGCAAGTGGCTTTTGATAACGCCAGCATCGTTGGTTATTGCACCCCGATCGCGGCCACCTATGCGATGATGCAAGTCGATCCCGAATGGCAAGACAAGATCAACAACTATCCGTACTATCCTGATGGTTCCAACCCCGACAACCCGTTCGTGGCGTTGCCTCTTAAGGATATCGGAACCGCCAGCGTCTCGCGTTTGGCGACCATCATCAACAACGTCAAAGCCAGTATGTAAGTCCCTAAAGCTTCGCCTAAGAGCGAGGCTTTTTTCTTTTTGGGTGAAAAATGGGCATTAAGTTTTATAATGAACATTAGGAACGGTTACAAATATGGAAAAATTGTGGTGGAAACAAAAGGCGATTTATCAGATTTACCCACGGAGTTTTTGCGATTCCAATAACGATGGCATCGGTGATATCCCGGGTATCATCTCCAAACTGGATTACCTCAAGGATTTAGGCGTCGGCGGCATTTGGCTTTCGCCCGTCTATAAATCCCCGAACGATGACATGGGCTACGATATTTCCGATTATTACGATATCAACCCCGAATATGGCACGTTGGATGACATGAAACGTCTTTTCCAAGAAGCTAAAAAGCGTGATATCCATATCATCATGGACTTGGTCATCAACCACACCAGCGACGAACATCCTTGGTTCATCGAAAGTAAAAAACTCGACTCCCCCTATCACGACTATTACATCTGGCAAGAAGGCAAAACCAAGAAAAACGGCAAAGAATTACCCCCGAACAATTGGCAAAGCATGTTTACCGGAAGCGCTTGGGAAAAATGCCCTGAAAACGGCCAGTACTATTTGCATTTATTCACCCGCAAACAAGTAGACTTAAACTACCGTAATCCGAAGGTCATCGAAGAAGTCAAAAAAATTCTTCGTTATTGGCTCGATTTAGGTGCGTCCGGATTCCGCTGCGACGTCATCAACATGATTTATAAAGAAAGTTTCGCGGATGGCAAACCCGCTGTGTATAAACGTGGCAAAGAACATTTCTTATCCAAGCCCGGCTGCCACGCCATCTTAAAAGAATTCAACCGCGACGTCTTGGAACCCTATCATGCCTACACCGTCGGCGAAACCGCTGATGTCGATATCGAAAACGCAAAAACGTTCACGCAAGGCGAACTATCGACGGTTTTCCCGTTTGAACACACCGAAGCTGATTACTTTGTCCTTCCTTTGTGGAAACGGAAATACAATCCCCAACGAATGATTAATGCCTTGATCAAATGGCAAGAACACATCGATTGGAACACATTATTTTTTGAAAATCACGACCAACCCCGTTCATTATCGCGTTTCGGGGATGAGAAAAAGTACCGCAAAGAATCAGGCAAAATGCTTGCCACGGTTCTATTGACCTTGCGGGGAACCCCCTTTATTTTCGAAGGTCAAGAAATCGGTATGACCAATGTTCCGTTCAACGATTTATCGCAGCTTCGTGATGTCAGCAGTGTTAATGTCTACAACCTGCTTCGCAAATTCCGTATCGGTAAGAAACTCGCCTGGCGGTGGGTGATGAACTTCACTCGCGACCACGCCCGCACACCGATGCAGTGGAAGAACGCCCAAAACGGAGGCTTCTCGGAAGTCGCCCCCTGGTTGATGAGCAATCCTAATTTCACCCGCATCAATGTCGAAGCCGAGACCCATGATACGGATTCGATTTGGAACTATTACCGAACGATGTTGGCGCTTAAGGCTCTCACACCGTCGCTCCAAGAAGGAACCTTCAAAGCCCTGCATCTTGGCAAAAAGATTCTTGCGTTTGAACGAAGCGACGGCAAAGAATCCATTCAAATAGTGGCGAACATGGACCATAAATCGCATCGTTTAAAAAGCCCGCTTAGAGGCGAGAAGTTGTTAGGCAATTACCCAACGCCTCTCTATGACGGTGTCAAAAAGCTCAAACCCTACGAAACCGTGATTCTGAAAATCAAGTAAAAAAAGGGCTACCTCGCGGTAGCCTTTCGTTTATCTCCAAATGAACCAGATCAGAATGTAGGCAACGGTCACTGCCGTTAATGTGTAAGGAATGCCGATACGCATGAAGTCCCATGTTTTGACCTTGTGGCCTTCTTTTCGCAGAATGCCGATTGCGGTGATGTTGGCCGAAGCTCCAATCGGAGTGAGATTTCCTCCCAACGTCGAACCACAGAGCAAACCAAAGTAGAACAAGGTCGGATCGACCCCTAAATTCGTGGCAATCAATTGAACGACCGGAAGCATCATCGCGACATAAGGGATATTATCGATAAAAGCCGATAAGAGTACAGAAATCCAAACGATCATCGTGTAAGCAAGGAAGACATTCCCTCCCGAGACTGCTGTCAAGGCTTCGCCAATCCAGTTAATGATACCGACTTTGACCAATGCTTCAACGATGACGAAGATCCCAGCCAGCAACAGAAGCGTCAGAAAGTCAATGCTCTTGAACACATCGACGGCGGCGGAAATTTTCTTTTTCTTAATGATTTTCCAAACTAAGCCGATGAGCATCAAACCCACGCAGATGAAGCCGTTGATGAGCGGGTGGGTGAAGCCGGCGGGTAAGAAAGATGCAATGATGAGAAGGGCAACGACGGAAATCATCAAGACGGTCGGAAGATATTCGGTGACTTCTGTTTTTTCGGTGATGATGATTTTCTCGCGATGTTTACGAAAGATAAAGAAAAGGACGCATGTGGCGGCAATCAAACCAATCTGGTTGACCCAGAAAAGGGAAATCGTTCCTTTATAGAAGAAGAAGTCAAAGAAATTCATTCCGGCGTATTGGCCTAACAGAATGGAAGTGGTGTCGCCAACTAAGGTTGCCGCGCCTTCCAAGTTGGAAGCCACAGCGATGGCAATGACGACGGGAACAGGATTGATTTTCAACTTTTTGCAAACGACCAAAGCAATGGGAACCACCATTAAGACGGTGGCAACGTTATCGACGAAGGCGGAAATGAGTCCGGCAAAGACGGTTAAACCGATGACGGCCACGCGGACATCCGGTGATTTTTCAATGATTTTTTCGGCAAGAAGAGCAGGCATTTTGGATTCGATGAACAAGCCAACGACGCCCATCGTACCAAGAATCATCAAGATGACGTTCCATTCGATACTGGTTAAAGCTTCCAAAGGAGTCATCGGAATGACGCCAACGACGCCTAAGACCACAAAGACTAAGGCTGCACCCGCAGCAATATAGGCTCGGTAATCTGAGAAAACCAACAGTAAAATGTAGGTTACGATAAAGATGCAAAGGACGGCAGTCATGCTCGTCGTAAACGCAGGGATTCCAGCAAGTATCATTGATATATCCTCTCTTATTAAGTCAACGCTTTTTATATTAAGATAAATAGCCTTAAGAATCAATCTTTGGCATACCTCAAAACAGGACACTCGACTACCCATCCGTTTAAGCGTGGACATTCACACACCTTTTAATTTCATCTATAATAAAAAAAGGAGGATTTACCTATGGAAGTCAAATTTTACCGTTGTCCACATTGCGGCAATATCGTCGGCATGGTTCATGATTCCGGCGTTACACCCGTTTGCTGTGGCGAAGAAATGAAAGAACTCGTCGCGAATACCGTTGATGCTTCAAAAGAAAAACACATTCCCGTCGTTCATGTCGAAGGCCATCTCGTGAAGGTCGATATCGGCAGCGTCGCCCATCCGATGCTCCCCGAACACTTCATTCAATGGGTTTATGTCAAGACCAATCAAGGCGGACACCGCAAGGAACTCGTTCCCGGTGAGAAACCTCACTTAGAATTCGCTTTGACCGAAGGCGAAAAAGTTCTCGAAGTCTACGAATACTGCAATATTCACGGACTTTGGAAAGTCGTTCTGTAACTTGTCATGAAAAGGACCGTTCGCGGTCCTTTTTTCGTTCGTTTTCCGACAAAAACAATAAAAACTGTGCTCAAACAGTTAATATATTAGTGGAGGATGCTTATGAAAAAGAATCGGCTCACGGCGTTTATCTTTGCCTGCATCGGTATGGGATGGCTGGTCTTGACCTATGGTCTATCCATTTATCTTTTCCAGCAAATGGTTTTGGCCGCTGAAAATGGCGGAACCACCAACTGGCTGGCCGGCGTTTTTCTTGCTTTCTTTGCGGCGGCTTCTTTACTGATTGTGGTTTTCTTACCGGTTTTCCCGGCGATCTTTGGCGTCATCTTCTCGGCGGTGGCCATCACCAGCGCCAGAATTTGGACCAAAATCGTCGGCATCGTCTTCACCGTCATCTTCGGCCTCGTGATTTTGGCCGCACTCATTGTTTTGTTTGTCATTTAGCGTTTGGATAAATGAAAAGCCCGAGTTAGCCTCGGGCCTTTTTTATTTTAGAATCATTTTCAGCAATTTTTCTTTTTTCTTCGAATACGGTTGGTAACGGACATTCAAATCCGGATGTAATTTCTTATCGACGATGCTCTTATAATGCGTGAAGGTATCGAACCCGGATTTTCCATGGTAACCTCCCATGCCGGATTCACCGACGCCACCGAAAGCCATGTGGGTGGTGGCAACGTGAACAATCACATCATTGATGCATCCTCCGCCGAATGAAATCCGCGAGAGGACTTCTTTTTGCCGTTTTTTATTGTTAGTGAACAAATAGAGGGCGAGAGGTGTTGGATTATGGTCGATGATTTCATAAATCTCATCAAATTTTTCATACGTAAGAATGGGAAGAATTGGACCAAAGATTTCTTCACCCATAACCGGTCGGTCTAAAGTGATTTCATCGAGCACTGTAGGCGCGATTCTCAAGGTTTTCGGATCAGATTGTCCGCCGACGATGATTTTTTCATCTTTGATTAAACCTAATAAACGGGCAAAGTGTTTGTCGTTAATGATCTTTCCGAAATTCGGATTTTCAAGGGGCTTTTCGCCGTATTGTTCACGGATGGCGGCGGCCAGGTATTTCACGAATTCGTCTTTGACACTCTTTTGAATCAAAAGGTAGTCAGGAGCGACACAGGTTTGGCCAACATTGATATATTTTCCAAACGCCAAACGGGTTGCGGCAATCTTAAGATTGGCGGTCTCGTCAACAATGGCGGGGCTTTTGCCGCCTAATTCCAAAGTGATCGGGCATAAATGGACCGAGGCTTTGGCTTGGACTTCACGGCCCACGCTTTTGCTGCCGGTAAAGAAGATATATTCGAACTTTTGATCAAGCAAAGCTTGGTTTTCAAGGCGCCCTCCAAGGACTACGGCGACATATTTTTCGTCAAAGCATTCTTCCAAAATCTTCTTAATAATGTTGCTGGTGTTGGGAGAGTAAGAACCGGGTTTAACAACGGCGGTGTTACCCGCGGCAAGGGCATCAATCAAAGGCTCCATCGTCAATTGGAACGGATAATTCCAGGGGCTCATGATCAACACGGTTCCATAGGGCGAAGGAATGACAAAACTCTTGGAGCGGAAATTTCCAAGCGGAGTGGGAACACGGTGCGGTTTGGCCAGTTTCTTGAGATGTTTCTCCATGTAGTGGATTTCATCCAAAGCCAATCCGACTTCGGTCATATAGCCTTCAAACGGGCTTTTTCCTAAGTCGGCTCTCAAAGCCTCCAAAATTTCCGCTTCGTGTTCGATGATTTTGGCACGAAGGGTCTTTAAAGCCCGGAGCCTGAAAGGAACGGAAAGCGTTTCCCCCGTCTTAAAATAGGCGTGTTGCGATTGAACGATTTTTTCTATTTCCATTTTTATCACCATTTTCATTATAGCATTGGGTTTTACGTTTATAATATGTGATATATTGTTTACAAAGAAGAGGCAAAGAAATGAAGCGTGGATTAGCACTTGGCGGCGGCGGATCTCTAGGAAGCTATCAGATCGGCGTATGGCAAGCCATGCGTGAGCTGGGCATCTCCTTTGATATTGTAACAGGTACATCGATTGGTGCCTTAAATGGTGCTTTTTTTGCCACCCAACACTACGACCTTGCCCGCGAACTGTGGGAAAACATCACGGTCGATAAAGTCATAAAAGATGGCATCAATTTGGATTCTGAAGATATCAAAGATGCGTTCCAAAAGAATCGCGGTTTAATCAAAAAATTTGCCTTATCCTATATTAAACATGGCGGAGCGGATATTTCTCCGTTCATTCAATTACTTGAGCACTATCTTCCGATTGATGAAATCAAAGAAAGCCCGATTAAATTTGGGGTTTTTGCCTGTTCCTTACCAACTTTTGGTATCAAACGGATGGTCATGCAAGAGGTTCCTAAAGAAGATATCATCCATTGGCTTCTCGCCAGCAGTGCGGTTTGGCCGGTGTTCCCGATTCATAAAATGCACAATCGTTTTTATATTGATGGGGGATACCGTGACAATGTGCCCATCGACTTTGCATTCCGGTTGGGAGCAAAGGAAGTCATCGCGGTGGATCTCTGGTATAAACTGAACCTCCATCCCACCCAAACCAATAAACCCAACGTGACCTATATCTCACCGTCATGGGATTTGGGCATGATGTTTGTCTTCAAGAAAAAAGTCATTGAACAAAACATGCGCTTGGGTTATAACGACGCGATGAAAGCTTTTCATATGAAACGCGGATTCCGTTACACCTTCTATGTGGCGGACGAAACCCCTGAACCTGCTGAACTCTTTGTGGCCTTGCTCAAGTGTGATTATCCCAAAATTTGGAAAAAGATCTTGGCTCAACTCGAAAAACATACCGGTGGTATCGTGACTCCTCAAAGTATGTATCTTCGAGCGGTGGAAATCCTCGCCGAGACATTGGGCATCGACCATTTGCCGATTTATACTCTCAATGGCCTCGCGGAATATTGCTTCGATGGGCTGAACGAACCGATTACCCGTGAAGATATCATTCATTTGATGCGAAAAGTTCACCAAAAACAAGCTTTCACCCGAAACGAAGAACGGTTAGCATTGTGCGCCCTTAAAAACGCGATTATTACCCGTGAACACTTGGAAAATATCAGCCAAATGCAAAATCCCAATCCGAAAATGGCCATTCTTTTCACCTTGCTCGCCTTGACGCATGAACGCTTGGGCGACGATCACATCTGTGGCGATACCATTTGTTTGGTCAAACGCAAAAAATACTCGGAAAAGTAACGGAACAACACCATGTCACATTGGAAACAACGATTCATTTATTCAGCCTATTTTATTAAAAACGCATGGTTCGTCATGCTGTGGAAACTTTTTCGTCGCAAAAAGGGTGTCGAACGGTTTTTGGGTCAAAAAGAGATTACGCAATCATACGGCGAAGCGATGCTTCGGGATCATATTCTCAGCGAAGAACCGTTTGCCGCAATCCGTTTCGGCGCGGTCGAACTCAGCTGCATCAACAACTACGAAAAGATTCAATTGGGACTAAAGAAGACCTATAAGCCGTCGGTTCGTTTCAGCATGAAGAACAACGCCGGCTTCTTTCCCACCGATGACGAAAACCTGACGCACTTCAGTACCCAATGGATCAAGGATGTTCAAAAAGCCGACATTATTGGTATTTCCGGTGTCCACATGGAAGACTATTTCTTTAAGAAGTTTTGCCCGCACGCCAAAGTCATTCAATATCAAACCTTTGAACCGCTTCGGGGTTATTGGACCAGCGCCCTGCGCGGGAAACGCGTCTTGGTCATCTCGCCTTTTGCCAAGGAAATCAAAGAACAATACGCGCGGCGCACGTCCATTATTCAAGATGA
>CALMWE010000233.1 GCA_937873795.1 uncultured Caryophanales bacterium
CGGCCCAAGAAAACATCGAACTACCGTTCCGTCTTTTTGGTCTTTCCTATGACCCAAAGCGCTTCGATGAACTGGTCACCGCTTTGCAAATCAAACCGTTGTTAAAACGGAAAGCCAGACAATTGTCAGTCGGTCAAAGACAACGTGTGGCATTATGCCGAGCATTGCTTAAAGACATCCCTATCCTTTTTGCCGATGAACCCACCAGCAGTCTTGATACCGACTTGGCTGATGAATTATTCCGTTATCTCGTCGAATATTCGAAGACCCATTTGGTGGTTGTTGTTACTCATGACCGTGAACGGGCTGAACATTATTCGGATGCCCTCTACCAACTGGAAGACGGTTCGTTAACCTCGCTTATTCCTTATTCAAAAAGTCCAAAGGCTTCATCTTCGCTGAATGTGCTGGGAAAAGGTTGGAAAGTCCCTTTTACCTCCACCGTAAAAAATGGTGCTTTATTAACCAACAAGGCCTTATTCAGCGTTTTTTCCTTTTTAACACTCATGATTTTGATCCCGATGACTTTGTCTTTTTCACTGGGAAATTATAATCGGGACAACGTTATGCTCAACTCGTATTACGGAACAAACACCTTGTTATCGGTCAACCGTTCTTCGGGAAAAACGCCGGATTACGGAGCAACAAATTTGCCGCAACCTTTTAACTACCTTGAATCCCAAGCTATTGAAGAAAAAATGAGGGGGGTTGACTATTTGGCTTCCAGTTCAAGATTCGAAGCCCGATTCCCAGCAGCCAGTATCGTTGATGGAGACGGATCAGGTTCATCTTCTTTTATCGCAGGAGAACCGCAATCCGCCTGGAGGGCATTTGCTCTTAACCAAGACGTTTTGGATACCTATGGTTTTTCTCTTCTTGCGGGCCGTCTGCCGATCGAGGGTGAAAACGAACTGGTAATCACTCGTTTCCAATATGAAGAATTTTCATCGGGATTTGTTCGTTATTATCGTTCATGGGATGAAATGGTTGCCTCGGCGACACCGCTTGAGCTCAATGCATATGCAGATATTTTGAATTCCACTGTTACATTCAAAAACAAGGACAAAACTTTGTCTCTCAACATCGTTGGTGTCCTTGAGACCAATCCTGATCCTCGAGTCTATGAGTATTATAAAGACCAAAACTCAAGCATAACCTATGACCTTTTGATGCAGACCGCTTTATATACCTATCACAATGCCCTCTATCTCCCGAATTCTCTGATGAACGATTTTGACTACGCAAATTCGCCCGAGAGTTTTTACTTAAGAGCCGATTTTTCGGAATCTGATGCCCTGTTGGAGACAACCAATCCCAAAAGGGCAACGGTCAACATCGCAGACAAAAGTAATCTTCCTGTTGCATTTGAATTCTTTGATTCGGAGAATACGGACATCGAAGACGGCGAAATCGCCATGGATCTAGGTGGTTTTAAATACCCTGTCGAGAATGCCGGCATAACGGAATATGTTACCTATTATGATTTCTACAAATACTCCATTTATGAATATGCGAAAGGCCACCTTCCTGTGGGATTTGTCAGTACGAATCCGGATATGAGTGACACTGAATTCTATGTGAGTTATATCTCGAGCAATACAGAAAACGAATATGCTCCCGAATTTAATCGTGCCTACTTCAAGAATCTTGCCCATGTCAATGCAAAAACCTTTGTTGTGGAACAATACGCCAATGAAGAAATTTTTATTACGCAATCATGTTATGTGGATACCTCCACTTCCTTTAATTTTTTAAAGTCTTTCCGTCTTATTGGGGTTTTTGATGAGTCTTATTATGGTGGAGTTGCTGCCGTGACCCAAGCAGATTTTGCTTTATTTTATTCAAATTATTATGCAGAGATGAAAACCACCGATTCCTTTGTCATTAAACTCTCGAGAGACCGTTCAAAAGATTTGGAGTTAATCCATTTCTTGCAAGATCAATCCTATTATGTGGATGGCGCTCCTTCGCACATTCAATTTAACGATCCGGTCATGATGGATTTAACCAAGTTTAATCAACGGTTTGAATCACTCAAACAACCGTTCTCAATTATCACGTATGTCGGCATCTCTTTGGTTGCCTTATTCTTGGTATTACAAACAGTCGTATCTAATCAATCCTTGGCACGCCGCTATAAATTGCTTTTGGACTTTGGGGCACCACGCCGAAGTATTTTGTTTTCCTATGCTCTAGTCTCCCTTGTGATGCTGATGATTTGTTTTGCCTTGGGATTAGGGTGTTCGTATGTTATTGTCGCCTCGATCAATCAAGGCATTGTCCAAAGCGGAGGCATTATTCTCCTGTTAGGAATATCCATAAAAGAAATTGCCTTTATTCTTGGAACATCACTAGGCTTATCGGCGCTCATGTTTTTAACCAATTTTGCGATAATTCAATTCGACTTTCTAAAAAATCGTTCCAATCTCAAAAAAATAGGCAAATAAAAAAGGGTTTCGGATGATCGATTGAAAACTCTTTTTAGGTTCATTTTTTATATCACTACCTGGTTTTGAACACCTAAACAAAACGATAGATAAAAATAGCCATTCGTTATAAAATAAATAACTGTAACCGAGTTGGGCAAAAAGCCTTCGTTGGTGACCCCATGGGGATATGGCGGAATTGGCAGACGCGTTAGACTTAGGATCTAATAAGGCAACTTGTGCAGGTTCGACCCCTGTTATCCCCACCAAACATTGAGACTCGAGCCGGAAAAATAAAAAAAGTGCCTTCATCCCGGTTTAAAAGCACTCAAACAGCCACTTAAATGGCTGTTTTTTTGTATTTCAATATTTGTATGCGTATCAACACGCAAACAGGATTGCTAAATCAGCAAATTTTAATTTAAAGCTTGCTCTCAGTGATCACGCTGATGGGTTGCCATCCTTTGAAGGAGGCTTTTTGAATGTTTCCGTCAGAATTACGTAACCGGAAGACGACATTATTCCCGAGAGTTTCGATTTGCTCGACCACGAATTCACTGCCGCGGAGTCGGATGACCTCGTTGACTGCCACGCGCTGTGCCATTCTTAAATCGCTGACTTTAACCGGACCGTTTCCTTGTAAACCCATATTCCTAGTTCCCCTTATGATGATATTGTGCCCCTACCGGACGATAATGTCCAGTGAAGCCTCCGTTTCCCTTTTTTGTCCAATTGTCGGGTGAAAAAGAAACTTCCGTTTTCTTTTTTGGTTCTTGGAAAAAAACACTGCGATGCTATGATATTTCTAGGAGGCATTATGAAAAAATTCTTTAAGACGCTCTTTTCAAGAGTTTTCATCGTAGCCCTCCTGATGTTGGCGCA
>CALMWE010000234.1 GCA_937873795.1 uncultured Caryophanales bacterium
TATACGGCGTCTCGCTCGACGAACTGCTCGAAACCGATAAAACCGTTGAAGATATCATCGACGAAGCCGGAACCGCCGAAAAGACCCAAGAAGAAGCCAAAGCCGGAGAAGAGTCCAAAAAGAAATCGAAAGTGACCATCGGCCCGAGTGGCATCCATGTCGTGGACGACAAAGAAGAAGTCCACATTGGAATCGGTGGCATCCACGTGACCGACAAGGACAACAATGTCCATATCGGCCCCACGGGCATTCACATCGATGACCGCAAGAATTCCAAGGGCGCCCGCCTACGCGAAGTGCTCACGGGTATCTACTCGCTCGCAGTCGCGGTCGCGTACGTATTTATTGGTGTCTTCACGCACATGTGGCATCCGTTCTGGATTTTATTCCTCACGATTCCTGTCTTCTCATCCATCTTTGATTGCTTCATTTACAAGAAGATTACCAAATTCGCTTTCCCGATCGTGGTCGTCATCGCTTATTTGATGATTGGCTTCGTGTGGGTCGGCGAATGGCATCCGTGGTGGGCTTTATTCCTCACGATTCCTCTCTTCTACGTCATCTTTAAACCCATCGAACGTCTGTGGCTGAAAGAAGAGTTCACCTGCACGACTGAAGAGGATGACGATGAAGACGACGATGATGATGAAAAAGACGAAGATGACAAAGACTTCAACATCGAAATCAATGGCAAAAAGGTCAAATCCTTCAAAGTCACCAAAGACGGCAAGACCGTTGAAATCGAACCCGAAACCGAAGAAAAGAAGTAAACCACAAAAGACTCCTACTTAGTAGGAGTTTTTTTATGGGCGGTTGAAACTTTTCCGCCATGAACGTATAATTCTCGGCATAGAGGGTTTACGTATGAAGTATTTAAAACTGTTGATCAGCGCTATTTTCGCGGGTCTTATGCTTTGCATCGGTTGTTCCGTCTTTATCGGTGCGGTGGCGTTTGATGCGCGTTTTATCGGAAGTTTCTTTTTCTCGGTGGCTTTGATTTTGATATTGCTAACCGGGACCGCTCTATACACCGGAAAAATCGGCTATGTCTTTGAGAACAAACCTTCTTTCATATTAGATTTGCTTATTATCTGGATTGGAAACTTAATTGGGGCCACCGGAAGCGGGTATCTCTTGAGATTGACCCGCTCGGCGAACCCTACGGGAGCTTTTTACCAAGCCGGGCTCGCTTTATCGGAAGCCCGACTGAATGACTCCTACCTTTCTTTATTTGTCCTCGCCATTTTTTGCGGTATGCTGGTCTTTATTGCGGTGGAGGGCTATAAGAAGTTTGAAAGCCCGTTTGTTAAAATCATCGTGGTCTTCTTTGCCATCGGCAGTTTCGTGGCCTCCGGATTCGAACACGTCGTCGCCGATATGTTCTTCTACGCCTTTGCCAACGCATGGGCCACTGATTTTTGGAAAGTGCTGCTCTCGTTACTGGTGATGACCGCGGGCAATTCCATCGGTTCGATTTTTGTTTGGGCGGCGTTCAAATTTATCCGCGGGAAAAAAGTGACTTCCTCGGGACGCGAAGCGTAAAATTTCATTGACAATCAAAGATTGATTTAATATCATTTAGAAGCGAACGATTTTCCCACAGGTTCGTTTCGGGGCTGTAGCTCATCTGGGAGAGCGCCTCCATGGCATGGAGGAGGTAGCGAGTTCGATCCTCGTCAGCTCCACCAATTGGTATGTAAAATGCATTCGGAAGGATGCATTTTTTATTTTCAAAAAAGCAAAAACGCGGTAATCACGCGTCATAAGTAAATTGACACCGATGGAATAAGCACGATAACATTAGATAAGAAAAAAGGAGTCTTCTATGAAAAAGAAATTATCCACCCGGTCTTTTCCGATTTCTGAAAAACTGCGTTTAGTTTCAATCGTCCTTTTCTATGTCTCGATCGCTTTGGTCGTTTTAGCCCTTCTTGCTTTCCCTGTTTTCCTGACGCTCGGGATTATTATCAATGCAGCCCTTATTTTGACGGGTCTTTATACGATTCTAGCCTCGTTGGGTGGTTTAGTCGTGTTCCAGCTGGTCATTCTCCTTGTTGACTCCTTAGCCCTTGCCATGCATCGTTTGGAGAAAGACACTTCCAAAGAAGACATGGAACATTTCAACAACAGCTTCACGGTTCCCGATGAACTGAATAAAACCATTGCGGAAGCTAAAGCCAAGAAGGCCGCCCGCAAAGCCGCCGAAGCCGAAGCCAAGGCTGCCCAAGCGGCCAGCGCTCCTGCTCCCAAACCTTCCGAGCCGACCCCTCCCACGCCGATTGCTCCGGTTGCCCCCGCACCGACGGAACCCACTGCGCCAGCCCCAGCGCCGACTCCCGCTCCTGCTCCAGCCCCCAACGGATGGACCTGCACCTGCGGCCAAGTCAATGAAGAAGACGCCAAGTTCTGTGCGAACTGCGGCAGTCCCAAACCCGCACCCTTGTTCTAAGAAAAAAAGCACCGTCATGGTGCTTTTAAAATTGAATTTTTTTAAGAATCGGTTCGATCTTTTTAGGATCGACTTTAAGGACTTCACGGTCATACGTCAAGAAACCATTGATTTCGTCTTCGACGTCGGACACTTGTGTGTATATGGCGGCGCATAAACCGTTTTTCATATTATCCAAGATTTCCGTTTCGTAGAGTTTGATCAACGCGGCTTCCAGTTCTTCTTGGGAGGTAAACCGGCGATACCCGAATTCTTTATCGGTATTAAAGACATGACCATCGACTTTCAAAGAGTAACCCCCGAATTCGGTCACCGCGATCGGACGGTTCAAGGGATCGGGTTTTAATACGATCTTTTTGAAATAGATGTGGTGGCTCGCAATATCGGGTCCCCCTTGGTCGAACCAACCGGAGACGTGGTCGACTAAGCGGGTCGGATCTTGCTTTTTGACCATTTCGGCAATCGGTTTGGCATCGAATTGTCCCCAGCCCTCATTGAAGGGAACCCACATGACGATGCTGGGATAGTGGTTCAATAGTTTCATTGTTTCCCAAATTTCATCAATGAATTGCTGACGATTTTTGGCATTTGCACGACCAAAGGCACGGTATTTATGGTCGTTGGAGGTTTTAAATCCGATGGTGGGCATAATGGTCATGGACCACATCCCGTATTTGCCTCCCGAGGGGAAATCTTGCCATACCAACATGCCTAAACGGTCGCATTGGTAATAGAACCGGCGGTCTTCGATTTTGATGTGTTTACGAAGCGTATTGAGCCCCAAACTCTTCATCGCGAGAATATCATCGATGAAGGCTTGTTCGCTGGCGGGTGTGTAAATTCCATCGCTGTAATAGCCTTGATCCAAAACGCCATTCATGAAATAGGGCTTGTCATTGAGCATCAAGCAAGGACCGTAGGCGGATTCGCCCATACTGACTTTGCGCATCCCAAAATACGTTTTGACGGTTTCAAAGGCATTGGAAATCTCAACATCATAAAGGAACGGATCTTCAGGCGACCAAAGATGCGGATGGGGCAAAGGAAGGGTGATTTGCGAGGTTCTGAAAGGTGTTTTTGAGACTAATTTGCCATGGCTGATAATTGAAATGTCGCCTTTAGGCAAGCTTGTGACGAATTCAAAGGAGACGGACTTTTCGTCGAAGTTCGGCGTTACGCGTATCTCTTCAAAATAACCTTCGGGAACACTTTCGAGCCAAACGGATTGCCAGATACCGCTGCAGGGGGTATACCAGATACCGCCTCTGTTCAGGCGTTGTTTTCCGGTGGCGGCACCCTCGTTTTTGGTGTCATCTTGGACGATCACGACAAGTTCATTGACATCTTGGAGTTGCGACGTGATGTCGATGGAGAAGGGCAGATACCCGCCGCGATGTGAGAACAGTTCGTTTCCGTTCACAAAGACACGGCAGAAATATTCGACTGCTTCAAAATGACGCAAGACGATGTCTTTTTTAAATCCCTCCGG